>NZ_JBCHAA010000010.1:0-267723 GCF_053525655.1 Trinickia camelliae
AAGGCAACGGAGGCCAAGGCAACGGAGGCCAAGGCAACGGAGGCCAAGGCAACGGAGGCCAAGGCAACGGCGGTCAAGGTAACGGCGGCCAAGGTAACGGCGGTCAGGGTAACGGAGGCCAAGGCAACGGAGGCCAGGGCAACGGAGGCCAGGGCAACGGAGGCCAGGGCAACGGCGGCCAAGGCAAAGGCGGCCAAGGTAACGGCGGAAACGGCGGCCACGGCGGCGGCAGTTCTCACTAAATTCGCCCGTCACTCGCCTATAGTGAAATCTGCACGGCAACGCGATTGCCGTTTCGCAGAGCCATCATCGACGTCCAAGGCGCGGTCTGTTGACCGCGCCGATTTTGTTTTCAACCCGGCTTACATTCGCGAACTTCGACTGCATGAAGACAACCGCAACCTCCCCAAGCCCAAGCCGCCCGCATATCTTCTCCTTCGCCCAGCAAGACAACCGCTTCCTCCTCGACGGCCAACCGTTCCAAATCCGCAGCGGCGAACTCCACCCCGCTCGCATTCCCGCCGAATACTGGCGGCATCGCATCCAAATGACGAAGGCGATGGGCATGAACACCATCGCGCTCTACGTCATGTGGAACTACCACGAAACGAGCCCAGGCGTTTTCGACTTCCAAAGCGAGAACCGCGATATCGAAGCGTTCATCCGCCTGTGTCAATCGGAAGCGATGTGGGTTCTGCTGCGACCGGGCCCATACGTCTGCGCCGAATGGGATCTGGGAGGTATGCCGTCCTACCTGCTGCGTTACCCGGACATCGCGCTTAGGACCGACTCGGCGACCGATCCCCGCTATATGTCCGCCGTCGCGCGCTACATCGACGAACTGATCCCGCGCGTCAAACCCCTGATGGCGTGCATCGGCGGCCCGATCCTGATGATTCAGATCGAAAACGAATTTGGTTCATACGGCTGCAATCCGGCCTACCTCGAAGAAATCCGGCAGCTTTGGCTTAGAGGCGGAATCGACGGCCCGTTCTACACCGAGGATGGCATCACGCAACTCCAGCAGAATCGCTCGAACGTCACGGGCGGCGCGATTGCGTTGAGCAATGGCAACGCCGCGCAAATCGCGGCGGCGCGGCAGACGTTTCCCGACGTTCCGGTGATGGCCGGCGAGGTGTATCCAGGATGGCTCACGCACTGGGGCGACGCGGCGCTGCAGGGGACGGCCGTGGACATCTCCGGCACGCTGGACGCGTTCATGCAACACAACCTCTCGTTCAACCTCTACGTCATTCATGGCGGCACGAGCTTCGGTTTTTATGCGGGGGCGAACGTCGATCCGGATTCCGTCGCATACCAGCCCGACATCACGAGCTACGACTACGCGGCGCCCATCACCGAGCAAGGTGTCGCGACTTCGAAATACATGCAGTACCGCGAAATCATCGCCCGATATCTTCCGACGTCGTTACCGGACGTACCAGAACCGATCGCAGCCATCGAGCGCTCGGGAAAAGACGCTTTGATGCCTGAACGCTACGCGTCCGTTTGGGACAACCTGCCTGCCGCGCTCCCCGCTGCGCAAACCGCTGACCCTCAACCCTTCGAGACGTATGGGCAAGCGTTCGGTTTCGCGCTTTATCGCAAGAAGCTGCGGGACTATCGAGGTGGTGTTCTGAATCTCGGCGACGTTCACGACTACGCGACCGTTTTCGTCGGCGAGCAATATGTGGGCGGTGTATCGAGAGCTCCGATGCCGGTCCGATGCGCGCAACCGCTCAACGTCATGCACGATGTGCCGATCGCTCTTCCAGTAGCGGCCTCGTCACCAGATGGCACTGTCAATCTGGACATCCTCGTCGAAGGCATGGGGCGCGTGAACTATGGGCACGCGATGATCGACCGCAAAGGCATCGTCGGCGCGGTCACGCTGCAGGATGCGACGGGCGTGAGCGAATTTCTGAAGGAATGGGAGGTGTTCCTGTTGCCGATGAGCACCGACACCATCACAAACCTGCGGAACGTGTGCTCGAATCCGCGCAAGGCCGGATTGTTTTTCCGAGCGACGATATCGCTCGATACCGTGGGCGATACCTATCTCGACATGAGCCACTGGACCAAGGGCATGGTCTGGGTCAACGGACACAACCTCGGACGCTACTGGAATATCGGTCCGCAAAGGCGCTTGTATTGTCCGGCTCCATGGCTCCGAGAGGGCGAGAACGTGGTCACGATCTTCGACTTGCATCAGATCGAAGCGAAGCCGATCGAACTTGCGCGCACGTTGGCGTAACGAAATAAACGCAAACGCTAAGCATCGGCGTCCACTGGCAACAGTTCTAAAGTAAGCACTTCGAATGGCGCAAGGCGAATCGTTTGCGGCTGGTCCGCAGCCAACATCGCAGGAACAGACGCATCACGTCCGCTCCAAGCGCAGAGCACATGGAATCGACCGTCAGCACCGTCCGGCAACTCCAATTGCCCTCGCAAGTCGAGATCAAAGCGCTGCACGTGATCGGCCGGATTGCGCAGCGTGACAATGGACTTCGATGGCGACCAAGCCGCCCATCCATACACCTCAAGCTCATCCGGCGCACCGCCGATCCAGTGACTGTCGCGCAGAACATCGGCGTTTGCGCGTGCCCACTTAGCCGACTCCGCGAGCACGTCCCAATCCCGTTCCTCAAGCAGCGAAGGCGTGACGTACAGCTCCTGCAATTGCGTCCCGCTCGCAAAGTACGAACGCACTTCGTTGGCGAACGCCTGCCCCGCGTCGCCGCTAAGACGCGGATTCTCCTGCGCGTAAATGATCCCGTGCAGCATCAGCGAATTCAGCGGAAACAGCGGGCTTGCGAGCACGACATTGCGGTACGTCTGGGCATCGCGATACGTGATCCAGCGCTCGCGGTTGCTGCCGACGCCGGCGAGTCCGTCGTCGGCGCCGCCGCGCCAGATCGAATCGGCGTAGCGCAGCCAGAACGGCGAGGGAAGGGTGCCGGTGGAGAGGTTGATGAAGGTGTCCGGCCGCGCGCTGCGAATGTCGTCGATCAGTTCGATCGCCGCGTCCCAATCGCTGTTGAAACGGCTGCCGGAAATCACTTTATCGGCGTTGCCCGTGCCGTCGAACTTGAAATGATTGACGCCGTGCGAGCGAAGCAGCGACATCACGACTTCATGAAAGCGTCGATAGTACTTCGGCCCGGACAAGGCCAGCCCGTCATCGGCGACCTCATACCCCGACGCAAGCCCGCGCGCGACCCGTTCCTGTCGAGGCTCGCAATAGCCGCCCCATGGCGACAGCCACACGCCGGGCGCCGCGCCATATCGCGCTGCGGCGTCGCGTAGCGGCACGAAACCACGCGGGAAATTCTCGCTGAAATGCCAACTGCCGCTGTAGTCGTCCCAGCCGTCGTCGAAGAGGAAGGAGTCGAGCTGCACGCCGCGCTTGTCGTGCAATTCGCGGCCTAACGCATCGATGCGTTCGAGCGCTTGGGCTTCCGTATAACGCGTGAGGAAGCCGATGTCGTACCACGAGTTGTAATGAAGGAACGGGCGATAAGGACGTGCGCGTTCGCGTTCGAGATAAGCCGAAAAATCGCGGCGCAATTGGCCTTCGCGGACCACGCCCGCAACCGTCGAGTAAGCGAGCGTCTTGCCTTTTTCCAGCGGCAACGCACGTGTCACCGTGAAGCGGACCCCGTCGTCGCGCACCTCGCTTTCCGACCTCGGAAGCTCTAAGCCAAGGTAGACATGACCGGCGATCACGGGTGTGCCGTTCAATGGGCTGCTTGCCCGCGCGTTTGCGGCTTGCGTCTGAAGCATCGAAACCGCGACGATGGGCTCGTCTTGCGCAAGCGCTGTGATCGCCAAGTGCAAGCGCAGATACGGCGAGTCTTCGCGCTGTTCGATAAACAACTCCACTCGCAGGCGATCATGCTCGTCGTGAAGAACGGCGCTCACGCGCCGGCCTGCCAGTCGATCGGCAAGCCTGGCTGCGCGCGCGTCCGCTGTCAGCAGATCGTCGCGCAACGGCGCGAGCAACCTCAGCTCGTCAACGCCAAGCGTGCGCCCATCGGCGAACGTCAACGTGAAAGGCGCGATCACCGGCAGCGTCCGCGAATGGGCGCGATCGACGATCGCAAAGCCGGTCAAACGCGAATGCGCGACGGTCCAAGTCAATGCGATCGCTGCGTTGCCGAAGGCGAATCGATCGTCGCTCGCCGAGAGCGCGGACATGCCGGGGTCCGCGAGCGCGGTTTCGTGGTGAGTCATGGCGTAGGCTCTCGATCAGCGAACGGTCGAAACGGGTAGTCGTCCGGCATCCCCCATCTGGCTGAATGATCGGACAATGCCGCCGCATGGAATAATAGGAAATTACTCGAATACAGCCGGTAACGCGCGGGTCTCGCCGGCGTCCGGTCAGCCATTGTGAAAAACCTCGTTGTCACCATCGATCAGCTCGCATCGTTCGACGAAATCGTCGACGTGCGCACGCCGCTCGAATATGCCGAAGACCACATTCCCGGTGCGATCAACGCGCCGGTGCTCAGCAACGAAGAGCGCGTGATCGTCGGCACGCTGTACAAGAACTCGCCGTTCGAGGCGAGCCGCGTCGGTTCGGCGATGGTGGGGCGCAACATCGCGCACCACCTCGACACGGTCTTTGCGGACCGTCCGCGCAATTGGCGTCCGCTGATCTATTGCTGGCGCGGCGGCAAGCGGTCCGGCGCGATGACCGTCTGGTTCAACATGATCGGCTGGCAGGCGCGGCAACTGGACGGCGGCTACAAGTCGTATCGGCACCACGTGCTCGAGCAGCTGGAGGGCTTGCCGTCGCGGTTCGATTACATTGCGCTGACCGGGCACACAGGTACCGGCAAGACGCGCCTGCTGCACGCGCTGGCCGATGCGGGCGCGCAGGTGTTGGATCTCGAGGGACTGGCCCGGCACCGCGGATCGCTTCTGGGCGCGCTGCCCGATTCCAACCAGCCGACGCAGAAAGCCTTCGATACGGCATTGGCCGTCGCACTGTCGAAATTGGATGCGAATCAGCCCGTGTTCGTCGAGGCGGAAAGCCGTCGGATCGGCAATATCTCGCTGCCTCTGTCGCTGCTCGATGCGTTTCATGCGGGGCGCTATGTGAAGGTGTCGGCGCCGCTCGACGCACGGGTGCGGTATCTGTTGAACGACTATCGGCACTTGTTCGACACGCCGCAATTCTTCAAAGATCAGCTGACGCGTTTGATCGGGCTCCACAGCCGGCAGACGGTCACGCGCTGGCACGAGCTCATCGATAACGGGCAGCTCGAACAACTTTGCACCGAGCTGATCGAGCAGCACTACGATCCGGCGTACGCTCGCAGCAGCCAGCGTTCGTTCGGTGCGGCAGGGGGGCCATTGCCGTTCGCGTTCGATCCTTGCGCGCCAGAGCCGCTCGCTCAGGCGCGCGAATTGATCGCCCAATGCGCTGATCTCGCACATTCAAACTAACTTATTCGAGACCATGGAATCTCTCATCCAAACGCCGCGCCGCCCAGGTTCGGCGTTCGCTATTACGTTGTTTGCGCTGATCGCAATCTTCGGGCTCTACTACGTCAAGTGGTCGCCGTACTATCACCGCGCGTTCGTCGCCGCCGACACGCATTCGATCGGCCACTCGATCCTGAGCGGCACCGAGGCCATGCCGCCGCAGGCGTCGTGGCACGCGGCGCTCGGCTATGCGACCGCTTATGCGAAGGCGATCTGGCAGGCGCTCGTGCTCGGCCTGCTGCTCGGCTCGGCGGTGCAGACATTGCTGCCGACGCACTGGGTCGCGCGCCTGCTGGGCGGCGCCGGCATGCGCAGCGTCGCCGCGGGCGGCTTGCTCGCGCTGCCCGGCATGATGTGCACGTGCTGCGCGGCGCCCGTGGTGGTGGGCCTGCGCGCGCGGCAGGCGTCACCGGGCGCGGCGGTCGCGTTTTGGCTCGGCAACTCCGTGCTCAATCCGGCGACGCTGGTCTTCATGGGCTTCGTGCTCGGCTGGCATTGGACCGCTTTGCGGCTCACGCTAGGCGCGCTGCTCGTCTTCGGCGGCGGCTGGCTCGTCAACCGGCAAGCGACGCCGGCCGAACGGTCGGCCGCGCGCGAACAGCTCGAGGCGCTCGCTGCTGAGGCATCGCTACAGGGCAACCGTTTCGCGCAATGGCTCAAGCTGCTCGCGCGGATGGCGGTGCGTCTCGTGCCCGAATACGTCGTGCTCGTGCTGCTGCTTGGCGCGGCGCGCGCGTGGCTGTTTCCGCACGTCGGGCCGGAAGTGGACAACGCGATCTGGTGGATTCTCGCGTTCGCGATCGCCGGCACGTTGTTCGTGATTCCCACAGCGGCCGAAGTGCCGATCGTGCAGGCGATGTTGTCGTTCGGCGTGGCGGCGGGTCCGGCCGCCGCGCTGTTGATGACGTTGCCGCCCATCAGCGTGCCGTCGCTCGCGATGACGGCCCGCGCGCTCGGCGTGCGCGTGCAGGCGACACTGGTGCTGATGGTGGTGGTGATCGGCGTCGTGGCCGGCTTGGCCGCCGTGGCGCTCCATTTCTGAATCGACGAAGGCTTGTTATGAACTCGACCTCCCAGCAAAACAGCACCGCACCGCGCCTGACGGAGCTGTCCCACGGCGGCGGCTGCGGCTGCAAGATCGCGCCCGGCGTGCTCGCCGAACTGCTCAAGCGCGCCGCGCCGATGGCGGTCTTTCCGGATCTGCTTGTCGGCACGGAAACCGCCGACGACGCCGCCGTCTACCGGCTCAACGACGAGCAGGCGATCGTCGCCACCACCGACTTCTTCATGCCGATCGTCGACGACCCCTACGACTTCGGCCGCATCGCCGCAACGAACGCGCTCTCCGACATCTACGCGATGGGCGGCAAGCCGCTCTTCGCGCTGGCGCTGGTCGGCATGCCGATCAACGTGCTGCCGCACGAGACGATCGCGCGCGTGCTCCAGGGCGGCGAATCGGTGTGCGCGGAGGCCGGCATCCCGGTGGCCGGCGGTCATTCGATCGATTCGGTCGAGCCGATCTACGGGCTCGCGGCGATCGGCGTCGTGCATCCGAAGCGCGTCGCGCGCAATGCCGGCGCGCATGCCGGCGATGTGCTGGTGCTCGGCAAGCCGCTCGGCGTGGGGATTCTGTCGGCGGCGCTGAAGAAGGGGAAGCTCGACGACGCGGGCTACGCGGCGATGATTGCGGCCACTACGCGTCTGAACCGGCCGGGCACGGCGCTCGCCGCGCTCGACGGCGTGCACGCGATGACCGACGTCACCGGCTTCGGCCTGCTCGGCCACTTGCTCGAATTGTGCCGGGGGGCGCAACTCGCGGCGCGCGTGGACTACGCGTCGCTGCCATGGATCGAGTCGGCGCCAGAACTCGCAAGCGCCGGTTTGGTGACGGGCGCGTCGGGGCGCAACTGGGCCGCTTATGGCGCGCAGGTCGAACTCTCGCCGGGCCTGCCAGCGATTGCCCAAGCCTTGCTGACCGATCCGCAGACCTCCGGCGGCCTGCTCGTATCGTGCGACGCGGGCAGCGTGTCCGCGGTCCTCGATTGCCTGCGTGCCGGCGGTTTCGAGCAGGCAGCGGTGATCGGCTCGATGGCGGAAGGGGCGCCGCGCGTCGTAGTCGAGTAAGACCGCTCGCCGTTCACGTCGCGGAGCACCCGGTGCGTGGCGCCTAGCGCGTCACGTAGCCGCCGTTGGCGAAAATCGTCTGACCGGTGATCCACCATCCCTCGGTCACGAGGAATTTGATGATCGGGACGATGTCGCCGATCTCGGTCAGTCCGCTTTTTGTCTGCTTGCTGAGGGCGGCGGCCGTTGCGTGGTAGGCCGCCGACTCCTTCGATTCGGCCGGATAGAAGAACGGCGTATCCATCGGCCCCGGGCCGAGCGCATTCACGGAGATGCCGCGCTCGCCGAACTCCTTCGACGCCGCGCGCGTGAAGTGTTCGATCGGCGCCTTGCTGCCCGGATAGATCGCGTAGTAGGGCGTGTACGCGGCGAGCAGCGACGTGACGATCGTCACGATCTTGCCGTTGTCCGCGAGCTTCTTGCCCGCTTCCTGCAAGAAGAAAAACGCCGCTTTCGAATTTACGGCGAAGATCGTGTCGTAGTCGGCTTCGGTCACGTCGACGATCGGCTTCTTGATCACCATGCCGGTCGTGTTGATCGCGATGTCGATCGTGCCGAAGCGCTGCAGCGTTTCGTCGAAAAGACGCGTGACGTTGGCGGGTTTCGTTAGATCGCCTTGCACTGAAAACGCTTTCGCGCCCGCTGCTTCGATGGCGGCGACCGTCTCTTGCGCGGCGCCTTTCGTCGACTCGCTGTTGTAGTGCACGGCGACCGCCGCCGCGCCGCCCTTGGCAAACTCGCGCGCGATCAAGCCGCCTAGATTTTTCGCCCCGCCTCCGATCAGCACCACCTTCCCGTTCAGTGAATGGTCGGCCATGGCGCCCTCCGTATCGTCGAGATAAGAAGCTCAGTATAGGAAGCGGACAATACAGTTGGACTTGCTGCTTCGATGCGGTAATTGAGCCGAGAACGTCAGACGAAAACGTTTGCTTCGCCGTCCCGAAGACCAGGCCAAAATTGCCAGTACCCCGCGATGCGAGCGAGTAAGAAATCCCACATATTGATATTCACTTGATCTGATTCTAAGATGCGCTAGTCTCGAATGCGGCATGCGCGAACTGTAGTCAGCGATTCGACGTTGCCGCCTGTCGCCGCACTTGCAACCCTTCCTCGGGACAAGCCGCACTGGCAGTGGCTCCAACTTTCATCAAGCCGGTACGTTTCGCTGTCGCGAGACGATGTCACAAGGCGTCCCGGCTGCTTCAAAACTTGCCTGCCGTTTCCTTGACCGTGTCTTTCGATCGTCCTGTGCGCGCCGTCTTCCGGCGGTGCGGCCGATAGAGAAACTCTCATTTAGGAGCTGGATGATGACCTTTTTCACCCCCGAGCAATTCGTCGCCATGCAAAAAGCCAACCTCGATACGGCGTTCGGTCTTGCCCGATCGGTCGCCGATGGCTTCGAAAAGCTGGCCGTTTTGAATCTGCAGTTGACCAAGTCGTGGCTGGCCAGCTCGCAAGCAAGCCTGCTGCAAGGGCTCGCCGCGCCGCAAACGGCTGAGTCGAGCACGAAGCAAGCCGCCGAGTTGGCGGCATCGATTCCGGAGCAGGCGCAGGCCTATGGCCGCCAGTTCGCCGACATCGCGTCGGCCACGCTCGCGGAATTCGTCAAGGTCGGCGAGGGGCAGGCCGATGCCTACAATCGCCGCGTGCAGACGCTCGTCGACGATCTTGCGAAGAACGCCCCCTCCGGTTCCGAAGCAACGATTGCAGCCTGGAAATCGGCGATCACGACCACCAGCACGCTGATGGAGACCCTGCGCAAAACCGCGCAGCAAGCGGTGCATGCGACCGAATCGAACCTTGCCGCGATTTCCAGCACCGGGAATGCGGGACGAGGCGCCGGTAAATAACGTGCCTTGTGTAGCAGTAGCGCAGGCACAAAGGCCGAAGCCCGGCCAATGAGACGCGAATCCGAAGCTGCAGTCGCAATGACTGGTATGGAGGCAGCAATGAGCACGTCGTGGTGGGGCATCGTGGGGGGCTCGGCGGCCCTCGTCTTCGCGGCATTGAACGTGGTCATCCACTATCGCCGCGAACAGCGCAGGCAGCAGTTGCTTAGAAATCTCGATCACCACGATTGGTGGTATCGGGTGCTGTCGCGGCGCTAGGCATTCACGCTTTCAATCTCGGCAGACGCGGGGGCGTCGAAGCGTGAGTCAGCGCTTCGACGCCCCCGCGTTCGCTATTGCGCCTGTCGCCTGACGATTTGCGCGACCGCGTCAAGCGTGCGCCGTACATCGTCGTCCGTCGTGCGCCAGTTGCAGACGGAGATACGCATCGCCCGCTTGCCGCGCCAAGTCGTGCCGCCGAACCACGCGACGCCCGATGCTTGAATCGCGGCGATCGTCGCGTCGGTGCGCGCGTCGTGTGCGCCGTCGCGATCGAGAAAACGCACGAGCCCTTGATTGATCCGCGGACGCGCCAACACTTCGACGCCGGGCAGCGCCGCGAGGCCGTCGACCAATTGCGTCGCGTGTTCGCAGCAGCGCGCCACCATCTCGCCGATGCCTTCGCGGCCGAGCGCGCGGATCGCCGCGTAGCAGCTGACGGCCCGTCCGCGCCGCGACCATTCCGGGGTCCAGTCGCGCTGCTCTCGAGCGCCTTGCGAAGCGGCCGAGTAGCTCGTTTCCATCGTGAACACCGCGCGGTGCGCCTCGGAATCGGCGACGAACACGAAGCCGTTGTCGAACGGCAGGTTCAGCCATTTGTGTCCGTCGGTGGCCCACGAGTCGGCGCGCTCGACGCCCGCGAGGAAGTGGCGATGTCGTTCGCTGGTGGCGGCCCACAGGCCGAATGCGCCGTCGACGTGCACCCACGCTCCCGCCGAATGCGCGAGTTCGCAGGCTTCGTTGAACGCGTCGAATGCGCCGGTGTTCAGGTCGCCGGCTTGCAAGCAGACCGCGGTAGGGCGATCCGATGCGCGCAGCGCGGCAGCGAGCGCATCGAGCTTGAGCGCGCCGTCGTCTTCGACGGGCAGCAGCGTGATCGCATCCGTGCCGATGCCGAGCAGGCGCGCCGAGCGCGAGATCGATTCGTGACGGTTTTCGCTCATCAAGAGCCTGAGCGGCGGCGTGCCCGCCAGGCCTTGGCGTTCGACGTCGATGCCGCGTTTGGCGAGCAGTGTGTGTCGTGCGGCGGCGAGCGCCGTGGTGTGGGCCATCTGGCAGCCGGTCACGAACGCGTACGAGGCGGTCGCGGGCAAGCCGAGGAGTTCTTTTAGCCACGCGCCGCAGATCTCCTCGATCACCGCCTCGGCAGGCGAGCACGCTACCGATGCCGCGTTCTGATCCCACGTTGATGTCAGCCAGTCCGCGGCAAGCGCGACCGGCAGCGCGCCGCCGATGACCCAGCCGAAAAAGCGCCCGCCGGTCGAGGCGAGCAGGCCGCCTTCGGTGTGGGCGACGAGCGCGTCGATCACGTCGGCGGGATCGCTCGATTTACCGGGCAGCGCGCCGCCCAGGCGTTGGCGGAGTTGGTCGGCCGTGACCGTCGCGCCCACGGGGCGCTCGTTCAGTCGATCCAGATATCGCTGCGCATGCGCGGCGGCGCGCGCGAGAACTTCGTGGTCGTTCATGAGGGGCTCGGGTGGGTTCGGCGGTTCGCTGCTTCACATTGTCTTTATTTAATCGCGCGAACGTTTCGGCGTACAAGCAAGTGTGCTTGCTGTTTCATTCGCAGCTAAGCGATGGCGCCAAGCGCGCCGCACGTGCCGTCACTCCCCAATCAACTTCAACCCCGCCGGCAGCGATTCGCCGAACACGCGGCCCGTATCGGCATCGTCGAGCGCGACGGTTTCGCGAACCATGGTGACCCACGCCGGCGACGCATTGATCGCTTCGAGCCGCCGCGCGACCGTTTCGCGCGTCTCAGGCGGCAAGTCCCGCGACCGGTCGCCCGTCATGCGTGCGATCTGGGCGGCGGCGAACGCGGCCGGGTCGACCTTCTTCCAATCGAGCGCCAGAATCGCGTCGAGCCACTCGCCGGCGACGTCGGGCGGCACGACCGTATGCGCGCTGCCATAGAACGGCCGCCGCGCGCCGATGCGCCCGATCGCCCACCAGTTCTGCTGATTCTCGGAGGACTTGCGCAGTTGCGTGAGTTGACGTTCGGCGATGTCGATCTTGCGTTCGACCGGAATCCGCTCGAGCGACGCGGAGAGCCTGACCATATCGGCGAAACCCACTTTCGCGGGATCGAACGGCGACTTCTGCCGTTTCGAGCTGGCCATCTTGTGCAGATAGTCCATCGCGTCGAGCAGGCGCAACTGCGCTTCTTCGTCGAGACCGCCGGCCGCGCGGCGCCACATCGTCCACCATTCCGACCACACCTGGCTCTCGTTGATGTACTGGATGCCGTCGTCGAACAGCGACCAAAGCTGTTCGACGCGCCATTCGTCGAGCGGATAGCCGAACCCCGGACGCACGCAATAGCCGGCTAGGTTCAGCCACGAGCGTTCGTGATCGGCGGAACGGCGCCGGCGGCGCACACGCTCCCACAGCACACCGAACAATTCGCGGAGCAGGGCGCTGTCCCAGCTGTCGCGCGCGCCGAGCGTCTGTTCGAGTTGCGCGCGCAAGCGCTTGACGTCTTTCGCGCCGACATCGTGCGAACGCGAGCCGAAGATGCGGTCGATCTCGTCGACCGCATGGCCAAGCGCCGGATGCACGGTGGTGGCGAGATCGACTTGTGCGGCGTCGTCGCGCCGTAGTTGAAATTCGAGCAGCCAGCGTTGCTTGACGTCCGCTGTCTCGATGCAATGGACCTGCAGCGTGCCGACTTCCGTCAGCGCGGTGGCGAGCTGAACCGGTGTCTCGCCGGGGCCGCTCGCGCCGCGCGGCTCGACGACGGTGGCGATCGGCGGCAGGCGCACGAAGTCGCTCGACGCGAGATCGGCCAGATCGCCCGGGCGATACGCAGCATCCGCGACCGACGACGCCAAGTGAAAACGCACCGGCGAGCCGAGCCGCAACGCAAAGGTGCGGTCGGCGAGCGGGATCTCCTGGCCTTCTTCGGTGCCGCGCGGCAACAGGCAAACGCCGCGCGGCGTGTCCTTGTCGCCGCCGTCGAGCACGAGGAAGTAGCTGCGCGCCGAGCCGCCGCCGATGCGCGGCGCGCTGCCGGCGCGCGCGAGCGCGTAGGCGACCGCGCCGCGTGCGACGGCCACGTCCGGGTTCGCGTTCTGCAGCACGTTGAGCGGGGCGCCGCGCCAGGCGCCAAGGGTATCGGCGAGACGCGTTTCCAATGCCTTCGCGCGAAACACGCCGCCGTTGAGCAGCAGCGTGTCGGGCATCGGCAGCGCGTCGGGGCTGTCGCTCGTTTCCGGCAAGCCCAGCGCGTGGCGCGACTGCGCGGCGTGCTGGCTCAAAAACGCGGCGACGTGGCGCGTGATGGCCGGGTCGCTCGCATAAGGCAGGCCGAATTCGACGATGGCGCCGCGCGCGCGTCGCGGGCGCTCGCTCGATTCGACCTGCGGAAGAAAGCCATCGACGATCAGGCGCTCGACTTCCTGCCGGGTCACGTCGACCGAGCGCGCGCCGCCGATCAGCTTCGAGCCGGAGCCGAGCAGCGTGATCGATGTGGAGTCGGGCGCGCGGGTATCGAGCAGTTGCTCTTTCGCGGCGCGGCAGCGCTCGACGAGCTGCGACAGGCTTGCCGCCGACAGCCGCTTGTCGCCACTCGTCAGACGCGCTTCGACGAGATGCGCGAGCGCGAGATCCATGTTGTCGCCGCCGAGCATCAGATGATTGCCGACGCCGATGCGCGTCAACTGCGGCTCGCCGCCGTCCGCGATCTGCACTTTGACGAGCGTGAGGTCGGTCGTGCCGCCGCCCACGTCGCAGATCAGCACGAGACGCGTTTGCGCGAGTTCGTCGCGCAGCGTGTCGCGATGATGGAACAGCCAGTCGTAGAACGCCGCCTGCGGTTCTTCGAGCAAACGCAGCGCGGGCAGCTTCGCAATGCGCGCGGCTTCGAGCGTGAGCGCCCGCGCGCCGTCGTCGAACGATGCGGGCACGGTCAGCACCACTTCCTGATGTTCGAGCCGCGCGTGCGGAAAACGATGGTTCCACGCCGCGCGCACGTGAGCGAGATAGCTCGCGCTGGCCGTGACCGGCGACACCTTGCCGACTTCGTCGCCGGCGCCCCACGGCAGGATCGGCGCAAGACGATCGACCGACGCATGCGACAGCCAGCTTTTCGCGCTCGCGACGAGCCGCCCCGGCACCTGGGCGCCGAGCGCGCGCGCGAGGCGGCCGACGACGGCGGGCTGCGGCGTCTCAAGTCCAAGCTGCGCCTCCGCGTCTTGCCAAGGCAATTGCAGCGCGTCCTCGTTCAGCTCGCCCGCCGCCGCGTGATAGCGCACCGACGGCAGCATCGGCCGCGCCGCCACTTCGCCCACGCTCACCAACTGCTCGATGTCGAAGACGCGGATGTCGTTGCCGCCACGTTCCGCATACGCGACGACGGTATTGCTCGTGCCGAGATCGATCCCGACGATGTACTGCTTCATCACGCTCAAGCGTTCGCGCTGCCGCGCACGTCGAACTCGACTTTCCACCGCTCGCTGCTGCCGCGCGGCACGGCTTCGAGTTCGAGCGTGCCGGCTTCAGTCACACGCGCATGCAGCTTCACGGCGACGATCTCGCCGGGCGTGCGGCCTTCGGGCGGCAGCGTCGCTTCGATCTCTTCGAGTTCCTGCAATTCGTCAGGCGACCAGAAGTCGAGCAGCGTGCCGACCTGATCCTGGCGGCGCACCGACGAGCCGAAGAAGCGGAAGTGCACGGGCTCGCCGACGACGAGGCCGAATTCCTGCGCGGGCAGCTCGGCATCGGTGCCTTCCTCCATGCCGAACGGCGCGACGCAGAGCGCTTGAATCGGCGGTTCGAGTCCCGGCACGGCGGGCATCGCCGATTCGACGGCGACGTAGTACGCACGTGCCGTGCCGCCACGGATGCGCACGCCCTGGCCGCGCCGCACGTAGCCGTAATACGCGGCGCCGCGCGCCACGGCGAGATCGAGGTCCGCGCCTTCGAGCAGCCGCGCGGCCGGTGCGCCTTCGGTGGCGAGCCAGCCGTTGAGCGTCTGAAGAATGCGTTCGACGAGCAGCGCCGACTTGAACACGCCGCCGTTGAAGAGCACGGCGGTGGGATGCAGGAACGTCGCGCCTTCCTTCTGCTCGAGCCGCACGCCTTCGAGATCGGCGAGCGCGCCCACCTGCCGCGACAGGAACGCCGCGAGATGCCGCGTCACGGCCGCGTCCTGCGCATACGGCAGGCCCAGTTGCGTGAGACCCGCACGCGCGCGGCTCATCGGCCGCGCCGCGCTTTCGACTTGCGGGAAGAAGCCTTCGAGGATGGTCTGCGTGAGTTCGGCGCGCGTCAGCTCCGTGCGGATCGAGCCGCCGATCAGCTTGGAGCCGCGGCTCGGCACGACGAGCGGCGCGGCGTCGAGGTCGTCGCGCGTGAGCAGCGTTTCCTTCGCGCTGCGGCACGCGTAGGTGAGGGCGCGCAACTGCCACGGGTCCGCCTGCGTGCCTTGCGCCGCGAGCTTGCGGGCGACGACGTGCGCGAGCGCGAGGTCCATGTTGTCGCCGCCGAGCAGAATATGCTCGCCGACCGCGACACGATGCAGTTCAAGATTGCCTTCGCGCTCGACCACGGCGATCAGCGACAAGTCGGTGGTGCCGCCGCCGACGTCGACGACGAGGATGATGTCGCCGACCTTCACTTGCTTGCGCCACTGTCCGCCGCTCTTCTGAATCCAGCTATAGAGCGCGGCCTGCGGCTCTTCGAGCAGCGTCATGCGCGCGTAGCCGGCGGCTTGCGCGGCCTCGGCGGTCAGCTCGCGGGCGGCGGGGTCGAACGACGCCGGAATCGTGACGGTGACGTCCTGCTCGTCGAACGGCGCGTTGGGATGCGTGTGATTCCAAGCTTCACGCAAGTGCGTCAAGTAGCGTACCGACGCTTCGAGCGGCGACACGCGCACGACTTCCTCGGGCGCGTCGTTGGGCAGGATCGCCGCACGGCGATCGACGCCCGGGTGGCAGAGCCAGCTCTTCGCGCTCGAAACGAGCCGGATCGGCGTGCCCGCGCCGCGGTTGCGCGCGAGTTCGCCGACCGCGAAGCCGCGCTCGGCGGTCCACGGCAGGTTCAAGTCGCCCGCCGCGAGTTCGTTCGCATGCGGCAGATAGAGAAACGAGGGCAGCAGGTCGAGTTCGCTGACCGCGCCCGGCGCGGTGAGCTGAGCGACCGGCAGGACTTGCTGCGCGGTCTTGTCGCCGTCGCTGGCCGTGATGTCGACGTACGACAGCGCGCAGTGCGTCGTGCCCAGATCGATACCGATTGCGTAGCGGGCGTCGCTCATAGCTCCACCTCGGCGGGGGCGATCACGGAGGCGTCGTGGCTCTCGGCGAGCTTCGGCAGACGGACGTCGGCGACGCGCCAGCCGCGATGGCTGATGCTGCCGGAAAACGGCGGCTTGCCGACGACATTGCCGGTCAGACGAATCGAGGTGGCGTCGAAGCCGTCGGGCACGGTCACGCGGCTGCCTTCGGCTTCGTCGCGCACCGGGCGGATCGTGAAGTGCTCGCGCAGCACGCGGCGGCAGCCGTCATGCACGAGACGCGCGGCGGCGCCGATATCGGTGTCGGAGTAGCCGACGACGTCTTCCTCGATGAAGTCGATGAAGCGCGCCTCGCGCTGCAACAGGCCGAGGAGCTGGAGCGCCGCGTCGGGCGTGGCTTCCTTCAGCGTGCGGACGACCGGCTGAGGCTGCGGCTGGGGCTTGGGTTGCGGGGCTGCCGTGGGCGCTGGCGCGACGCTCGGGGCCTCGCGCACGCTACGCACGCGGGCGGCGAGTTCGCGGTCGCCGAGAAGGCTGAAGAACGTTCCGACTGCGAGAGACAATCTCCCGAAAAAAGACTCGTTCGAGTCAGACATAGGTGGCTCCTGGTGTTCGGCGCCCGGGGCTAGGGCCCGCGTGGCGGCGAGAAATGTAAGCGGATTGACGGGCGAAGGCGTGCTAAAGCGTGCTTTCGCACCGGTGGCGCGCTGGTCGGGCGGCGAGCGCAAGCTCGCGCCGGGCGCCGGCTCGTGCGCTATTGTAGTTGGACTTCATTGCGACACTTTTTTGGAGCGCGCGAATCGACGCGCCGCGCGCGTTGCCGGACGAGCGTCCGGCGCAGCACGACGCGCTTACGACGTCGTCACATAGCGCGGCGCCGGAGCCGGCTCCGGCTGCGGCGACGCATCGCCGTTCGCCGCTCGCATGCGGCGCATCTCGTCGACGGGACTGACGCCGAACAACCGCTTGAACTCGCGGCTGAATTGCGACGCGCTTTCATAGCCGACCCGCGCCGCCGCCGTGCTCGCGTTCATGCCGTCCTGCATCATCAGCAAGCGCGCCTGATGCAAGCGCGTGGTCTTGACGTACTGCATCGGCGAGGTCGACGTCACGGCCTTGAATTGCGCGTGAAACACGGCGAGGCTCATGCCGGCTTCGCTCGCGAGCGTATCGACGTCGAGATCGCTGCGATAGTCGGAGTGAATGCGGCGCAGCGCCTTCGCGATGCGGCCGAAGTGATGCTGATACGTGAGCGCCGCGCGAATCGCGTTGCCTTGCACGCCGGTCAGCACCCGATAGCAGATCTCGCGCACGATCGACGGCCCGAGCACGCGTGCGTCAAGCGGGGACTTGAGCGCTTCCAGAAGGCGCAGCACCGCGTCGCTGAAATGAGGGTCGAGCGGCGTCGAGTAGATGCCTTGCGGCTCGCTGATGGCGGGCGTGTGGCCGTCGTCGATTTGCAGCAGCAATTCCGCCGCCATCGTCAGGTCCACGCGAATCTTGATGCCGAGCAGCGGCTCTTCCGGGCTCGCCTCGGTTTCGACTTCGAACGGCAGCGGCACCGAGAACACGAGATATTGCTGCGCGTCGTAGACGAAGACCTTGTCGCCGATAAAGCCGCGCTTGCGGCCCTGGCACAGAATCACGATGCACGGGTCGTACATTGCCGCCTGACGGGGATGAGCGCGGCTCGAGCGCATGAACTTGACGCCGTCGAGACACGAGTGCGTGTAACCCTCGGCGGGGGCCAGCTTGGCGAGCAATTCGACCATCCGCTGCTGCGCGGGGCTCACGTAAGTCGTTGGTGTGATGGTTGCCATGGTGGGAACGGTCCGTCGACTAGTTCGGTGTTCAAGAGGATCAGGCTTGAAATCTAGCACCAAACGGTATCTATGAGTGGGCGGCCAGAGAAATAGGCAAGTCTTCGAGATATTCAGGTATTCACCGGCTGGCGTCCGGTCCTTACGATGGGAGCCCTGACGGACTCCGCCTTTGCCTTTCGTTCCCGCGGAAGTCCGTGCCGCATCCGACAGGAGAAAAGCCCGTGATCGACCGTGTCCAGGCGATGCGCACCTTCGTTCGTATCGTCGATACCCAAAGCTTCACGCGCGCCGCGCTTTCGCTCGACATTCCGCGCGCGACTGCAACAACCATTGTCCAGAACCTCGAAGCCATGCTCGGCGTGCAGTTGCTCCAACGCACGACGCGCCGTTTGAACCTCACCGCCGAAGGCGCCGCGTACTACGAGCGCTGCGTGCAGATCCTCGCCGACATCGACGAAATGGAAGCGAGCCTGCGCGACAACACCGACAACCTGCGCGGGCGTTTGCGCGTCGAAATGCCGGGCGCGGTGGCCACGGCGCTCGTGTTTCCCGCGCTCGACGATTTTCATGCGCGCTTTCCGAACATCGATCTCGCGATCGGCTTGAGCAATCGCGCGGTCGATATGGTGGGCGAGGCGGTCGATTGCAGCATCCAGCTCGGCGAGCTGCCCGACTCGGGGCTCGTCGCGCGGCGTCTCGGCGTGCTCGAGCAGGTCACCTGCGCGAGCCCCGAGTACCTCGCGCGGCATGGCACGCCGGAGTCGCTCGACGAACTGGAAGGCCATGTGGCCGTCAACTGCATGGCCGCTGCCGGCACCACGGCCGGGCGCGGCGCCGAGTTCGACTTCGACGACGAAGGCCGCGTGACGACGGTAAGGGTCGAAGGCTTCGTGCAAGTCGCCGACGAGCACGCGTATCTCGCCTGCGGGCTCGAAGGGCTTGGCCTGATCCAGCCGTCGCGGATCGCCGCGCAGCCGTATCTGGAGTCGGGGCTGCTCACGGAAGTGCTGCCGCGCTATACGCCGGTGCCCGTGGCGGTGTCGGTCGCGTATCTGAAGAACCGCCGCGTGTCGCCGCGCGTGCGCGCGTTCGTCGATTGGCTCGCCGAGCTGTTCGAGAAGGCGGAGCTGATCGACAAGGATATGTCGCGCGTGCGTCAGCTGCTGCGCGGCCTGCACCCCGATGCGGTGAACTGAGTCGCGTTCTTACCCTGCCAAGATTCGTACCCGGAATCCGCCTGTAACGCCTGAAGAAACGCGCCGCCGTAGGCGCGTTTTTTTATTGGTCCGCTCATTGGCCTGCTCGCCAGCCCAACTTGGCATTGACGACGCTAACCGTCTATCTTCGACAAGTGCACGAAGTCGATGCGTAATGCAGGCGGGCAGGCGGACCTTCAAAGGGAACACGATCATGGCAAAGCAGACCATTGCGGACTATCTCGCGAAGACGTTGCAGGCGGCTGGTGTCGAGCGGATCTGGGGTGTGACGGGCGACAGCCTGAACGGCCTTTCCGACAGCTTGATGCGGCTCGGCTCGATACGCTGGATGCACACGCGTCACGAGGAAGTGGCGGCGTTCGCGGCCGGCGCCGAAGCGGCGGCAACCGGCAAGCTCGCGGTGTGCGCGGGAAGCTGCGGGCCGGGCAATCTGCATTTGATCAACGGACTGTTCGACTGTCATCGCAATCATCAGCCGGTGCTTGCGATTGCGGCGCACATTCCGTCATCCGAGATCGGCCTTGGCTACTTTCAGGAGACGCATCCTCAGACGCTCTTCAAGGAGTGCAGCCACTACGTCGAGCTCGTGAGCAATCCGCGGCAGTTTGCGCGCGTGCTCGCCACCGCGATGCGCACCGCCATCGACGAGCACGGCGTCGCCGTGATCGTGCTGCCGGGGGACGTCGCGCTTGCCGAAGCGCCCGAGGAGGAAGTGCAATGGGCGCCGCCGGGCAAGTCGACCACGGTGCCGTCACCGACCGATATCGATCGCCTCGTGAAGCTGCTCGACGCCTCCGATGCCGTGACGCTCTTATGCGGCAGCGGCTGCGCCGGAGCGCACGACGAAGTCGTCGCGCTCGCGGACATGCTCGGCGCGCCGGTCGTGCATGCGCTGCGCGGCAAGCAGTTCGTCGAGTGGGACAACCCGAACGACGTGGGCATGACCGGGCTCCTCGGCTTTTCATCGGGCTATCACGCGATGATGTCGTGCGACACGCTGCTGATGCTCGGCACCGATTTCCCGTACCGCAATTTCTATCCGCAAGACGCCAGCATCGTGCAGATCGACCGGCGCGCTAGCGCGCTCGGCAAGCGCGCGCCGCTTAAGCTCGGGCTCGTCGGCGACGTGCGCGAGACGGTGCAGGAACTGCTGCCGAGGCTCGCGCGCAAGGCAAATCGTCATTTCATCGGCCGTGCGCTCAAGCACTATCAGGCCGCGCGCAAGGGCCTCGACGAACTCGCGCGGCCGTCGGCGCCCGGACGGCCGATCCATCCGCAATACCTGACCAAAATCCTCGACGAACTGGCCGCCGAAGACGCCGTCTTCACCGCCGACGTCGGCACGCCGACGCTATGGGCCGCGCGCTATCTGAAGATGAACGGCAAGCGCTCGCTGCACGGCTCGTTCAGTCATGGCTCAATGGCGAATGCGATGCCGCAGGCGCTCGGCGCGCAGGCGGCGCATCCGGGCCGGCAGGTCATATCGATGTCGGGCGACGGCGGGTTGTCGATGCTGCTGGGCGATTTGCTCACGGCGCGCCAGCTCGATTTGCCGATCAAGGTGATCGTCTACAACAACAGCGTGCTCGGCTTCGTCGCGATGGAGATGAAGGCGGGTGGCTATCTCGACAACGGCACGGACCTCGCCGCGACCAACTTCGCCGATATCGCGAATGGGGCAGGGATCTTCGGCGTGCGTGTCGAGGAATCCGAGCAACTGGCCGACGCGCTGAAGCTCGCGTTTTCAAAGCCGGGACCCGCGCTGGTCGATGTCGTCACGTCAAAGTACGAGATCGCGATGCCGCCGAAGATTCAATGGGAGCAGGCGAAGGGCTTCAGTCTCTACATGCTGCGCGCGGTGTTGAGCGGGCGCGGGGATGAGGTGGTGGAGCTAGCGCATACGAATCTGCGATGAGGATTGGCGTCGATGCTGCGGTATTCTGTGGCGCAGCCCAAGCCAACGCTCCAGAGAGAAGAGCATGAGCAAGCTGACCGCCAGGATCAAACACGAGTTCATGGAACTGCTGCCGCCGACGATCTTCTTTTTCATCATCCTGCACGTCGTCGCGCTCGTTCGAGCGCTGATGACGAAAGGCACTGGACTTACCGTGCCGTCGTCGGCCTCCGTGACCCTCGCTGCGCTGGTGCTCGGCAAGTCGGTGCTGATCGCGAACATGCTGCCGTTCATCAACCGCTTTCCCGAGAAGCCGCTGATCTGGAACGTGGGTTGGAAGACGGCGATGTACACCCTGGTGGCGCTGTGCATTCACTATCTGGAGCGTCTGTGGGAATACTGGAAAGAGGCGCCCGGCTTTGTCGCCGCCAACCATAAGCTGCTTGCGGAACTCAACTGGCCACAGTTCTGGGCGATCCAGATCCTGCTGGTGATGCTGATCATCAACTACTGCGTGATTGCCGAGATCGCGCGCTTCGTCGGACGCGACAAGCTGAGGGCGATGTTCTTCGGGCCGATGCCGGCCAAGCCGGCTGGATCGGCGGTGGGCGCGAGCGGACTCGACTGAGCGCTCGCGCGGATTGCTTACCCCCGCGCCCCTCTCGCAATCTCATCCCCCGCATTCGGCGCCAACCGCCGCGTAATCGGAATCGAGCCGAACGAAAACAATCCGACCACGACGAACGCCGGCCAGAAATCCGACCACATGATGTGCGCGTGCCCATGGGCCGCGCGCGAAATATGCAGCACGATCCCGCCGACCGTCACGCCGAGCCCGAGCGACATCTGCTGCACGACGCTGCCGAGGCTCGTGGCGCGGCCGGCGTCGCGGCTGTCGATATCGGCGTAGATCATCGAATTGAGGCTCGTGAACTGCAGCGCCGGAAAGAAGCCGCCGAACAGCACGATCATCCAGATCACCCAGACCGGCATGCCGGGAACGAAGCTGCCGCAGGCCGCGATGGCGATGCCGGCGAACACCGCGTTATAGATCAGCACCGTGCGAAAGCCGTAGCGGCGCAGCACGGTCGAGGTGAGCGAGCGCATGAACATGCCGCCGAACGCCGAGGCGCACGTGATGGCACCCGACTGAAACGCCGACATGCCCAGCCCCTCCTGCAGCGAGAGCGGCAAGAGGAACGGCACCGCGCCGAGCCCGATGCGGAACATCGAGCCGCCGAGCACGCTCGCGCGATAAGTGGGGATGCGCAGGAACGCGAGATCGAGGAGAGGACGCGCCGCGCGCTGCGCATACAGCACATAGAGCACGAGCAGCAGCGCGCCCACGATGCACAGTTCGACGGCCGTACGTGCCGAAACAAGCTCGCCGTCGATCAGCGACAGCCCCAGCAGCAACGCCGACGCGCCGATCGCGGAGAGCAGGAAGCCGACCCAATCGAGCGGACCGGGATGCGGCTCGTGCGAATTGACGATGTGCTTGTTGGTCAGGTAGATGCCGAGCACGCCGACCGGCACGTTGATGAAGAAGATCAGGCGCCAGTGCAGGTAAGTGGTGATGAACCCGCCGAGGAGCGGCGCGACCGCCGGAGCGAGGAGCGCGGGCATGCTCAGGTAGTTCATCGCGCGCACGAATTCCGACTTCGGCACGACGCGGAAAATGATGATGCGCCCGACCGGCACCATCATCGCGCCGCCCACGCCTTGAATGAAGCGTGCGAGCGAGAAGGTATCGAGCGAGCGCGAAGCCGCGCACATCAGCGAGCCGACCACGAAGATGCCGATTGCCGTGCGGAAGATGGTGCGGGCGCCGAAGCGGTCGGCGAACCAGCCGCACACGGGGATGAAGACGCCGAGCCCCATCACGTAGCTGATGATGCCGATCTTGAGCGCGACCGGATCGCTGCCGAAATCGCGGGCCATCGAGGGGAGTGCGGTGACGATGATGTTGGCATCGACGCTTTCCATGAACATCGCGCACGCGACGATGAGGGGGACGAGGAAAGCTTTGATGGCAAGCGGCATGGAAGACAGCGCGAACGACGCCAGCGGCAAAGCGATGATTATGCGCCTACTTCAATCGCATTGGGGAGGGGGAATGCGCGTCTCGCAACACGATCGTGCTGTTTCGCGGCGCTTTGACAGCAGAGTTCGATGGTTCGCAAGCCCGCCTCCCCGTTTGCATAGGGAGGCGGGCGTTGCCGCTAGTTCACGCGCTTACTGTGCAAACCTCATTGCGCAAACTTATGCCCCTGCACGTAGGTGGCGAGCTTCGAAATATCGAAGCTGCCCCAGCCCGTCGGATAGTCCCAGCCCTTGCCCGCGTTGTAGCCGTAGCCCTGGTAGCCGTTGTTGCCGGAGGTCACGTCGTGGACGAGAGTTGGCGTCGACTTGACCGCGCTATAGATGCTCGCGGCGGGGAAGCCGAGCGAGTTCGAGTTGGCCGATTCGAGGCGCGCGTAGAAGCCGACGAAGATCGGCGACGCGAGGCTCGTGCCGCCGATCTGCTGGATCTGCCCGTAGTTGTAGACGAGCGCGCCCGTGCTCTGCGCCGCGTCGAACGAGATATCCGGCACCGCGCGGCCGGCCGGCGCCGGGCTCACGGAGAGGCTCGATTGCCACGTCGGGGCCGCCTCATACGAGCTGAAGCCGCCGGTCGACGCCCATAGCTTGCCGTTCGAGTCGAGGCCTTCGTTCCAGACCGTCTCGCTCGCGTAGCCGTCGCTCGCGGTCGTATAGAGCGTCGTGCCGCCGACCGAGATCACGTTCGGCGAGGACGCCGGCCACGAGATCGAGTACGTGCTGCCGTCCGGGTAGCCGCGGTTGTTGCACTCGTACACGCCTTCGTCGCCGGACGACACCGAGAACGTCTGCCCCTGGGCGACCGCGGTCGTGAAGATCTGGTCTTCGGCGGCCATCGTGCCATCGGAGTACGCGTCGGCTTCGCACCAGCCGAGCGACACGTTGATCACTTTCGCGAGATTGTCGGAGACGGCCTGATTGAACGCCTGCGTCAAGCCCGTGTTGCCCGATGCGCTGTTGTCGGCCATGTAGAAGAGCAACTGGTTCACCGCGCCGCCGGCCGCGCCGACGATCGACTGGCTGTCGAGATCCCACTCGCCTTCGCCTTCCTGATCGTCGCTGTAGTCGCCGTTCGGGCCGCCGGTCTGGATCGCCTGGACGTTCACCGTCGCCAGGTTGTTGGCGCTCGTGAACTGGTTCAAGTCCTGCGTCGCCTGGCTCACGCCGCCTTGCGTGATGATGCCGACCGTCGTGTTCGCCGCGCTGGGCGTATTGCCGACGTCGTAGAGCGCCGGGAATTCGGTCGGGCTGTGGCCCGTCGCGGTGCCGGCGGCGGCGAGCGTCTTGGCCTGCGTGCGCGGGCCGGCGTGCAGCATCGTGTGGGCGCGCGTCACGTTTTGCAGGCCGAGCACGGACAGCACGGTGTCGCTGAGTGCTTCGGGCACTTGCGCGGGGGCCGTGTTGGCAAAGACATCGCGGTTGTTGCGCTGGAAGTGGACGAGCGGCGTATTGAAGCCGCTCTTGACCGAGCTGGCCGTGCCGTCGGCCGACACCAGCAGGCGGTTCGGCGCCACGCGGATATTGATGAAGCCGTTGTTGCGCAGATGGGCGACGACGGCTTGGACTTGCGCTTCGGTCGGCGCGTAGTCCGCGAGGAATTGCTGGTGCGTGAGGAACTTGCGGTAGCGCGTGCTCGTGCGGTCGTTGACGTCGTGCGCAAGCTGCTTGAGCTTGCTCGCATTGCGCAGCTTCAAGCTGATCACGACGTGCGTCGGCGAGCCGGCCGCCAGTTCGACGAGCGGGGTGGCGGCGAGCGTGCGCGTCGCCGGGGCGATGAACGCCTTGGTTTCGGTGCTGACCCATGTCGTCTGCGCGGGGGCGGCCGCCTGCGCGGCTGATGCCACAGCGAGCGGCAGAATCAATGCCGCGCCTTTAAAAGAAGCGAATGCAGAACGTTTCGTATTTGACGTCGACTTCATTTAACCTCCTAAAGCGAAACGCCAGAGCCAGGCAAATCCGTCGAGTCTCGATGCATCGACGGATTGGTATTTCAAGCCGGCTCGGGCGTATTTTCGTTGATATGGATTGTTAGCGCTTGGTGGAGCGATGCGCGCCGCTAACCTAGCAGTGGCAAGGATTTCGCCGGTACTGTCAGGTTTGGCAGTGGAGGCGGGAATTTTTCTCGGCTATCCGGCGCGCGATTTACAAATTGAAAGTCTAATGAATGGTAAGCCGGGGCGAGTGGGTCTAAATTCGAAAATATCGGATCGTTTTTATTGGTATTTTTCTTTGAGTGAAATGGAGGATGGGTTCTAAATTAATTGCAGCTATTTATTTTGAATAATTTGTTATTTTTGAATGACGCGCCTTGCAACACACTGGCGCTCCGTCGCTGCGGAGATATCGGGAAAGCGGTCCCGGAAGGACTTCAACGCGTTGCAGCGGGAGCCGTCGCGGCGTCGTAAAACCGCGCCAAGTCGCCCTTCAAGGCGTGCAGCGCCGCGTCGTCGAGATAGATCATGTGGCCGGTCGGGTAGTACGTGATGTGCACGTTCGCGCGCAGCGACGGATCGAGTTCCATGTGCGACAAGTCGTATTCCGTCGCGAAAAAAGGCGTCGCGAGGTCGAAGTAGCCGTTCGCCGAGAGCACCTGCAAGCGCGGGTTCTGCCGCATCGCTTGCGCGAGATCCCCGGCCGCGTACGGCTCGGTCAGCTCTTCGCCCCACCATTCGCGGTGCTTCCAGTTCCATTGCTTGAGCGCCGCATCGTTGAATACGCGGTAGCGATCCTGCGCGACGTAGTGCAGATCCTGCGCGAGATGCTGATGGAGCGCGGCGTCGAACGCGCTCGAGACGCCGCTCACCGACGCGTCGCCATCGGGGCTGTCCGACGCGTCGTCGATATCGATGCCTTCGAAGCGGCCATCGTAGCGGCCCACCGTGCGCGACTCGCCGCGCAGCAATTCCTTGCGGAAGCGCGACGGCCAGATGCGCAGACGCGTTTCCTTCACGTACTGCGCATCGAGCCCGGTGTAGCGCGCGACCTGCGCGGCGATGGCATCGCGTTCCGCGTCGCCGAGCGCATCGCCTTTTGCGAGCGCCTGCGCGTAGGGGCCGGTTGCGAACGCGCGGACTTCGTCGAGAAACGCCGGCAAATCGGCGGGCTTCGGGTTGAGCTTGTCGTGATACCAGGCGATCGCGGCGTAGGTGGGCAGGTAGCGCTCGTTGAGGGTGTCGTAGCCGGGCGTGTGCAGGCCCGAGTTCAATACCGACGACAGCAGCACGACGCCGTTGAGCGCCAGGTTCTCTTGATCGAGCTTGTACGCGAGCATCGCGGCGCGCGCCGTGCCGTACGATTCGCCGATCAGGAACTTCGGCGAGTTCCAGCGCTGGTTGACCGTCACATAGCGTTCGATGAAATGCGCGAACGCGTCGAGATCTTCGTCGACGCCCCAGAACTGCTTGCCGGTTGCGTGGCCGACGGTCCTGGAAAAGCCGGTGCCGACCGCATCGACGAACACGAGGTCGCTCTTGTCGAGCAGGCTGTCGGGGTTGTCGGCGAGGACGTAGGGCGCGGGCGGGGTCGCGGCGGGGCTCGTGGTGCGGACGCGTTTCGGTCCAACCGAGCCGATCAGCAGAAAGAGGCTGCCCGCGCCGGGGCCGCCGTTGAACAGAAACGTGATGGGGCGCTGGGCGGGGTGCTTCGTGTCCAGGGTGTAGGCGACGTAGAAGACACTGGCTTCGGCGTCGCCTGCGTTGTTGCGCAGGAGCAGGTTGCCCGCTGTCGCGGTGTAGTCGAGCTTGTGGCCGTCGATCCGAATCGAATGATGCGTGACGCTCGACGTCTCGGGCGGAACGGGCTCGGCTGCGGCTTTTGTGGTGCTGGCCGGTGAGACTTCGCTCGCCGGTTCGGCGGCATGCGCTTCACGTTCGCGTGCTTCGCGGGGTTCGCCTTGTGCGTGGCGCTTGACGGGTTCCGGACCCGTGTCGACGCCGGGAGCTGATGCTTCGACGCCCGGCGCGGCTGCGCTCGCTGCAACGGAATTCGAAGCCGCTATCGCAGACGAATCCGCATTCGCGGCCAAGCTCGGGGACGAGGACAGTGTGACGGCGATCGTGGCTGCCGACGCTGCAATGAAACCTTGCAGCGAGATTGCAAAGCGATAGCGCATGGTCGGTCCGATTGAATGTGGCGCAGACTGAATTGGCTCCGATTCTTCTCAATGTCGCGCCACGAGTCAACGTCAATCGGCTGCTTATTGAACGACGACCTTGATCGCCAACCCTATCGCAATGACCGTTGCGATCACCGCGAAGCCTCGCTGCAAGTGGGGTCCGGCGAGACGCCGCGCAAACGGCCGGACGGCGATCAGCCCGCCGAGCGCGCCCGCTGCGAACGGAATCGCGATGGACCAGTTCATGTGGCCGCTCGCCACCGAATACGCGACCCCCGACATCGATACGAGCGCGATCACTGCGAGCGACGTGGCGACGATCGACTGCATCGGCAGCCGCGTGGCGCGGCGCAGCGCCGGCACGACGACGAAGCCGCCGCCGACGCCAAGGAGCCCCGACAGAAAACCCGCGCCCACGCCGGACGCCGCCAGCGCCCGCGCGCAAGGCAGCGTCCAGACGAGGCGTCCGGTGGCGCCGTTGAGCGCGCACGGCACGTCGGCGATGGCGCTGGCGCTGGCGCTGGTTCGCTCGCCGTCGTGCTGTGCCGCTGGCTGCCGGAACATCCGATACGACACGAACATCAGCACCGCCGCGAACAGCAGCGTCAACGGCGCATTGGGCAGGCGCTGCGCGGCCCACACGCCGGCGGGAGAGATCAGCATCCCGCTCACGGCGATGAAGCTCGCGGCTTTATAGCGGACGATCCCCGCGCGCAGGCCCAGCACGGCGCCGAGCGCGGCGGACAGCGCGACCGCCAGGAGGCCGATCGGCGCGGCCTGCGCGACGGCGAGGTGCAAGCCGAACACCAGGAGCGGCACCGCGATGATCGCGCCGCCCGCGCCGGTCAGCGCGAGAATCAGGCCGACGACCGAGCCCAGCAACACGCTGGTCAATTCAATCATCGCCATGGGTCAGCCGGCCTTCGTCTGCGTGAGCCACTCATGGCCCTTGAGCATGCCTTCCCAGTAGAGCCAAGGCAGCAGCGTGGTCTTCATGTGCCACGACGAGCGGCGCGCGACCGTTCCGTCCAGCGGGAACGTCGGCAGCAGCTTGCCCCCGTAGCCGAATTCGGCGAACACGACTTTGCCTTTTTCCACGGTGAGCGGACACGCGCCGTAGCCGTCATAGACAGCCGGCAGCGCCTGGCCGTCGCGCGCCGCCAGCAGGTTGCGGGCGACGATCACGATCTGCTTGCGCACGGCGGCAGCCGTCTTCGCATTCGAGGTCGAACACACGTCGCCGAGCGCGAAGATGTTCGGATAGCGCGGATGGCGCAGGGTGGCGGGATCGGTTTCGCACCAGCCGTCGGCGTTCGCGAGCGGGCTCGTGCGAATGAAGTCGGGCGCGGCTTGCGGCGGGACGACGTGCAGCATGTCGAACGGCTTGTCGACGCGGGTCACGTTGCCGTCGGCGTCCTTGATGGCGAAGGTGGCGACGCGCTTCGGGCCGTCGACCGCCACCAGATTCGAATTGAACGCGAGCTCCGCCTGGTAGCGCTCGATATAGCGCATCAGCGACGGCACGAACGCGGCTACGCCGAACAGCGCGGCTCCGGCGTTGTTGAACTCGACGTCGATGTTGCCGAGCACGCCTTGGCGCCGCCAGTGGTCGCAGGCGAGGTACAGCGCTTTTTGCGGCGCGCCCGCGCATTTGATCGGCATCGGCGGCTGCGTGAAGAGCGCCCGGCCGCGCTGCGTCGCGCGCACGAGCTGCCACGTGTAGGGCGCGAGATCGAACCGGTAGTTCGACGTGACGCCGTGCTTGCCGAGCGTGGCTTCCAAGCCGTCGATCTTGTTCCAGCCGAGCTGCAAGCCGGGGCAGACGATCAGGTGCCGATAGCCGAGCTCGCGCCCGTCGTCGAGTTCCACCGCATCGCGCTCGGGCGCGAAACGCGTCACGCGCGCCTGAATCCATTGCGCGTCGCCGGGGATCAAGGAAGCGGTCGGCCGCACCGTCTTGTGGATGTCGAACGCGCCGCCGCCGACGAGCGTCCAGCCGGGCTGGTAGTAGTGCTTGTCGCTCGGCTCGACGATCGCGATCTTCAGCCGCGGCTGCCGCTTCAGCAGGCTTGCCGTCACGCCGATTCCGGCTGCGCCGCCGCCCACGACGACGATATCGAAGGTTGGCTTGGAATGGGTCCGCCCGTTGGCGGGCGTGGTCGTTTGAATCATTCTTGTTATTGCCTTGTTATGACTGGGTCATTGCCTGTTCATCGCGTCGATGTGCTCAAAGCACGTTCAACGGTATCTTCAGATAGCGAATGCCGTTTGCCTCGGGCTCGGGGAGGGCGCCCGCGCGAATATTCAACTGGACCGACGGGATGATCAGCGCCGGCATGCCGAGCGTCGTATCGCGCGCGGTGCGCATCGCAACGAAGTCCGCTTCGACGACGGTGTCCCGCACATGAATGTTCGCTGCGCGTTGCTCGTCGACGGTCGTTTGCCAGCGTAGTTCGCGCTCGTTCGGCGGATAGTCGTGGCACATGAAGAGCCGCGTGTCGCCGGCGAGCGAGAGCAGCCGCCGGATCGACGCATACAGCAGGTGCGCGTCGCCGCCCGGGAAATCGCAGCGCGCGGTGCCGACGTCCGGCATGAACAGCGTGTCGCCGACGAATACCGCGCCGTCGAACGCATACGCGACGTCGGCCGGCGTATGGCCCGGCACATGCAGCACGGTGGCTTCCAGTGCGCCGACGCGAAACGTGTCGCCGTCCCGAAACAGCCGGTCGAACTGCGAACCGTCCAGACGGAAGCCCGGCTCGAAATCGAAGACCGGAGCGAACATTTTTTGCACCGAGCGAATCTGCTCGCCGATCGCGATGCTGCCGCCGAGCTGCGCCTTCAGATACGGCGCCGCCGACACGTGATCAGCATGCGCATGCGTTTCGAGCAGCCATTGCACCTCGAGCCGCTGCTCGCGCACGAACGCGATGATGCGATCGGCCGAATGCGTGGCCGTGCGGCCGGCGTGCGGATCGTAGTCGAGCACGGAGTCGATGATCGCGCACGGCGAGCCGGGTGCTGCATAGACGACATAGCTGATCGTCGACGTCGCCGGATCGTGGAACGCCTGAATCACGGGTTTCACTTCATTTGCCTCAATCATTCGTGGTAGTTGCGCAGCAGGTCCGCCGCCGCGCGGAAGTCAATGGTAAGCGGCCGGTCCTGATCGAGGAAGGTGACCTGGCGGCGCAACGCCGCATAGAGCGCCTGAGCGGCGGGCGAGAGCGTGAAGCCGGCTTGCTGTTGCTTGCGCAGGTCGACGGCTTGTGCGGCGTGAATCAGCTCGATGCCGAGCAGCGCGTAGCTGTTGTCGATCTGCTTCTGCACGCGCTCGACCACTTGCGGCGCGTTGGTCGCGATGTCTTCGATGCCGCCCGCCACCGGCAGGTAGTCCATCGAGACCGGCATCGCCAGTTGCTTGTTCTCCATCGCGAGCGCCATCGCGGGCTTTTCCATCGCGCCGAATGCGTGGACGGTCTTATCGGTGCCGAGATAGCGCGTCAGGCCGGTGAGATGCGGATCGTCCAGCTTGACGATGCGCTGCGCCGACGCGAGCGAATTGTGCGCGAGCACGAGGCCCAGTTCCTCGAAGGCGAGCACCCACGGCAGCGGCTCGAAGTTCGCGCTCGGCAGCACCGCGCCGCCCGGCTTCGCCTCCACATAGCCGCGCTTGTCCTGATAGCGCTCGGATTTCGGCTTGACCCCGACGGCGACGCCCGGGTTGTCGTCGGACGAATTCAGCTGCACGCCGAGCAGCGCGCGGGTCTCGTCGTAGACGCGATCCTCTTCGCCGAGCAGATACACGCCCGAGCGGAAGCTCAGCGGATCTTGCAACGGGCGCTGATCGTCGCGATTCCAGAGGCTGCCGCCCGCGATCAGCGTGCGCAGTTCGTCGCCCGCGCGCGCGGTGTACGGGAACGGGCGAAGCGCGAGGGTGTCTTGCAGGAACGGCGACACGTTGCCGTTCAGCGCTTGAAGCGAGAGCGCGTAGACGAGCTTCGTCGTGCGCGCGAGGCGCGCCATGTCGTCGAGGGCGAGCGCCGCCATGCCGGCCGCGTAGGCGTTGGAGCTGAGAATCGCGAGCGCATCCTTGCCGTAGGGCTTGATCGGTGCGATGCCGGCCGCATTGAGCGCATCCGCGGCGGGCATCTTCTTGCCCTGATAGTAGACCTCGCCTTCGCCGAGCATCGCGAGCCCGACGTGCGAGAGGATCGTGATGTCCGCCTCGCCGATCGAGCCGTCCGAGGGCATCGCGGGCGTGACGCCGCGATTCAGGAACTGCGCGTAGGTGTCGACGATCGCAGGCTGAACGCCCGCTCCGCCGTCGAGCATGGCGTTCAGGCGCGCGGCCATCGCGGCGCGCGCGACGCGGATGTCCATGTCCGGTCCCACGCCGCCCGAGTGCGCGTGAATCAGGCCGATGTTGAAGCGGCGCGACGCATCGAGCACTTCGTCGGTCAGCTTGCCGTGGGCGTCGACCATCACGTGGTCCTTGTTCAACCCGACGCCGACGGTCAAGCCGTAGATCTGCTGGCCGGCCTGCGCGGCTTCGAGCAGCACGCGCTGCGCGTCCTCGACGCGCTTGTGCGCGGCAGGGGCGATGCTGACGGGTTCGCCGTCGGCGATGCGGGCGATGACGGCGGGCGTCGCGGAGCGACCGTCCAACTGCACGTCGGCGAAGGAATGCGTGGCGTGCAGCAGCGCACAGGCCACGATCAGGCGGGGAATCGAGCGGAGCACGGGCGGATATCCTTGTGTTGAACGATGGACGGTTTGTGATGCGCGGTTATTGAAGGGCATGCCGGGGCAGGAAAGCGATCGAGACCAAAGCGGCGACGCACGCGGCCATCACGTACCAGGCAGGCGCGAAGGTATTGCCGGTGCTTTGCGTGAGCCACGTGAGGATCGCCGGCGCGAAGCCGCCGAACACGGTGGCCGCGAGGTTGTAGGACAGCGACATGCCGGTGGAGCGCACGCGCGTCGGAAACAACATCGATAGTGCGCAGGGCGCCACGCCCGTGAAGATCGCGACCATCACACAGAACGCGGTCTGCACGACGATCAGGGCGGCGCTCGTGTGCCAGGCATGCAGCCAGACGAGCAGCGGATAGACGCTCACGAGCATCAATAGCGCGCCTGCCGTGAGCACCTTCCTGCAGCCGAAGCGGTCGGACAGCGAGCCGGCCCACACGCAGACCACGGCCATGAAGCAATTGCCGATCAGCGAAGCGATGAACGCCTCGCGCCCTTCGAAGTGCAGCGTGCGCTGCGCGTAGGTCGGCATGAAGATGACGAGCGCATAGACGCAGACGGCCCACAGGATCGAGAAGCCGGCGCCGATCGCGAGCGAGCGCGGATAGTCGCGCACCACTTGCATGAGCGGCGCCTTCTGCGCCTCCTGTTGGCGATGAGCGCGCTCCATTTCAGCCTGGAAGTGCGGCGTTTCATCGAGCGTCTTGCGCAGCCAGAAACCGACCGGCGCGATCGCGAGACCGAGCACGAACGGAATGCGCCAAGCCCAGTCCCCGATCTGCTCGTGCGTGAAGAGCAGCGTGACGACCGTGGCCACCAGCGCGCCGAGGATGTTCGACAGCGCCATGCTCGCCTGCAGCCACGACGCGTATTTGCCTCGCTTGTTGGCGGGCGCGTGCTCGATCAGGAACGCGGCCGCGCCGCCGACCTCGCCGCCCGCCGAGAAGCCTTGCAGTAAGCGTCCGCAGACGATCAGCAGCGGCGCGCCCACGCCGATCGCCGTATAGGGCGGCGCGAACGCGATGATGCCGGTGCCAGCCGCCATCACGAGGATGGTGAGCGTCAGCGCGGCCTTGCGTCCCGCACGATCGCCATAGACGCCGATCACGAGCGCGCCGAGCGGCCGCACGACGAAGCCGAGGCCGAACGCCATGAAGGCTTCCAGCAACTGCACGCTCGAATTCGCGTGACCGAAGAAGTTCTGCGCGATGTAGACCGCGAAGAACGCGTAGACCGAGAAGTCGTACCACTCGAGCGCGTTGCCGATCGAGGCGGCGGCAACGGCGCGCCGACCGATGTGGATCGCATGCGGCGAAGGTCGAGCGGCATCGATCGCATCGACTGATAACGCGGCGGCCTTTTCCAAGGTGGCTCCTGATTGGCTCATGGGCGATGGACGGGAGAGAGGGCTACAGCCGGATATGGGGAACCGACTTGCGTTGGACTTCGTCGAGTGCTTCTTCGTAGCCGGCGTCGGCGTAGCGCATGACGCCCATCGACGTGTCGTTGGTCATCGACAGCGCGAGCCGGGCGTCGGCTTCTCCGGTGCCGTCGGCCACGACCGTTACGCCTGCGCTCGTCATATAGCCGCTGTAGCCGCCGCCGCCCGAGTGGATCGCGACGAGATCGGCCATCGACGAGCAGGCCGCCATGGCGTTGAGCAACGGCCAGTCGGCGATGGCGTCCGAGCCGTCGCGCATGTTCTCGGTCATGATGTTCGGATGCGCCATCGCGCCGGCGTCCAGATGATCGCGGGTGAACGCGATCGGGCCGCTCAGACGGCCGTCGCGCACCATCCGGTTGACCGCGCGCGCGAGGTCCGTGCGCTCGCCGTGGCCGAGCCACGCGATGCGCGCGGGAAGCCCCTCGAACGGCACATGTTGGCGCGCGAGCCTGATCCAATTGGCGACGATCGCGTTGTGGCCGAAATGTTCGAGCAGGTGGTCGTCGATCTTGCGGATATCGTCGGCATCGTTCGACAACGCGATCCAGCGGAACGGGCCGATCGCGCGGCAAAACAGCGGACGCAGGAAGGCCTCGGTGAAGATCGGGATCTCGAAGGCGCGCTCGACGCCGCCTTCCTTCGCGTGCGTTCGGATCAGGTTGCCGTTGTCGAAGACGATCGCGCCGCGGTCCTTGAAGCCGAGCATGGCCGTGACGTGACGCACGATCGACTTGCGGCTCGCGTTCATCAGCTGAGGAATATCGGTCGTGCGCAGCGCGCGCACTTCGTCGAGCGTGTAGCCGGACGGCACGTAGCCGTAGACGAGATCGTGCGCGGAGGTCTGGTCGGTGACGATGTCGGGAATGACGCCGCGCGCGAGGATCTCCGGATAGACATCGGCGGCGTTGCCGAGCAGGCCGACCGACAGTGGTTCGCGGCGCGCCTGCGCGTCGCGGATCATGGCGAGCGCTTCGTCGAGATCGCGCGCCTGCTTCTCGAGGAAGCCGATCTTCATGCGCTTGTCGATGCTGTCCTGATTGACTTCGATCGTGAGGATCGCCGCGTTCGCCATTCGGCCCGCGAGCGGCTGCGCGCCGCCCATGCCGCCCATGCCTGCCGTCAGGATGAAGCGCCCGCGCAGGTCGCCGCCGAAATGCCGCTCGGCGATGCGCGAGAAAATTTCGTAGGTACCCTGAATGACGCCTTGCGAGCCGATGTATTGCCAGTCGCCTGCCGTGAGCCCGCCCCAGCAGATCAGGTTGTTCTTTTCCCACTCGTAGAAGTGCTCGGCCTTCGCCCATTGGCCGATCATGTTGCAGTTCGCCATGATGACGAGCGGCGCCTGCGCATGTGTCTTCAGCAAGCCGATCGGCTTGCCGGACTGGACGACGAGCGTTTGATCCTCGTCCATCGTCTTGAGCGCATGGACGATCGCGTCGTGCGAAGGCCAGTCGCGCGCGGCGCGGCCGAGCGCCGCGTAGACGATCAACTGCTCCGGCGCTTCGCCGACGGCGAGCACGTTTTCGAGCAGGCGCAGCAGCGCTTCCTGGCGCCATCCCTTGCAGCGCAGCGTGGAACCGGACGTGACGTTGAATTCGCGTTTCATGTTTCCGGTACCCCTTACTGAGCGAGCGCGTAATCGGCGATGCGGATGCCGAGCGCCTTTTCGACCGGCGGATAGACCGCCGGATCCCGCACGGATGACGACAGCGGAATGTCGTGCTTCGCTACATGGAACAGCAGGATCTCCATGCCCTCGTGGACCTGGCCCGCGCTGACCGGACGGCCGTCGGCATCGAGTGTCGTGATCACGTCGGGGTAGGTCGCGATGCGCGCGCCGTGCGCGTCCTCGACGGCCATGTGCTCGTTCATCACGTGAATCAGGCGGCGATTCGCGCCGGCGCCGATCTCGATCACGCCGACGTCGAACGCCTCATCGGTGTACTTGAGCGTGTTGCGCACGACCTTGCCGCTGCCGATGATCTGCCCGCGCGTCGCCTTGCAGATCGCATCGACGACCGCGCCGCCGCCTTTCGCTTCCGCTGCGATGATCGCCTCGCCGAGCGCGAGCGCCATGCCGATGCCGCCGAGCGCCGCGTGCTGGCGCACATACGACGCGCGCACCGGATTTCGGCAGCTCGCGATGAAGCCGCCCGACATATCCGACGCCTTGCGCAGCACCGGTGAGACCTTCGCGGTCGCGCCGCGCACGACGAGCTCCATATACGCATTCTTGGCGCGATTGCCGCCGGCGGCTGCCTGGATCATCGGCTCGGGGCTCGACGCGAGGCCGAGCGAGCCCATGTCGCCGGTCGGATGGGCACGGATGTCGCCGACCGCATCGACCACCTTCGTGCCGAGCAGCGCCGAAGGCAGCCAGCCGTTGAGCGTGCTCGACATGCCGTTCTGGCCGATGATCAGGCCGTGGATCGGCGCGCCGAGCGCCTCCTGCACGAGCTGCACCGCTTTCACATAGTCGACGCCGAGCATTTCCCAGTCGGTCAGGCCGCCCGGCGCGCCGATTGCCGCGGCGGTCGCGATCCACGCGTCGTCGGGGATTGCGTCCATCGTCACAAGCTCGGGGCGGCCGATCGTCACCGCCAGCGTGCCGAGCTCGCGGCCGTGATCGGCCCAGCCGCCGCCGCCGCACGCGAAGATCGAGCCGCCCTTGACGGCGGCCTCGACATCTTTCAACGACAAGATGCGTCCCATGGTGTTTTCCTTCCTGTTGGTTTTCGGTTGCTTGAGAGTCGACGGCGAAGGCGTCGATGCGTCCGGCGGCGCTTGCGCCAGACGCGGGCATTGGCATGCTCGGAGCCTTGTGGCTGCGAGGATTGAAGGGGATTCTAGGGAGCGTTTATTTTTGCTCGTTATTGCTTTTTTATGGCGGACCCATAACGCGGTGTTAAGACTGGGGTAATCCCTGGGAGGGGCCGCTCGAGCGGCCGAAGCGTCCCTTCAGGCCGCTGCGCGAAGGCTTTCGAGCGTGGCGATGAACTCGCGCGCCGGCCGCGACAGCGGTTCGAGCACCGGATGCAGCACGCTGACCGGCGCAGTGACGGTCGGCACGATCGGCCGCACGACGACTTGCGGCCACACCGGCCCACTGACCGTGAGCTCGTCGATCAGCGCGATGCCCGCGCCGACTTGCACGAGCGCGCATGCTACATGCGACTGCTGCACTTCCATCTTGATTTGGGGCACGCACTGCGCGTCATGAAAGAGCCGCCGCACGAGTTGCCCGAGGGGGATGTCGCTGCCGTAGCCGATCAGCGGCTGATCGACGAGATCCTGCACGCGCAGCGTTTCGCGCTTCGCGAGCGGATGATCGGCCGGCAGCGCGGCGACGATGCGGTTTTCGTGCAGCGGATGGATCTCGACGTTCGGGTGCGTCTCCTGAAGGAACGCGACGCCCAGCTCGACCTGCTGCGTGAGCACGGCCTGCATCAACACGCCGGGAATCATCGTGTGCAGGATGATCCTGACGTCCGGAAGATGCTCGTAGAAGCGGGCGATCGCGCGCGGAATCAGCGATTGCCCGAGATTCGGGCTGCACGCGATGCGCAAGTGCCCCATACGGTTCTCGATCAAGTCCTCGGCCACCTCGTTGACGCGCTGGACGCCCTGGTACACGGCGTTGACCTCGGTGAAGAGCCGGCGTGCTTCGGGTGTCGGATAGAGACGGCCCTTGATCCGCTCGAACAGGGCGAGCCCAAGCCTTTGCTCCGCATAGGAGATCAGCCGCGACACGGCCGGCTGCGAGACGTGCAGCAGCTTGGCTGCGCCGCTGATCGAGCCGGTCAGCATGATGGCGCGAAACACTTCGATTTGCCGCAGGTTGAGTCGCAAGGGATTAACTCCGTGTTATGTCGATGCGATAAATAGGCATGAGACATTCTGACAGAGCGCCGCCTAAACTTGCTTCGAACAAAAACATGGCGGGAGCCAAGATGAGCGATTTCGATCTGGTGGTGCGCGGCAATCTCGTCGATGCGCAGGGCATCGTCGAGGACGGCTGGGTGGCGGTGCGCGACGGCAAGGTGGCGGCGCGCGGCACGGGCGCGGCGCCGCAGGCGCGCGATGGCGTCGATGCCCGGGGGCAGTGGGTGATGCCGGGCGTCGTCGACGGACAGGTGCACTCCGGCAGCCAGGCCAACCAGGAGGGGCTGGGGCACGCCTCCCGCGCGGCGGCGGCCGGCGGCGTGACGGTGATGGTCGATATGCCGTACGACGACCCGGAGCCGGTCGCGTCGCGCGCGCAGCTCGACGCGAAGATCGCCGAGGTCGAACGCGATTGCCACGTGGACGTGGCGCTTTTCGGCACGCTGAACGACCAGCACGGCATGCAGGCGGCGGCCGGCCTGATCGAAGGCGGCGTGTGCGCGTTCAAGTTCTCGACCTTCGAGGCGACGCCCGGACGCTTTCCGCGCGTCGAAGAAGACGATCTTTACGAAGCGTTCCGGCTGATCGCGCCGTCGGGGCTCGCGTGCGGCGTGCACAACCAGATGCAGGAGCTCACGCGCAAGAACGTCGCGCGCATGATCGAAGCGGGCGACACCGGCTGGGACGCGTTCATGCGCGCGCATACGCCGCTCATCGAGAATCTCGCGACCGCACTCATCTATGAGATCGGCGCGGAAACCGGCGCGCGCGCGCATGCGGTTCATGTCTCCACTTCGCGCGGCTTCGAGCTGTGCGGGATGTACCGGCGCGCCGGACATCGAGCGAGCATCGAGACCTGCGTCCAATACCTGATGCTCAATCACGAAGACCATACGAAGCGCTTCGGCGCGAAGACCAAGCACTATCCGCCGATCCGGCCGAAGGCGGAGACCGAGCTGCTGTGGACGCACATCGCCAACGATGCCTGCACGTTCGTCTCGTCGGATCACGTCAGTTGGGGGCTCGAACGCAAGGGCAATCCGAATGTGTTCAAGAATTCATCGGGCGGGCCGGGGCTCGAGACGCTGCTGCCGGCGTTCTGGACCGGCTGTGAAACGCACGGCATCGCGCCGACGATGGTCGCCAGGCAACTGAGCTTGAACCCCGCGCGCCACTTCCTGCTGCACGATCGCAAGGGCTCGCTCGATGTCGGCGCCGATGCGGACATCGTGATTCTCAAACCCGAGCGCTATCGGTTCGATCCGTCGAACAGCTTGTCCGCGGTGCAGTGGAGCTCGTTCGAAGGGATGGAGTTCAGCGTGCGGATCGCCGCCACGTATTGCCGTGGCGTGCAGGTCTTCGACGGAGCCAGGATCGTCAATTCGCGGGGGTATGGGCGTTTCCTGCGTCCGGAGCCGCACACGAACGTGGCCGCCTCGGCTGCTTCCTTATTCGCCTGAATTTGCCTGAACGGACATTTCATGACCTCTATCCCGCTTCCACCGCTTACACCGTTTCCGCCGCTCAACGCCGAGCGGCTCAATGCGCGCGTCGAACGGCTGGCTCGCTTCACGCTGCCCGATGTGCCGTGGACCCGCCGCGCCTTCTCGCCGCTGTTCACCGAAGCGCGCGCGTGGCTCGCCGAGGAATTCGCCGCGGCCGGCCTTGCGGTGACGCAGGACGCGGGCGGCAACCTGATCGGCCGGCGCGCCGGCTCGGGGCGGCGCGCCAAGCCGATCGTCACCGGCTCGCATTGCGACACGGTGGTCGGCGGCGGGCGCTTCGACGGCATCATCGGCGTGCTGGCCGGCATCGAGGTGGCTCATACGCTGAACGAGCAAGGCATCACGCTCGACCATCCGCTGGAGGTGATCGACTTTCTGTCGGAGGAGCCGAGCGACTACGGCATTTCGTGTGTCGGCAGCCGGGCCTTCTCGGGCGTGCTCGACGCGGGCATGCTCGCGTCGAAGAACGCGGCGGGCGAAACGCTCGGGCAAGCGCTGCGGCGCATCGGCGGCGAACCCGCCGCGCTGAACCGGCCGCTGCGTGCGCCGGGCAGCACCGCGGCGTTCGTCGAACTGCATATCGAGCAAGGGCCGGTGCTGGAGGCGCGCGGGCTGCCGATCGGCGTGGTCACGAACATCGTCGGCATTCGCCGTGTGCTGATTACGGTGACGGGGCAGCCGGACCACGCGGGCACCACGCCGATGGATATTCGCCGCGATGCGCTGGTCGGCGCCGCGCGGCTGATCGACGGCGCGTACCGGATGGCGTCGGCGCTCAACGGCGCGCCGCATTATGTGGTGGCCACGATAGGCCGCATCGCGATGACGCCGAACGTGCCCAACGCGGTGCCGGGCCACGTCGAGCTGATGCTGGAAGTGCGCAGCGACAGCGACGCGATACTCGATCGCTTTCCGGAAGACCTGATGGCATCGGCCGCCGGCGATCTGGAGGCGTTGCGCGTATCGGCGGCTGCCGTGCACGTCAGCCGGGCGAAACCGACCGACTGCCAGCCGCTCGTGATGGACGCCGTCGAACGTGCGGCGGGCCAGCTCGGCTACGCGAGCATGCGACTGCCGAGCGGGGCGGGACACGATGCGGTGTATGTCGCGGCGACCGGCCCGATCGGCATGATCTTCATTCCCTGCCTGAACGGGCGCAGCCACTGCCCGGAAGAATGGATCGAGCCGCGGCAGCTGCTCGACGGCACGCGCGTGCTGTATCAGACGATCGTCGAGCTCGACCGCGAACTGGGGGCGGGCGTCTGAAGCGGGAGACGAGGCTATCTGAAGCGATCCTTTAAGATGTCGCGAACGGACCGTTCGCGCTGCGCTATCGCAAACCCGCGCGCAGTCGCCGAACGGTTGTCATCGCAACAAAACAAAATCGCTTGAAGAAAGGTCATGGCTGAAGAAAATCCCGCCGATATCGAACCGAACCACCGTAGGTTCCAGCGCATCGCTTCGACGGTGCTCTACGCGGCGCTCGTCTTGCTCGCGCTCTGGGTGATGCGCGATTTCATTCCTGCTGTCGCGTGGGCCATGGTGATTGCGATCACGCTATGGCCGCTGTTGGGGCGCTTCGAGGCGTTTTGCGGTTCGCACTTTCGCACGACGTTGTTCGCGATCATCGTGACCACCGCGGTCTGGCTGCTCGTCGTGCTGCCATTCGTGCTCGTGTTTGCGCAGGCTGTGAGCGAAACGCACGAGCTTGTCCTGTGGCTCAGAACGGTCGAGGCCAGCGGCATTCCGGTGCCGGACTTCGTTGGCCATTTGCCGTTCGGCTCATCGCAGGTCGCGTCGTGGTGGCAGGACAATCTCGCGCTGCCGTTGCACGGGTCGCCGGCGATGCAGGCGCTGCACGGCGGCACCGTCGTGACGCTTGGCCGGCGTTTTGGCACGGTGGCGGCGCACGGGCTCGTCGTGTTCTCGTTCACGCTCGTCACGCTGTTCGTGATTTTCCAGGCAGGGCCGCAATTGAGCCGCAACTTGCTCAAGGGCACGCGCCGCGCGTTCGGTCCTCATGGTGCGCTCCTGGCGGTGCGCATGGCGGCGGCGGTGCGCGGGACCGTCAGCGGTCTGGTCGTGGTTGGATTGGGAGAGGGCGCGCTCCTGGGCGTCGCCTATCTCGTGAGCGGCGTGCCTCACGCGGCAGTGCTCGGCCTCTTGACGGCGATTGCGGCGATGCTGCCGTTTTGCGCGCCGCTCGTCTTTTGCGGCGCGGCCCTGTGGCTCTTCGCGCAAGGCGCGACGGTCGGGGCGATCGGCGTGGTGGTGTTCGGCGTCGTCGTAGTCTTCATCGCCGAGCATTTCGTGCGGCCGATCTTGATCGGCGGATCGACGCGCCTGCCATTTCTGCTGGTGCTGTTCGGCATCCTCGGCGGCGCGCAGACGTTCGGCTTTATCGGCCTTTTCATCGGCCCGGCGTTGATGACCGTGCTGACCGTGCTGTGGAGCGAGTGGGTGCGCTAGGGCCTGTGATTGACGTGAACAGGCCCTGAGTCGCGGAGCCGGTTTGCGGGTTACCTTGCGGAATTCGCGTGAACCGCTGCGATTTGCCGAAGGCTGCGCTCGGCGCGAATCTGCAGCAGGAGCAGCGCAAATATGACAAACGCACCGAACAAGGCGCCGAGTACGGGCAACGACGCAATCGCGTCAATCCTCTTTGCTTGAGCAGCGGCTTGCGCGTCTTCCTTTTCCTTCTTGATTCGTTGTTGTTCCAATTCATATGTCAATAAGTAGTGTTGTGAAGCCTCGTTGACGACTTCAACAAACGTCTCCCTAGATTTATTGATGTGTTTGACGACGTCGGGCCGTGTGAGAACGGCATCGATGTAGTTGCGCCAGCCATCAATGAATTCTTGTCCGTATTTGGGTTTTTGCAGAAGTGTCGAGTAGAACTCGCTCATTTTGGCCCCGCTCGGGGGCGCGTAGTCCGGTCCGACGATTTTCTTGCCTTGCGCGGTAATCATCTGCGTCCATTGTCCGGCGAGCTTGTCCGCCAGCGAATCGGTGGTATCACGGGCGGAAGGAGGGGTGCCGTCGGTTGCCGCATCCGCCTGTTCATCAGCGATGTTGCCCGCTGCGGGCAACTTGTACGAAGCAGCGTCGATGCTCACGTGCTGAGAAACGGGCTTCGGTTCCGAGTTGAAGTTGGATGCGGCATAGATCCCGGCGCCAACCGCGCCGACTAAGCCAATGGTGGCGCCGGCCACGGTCAGGACACGAAGAACTTGTAGATAGCCGTTTTCGATACGATTTAGGACTGCCATGTTTACTCCCTTAAATATAGGATTTATCTCAAGATCCAGATTGGATTATTAAAAACTATTGAGTCGTTCTAAAAATAGCCGCTGGCGCGGCTTGTTGGCTATTTGCCTCGAGTGGCTCATCGGGCATTCGCGCCTCGACAGCCGCGGCAAGGTGTTCAATTTGCGCGGCTGTCAGACCCTTGACGGCTTTGGCGAGACGACAGAGTGCGGCTTCGAGTGCGTCGCCGCTTTCATCTGCGGCGGTATCGGCATTGGCGACGGGCCCGGTTCCGGTTGCAAGCCATTCCGGGCGGACTTCCAAAGCGACTGCCAGCTCGACCACCTTCGCCGTTTCAGAGCCCGCTTCGATCTTGCGAATCATGGGTTGTGACAACCCGACCTTTTCTGCCAAGGCGGCCTGCGTCAGCCGGAGTTTGGCTCGGGCAAAACGCACGCGGACGGCGAGGGTGTTCAGTTCGCTTTCTTTCATCGGCGAGACGATATAACCCCAGTTGTCAGGCGTCAAAGAACTATGGTTATCGCCCCCCCAAAGACTTGGCTCATGCGCCGCGCGCAATCGATATCGCCGGCACTGGCGCCTACTTCACGCTGCCTTTCACACACGCCAGTGTGTACTTGAGCCCGGCGCCGATCAGTCCGCGCCAGACATCCCACGTGTGCCCGCCGTCGACGATCCGCAGTGCCGCCGGATTGTTCGCCTGCCGCAGATGCGTGTACAGCGCGTCGGCTTCGGCCTGAATCACGAGGTCGTCGTCGCCGGCGGCAATGAAGAACGGCAGTCGCCACGGACGGTTCAAATAGCCGCTCCACAGCGCCGGATAGTTGAGCTCGTGCCAGATGCGCGGATCGAATTGCCGGTCGCCGAATACACCGACGTAGCGCGCCGCCGACGTGAGCGGCGGCACGTCCGCGTAGATCGCAGGGCTCAGCAGCATCACCGCGCAGAATTCATCCGGTGCGAGCAATGCGTAGCGCAACGCGCCGAAGCCGCCCATCGAGACCCCGCCGATCGCGCGTCCGTTGCGCTGGTTTGAGACCGCGTAGTGTGCTTCGATCTCGGGCAGCAGATCGCTGAAAAACGCCGTCTGCATCTTTTCCTTGCGATCCACGTACCAATCGGTGCCGGCCTGCGGCATCACGATCACGACGGGCGGAATTTCCTTGCGCTCGATGAGCTGATCCGCCGTGACCTGCAATTGGCCTTGGGTGATCCAGTCGTTGGCGTCGCCGTGATTGCCGTGCAGCAGATAGAGCACCGGGTAGCGCGGGCCGTTATCGCGATAGCCGGTCGGCAGGTAGATCGTGTACGGCCATTCGCGGCCGAGCGCTTCCGAGTGGAACGAGCGCGCCGCGACGGTGCTCGCGAACGAAGGCGCTTGCGCAGTCATGCAAACGAGCACGGCAAGGGCGGAAAGGAGTGTGCGCATGGAGGTCGAAATGGGAGCGGGCTGCCGCAAAGCGCTTGGCGCGCCTAATGCTAACAGCGGCGATCCGCGGCCAGGGCCGATTTTCGTGTGTCGTGTGAATGGGCCAGGCCCTGGCGGCGAGGCGCACTCAGGCGCTTAGCCGGTCTTCACCGCCAGCACGCGCACGAGCGGCCCGTAGACCTTCGCGACAGCCAAGAGCGCGGCGATCGCGACGGCGTCGGCGGCGAGGCCGAGCGGCACGTCGAGCAGGCCGTCGGTCATCGTGTACAGGACGGAATCGACGATCAGCGAAATCGCCGTGCCGGCGATGAAGCAAAGCAGGCCCTTGCGGCCGACCGTGCCGATCCACGGCAGCCAATTCGCGGCCTTCTTGGCCCAGCCGGCGCGGATCAGGTCCGCCACGAGCCACGCAATCACCAGGAAATTCACGACGCGCAGCCACTCGAGGTTCTGCTTGAACTCAGGAAGCAGCGCTTCGGGAATGCCGGAGAGCTTCGCAATCCACAACACCGCAAGCAATGAGAGCGCCGCTGCGCTGACGAGCGGCCCGAAGTGCGACGCGCTCACGCGCTGGTAGATCGGCTGGCAGCGCGCGAGCACGCCCAGCACGAACATGAGCTGCCACGCGAATGGGTTGAAGTCCCAGTGCATGTCTTCGGCGGCGGGCAGGTAGGGGAGGATGCGGCTCGCAACCGCCCACAGCGCCACGCTCGCGGCGGCGAGCAGCCACGGCTTCTTGCGCGCGAGCGGCAACACGAACGGCACGGCCAGCGCGAAGAGCGCGTACATCGGCAGCACCGACGCCAGATAGGGCTGGCGCCGCAGCAGCAGGATATCGAAGAGCGTCTGGAGCGGGGCGCTCGTGAGGCTGTCGAGATCGGCGTAGGCGAGATTGGGCGCCTCGTCGACGCCGAGCGCGACGAAGACCGCGCTGATCACGAGCATGAGGCCCGCGGTCACGAGGAACGCGCGATAGATTTCGAGCGCGCGGCGCAGGAAGCGCTGGCGAGCGGCGGTTTCGTCGTGCTTCTTGGCGAGCGACAGATACGCCGTGGCAGTGGCATAGCCGCCGAGAAAGACGAAGACTTCAGCGGCGTCGCAGAACGCGTAGGTATGCAGCGTGAAGCGCGACAAGATGCTGCCGCCGATGTGATCGACGACGATGATGAGGAGCACCAGTCCGCGCAGGAAGTCCAGTTCGACGAGGCGTTGTGATTTCTGCATGCTGTTCGAAACGGCCGGTCCCCATGGGCCGCTCGATGAGCGCGACCTTGGGGACCGGCTGGGAATTGGGGGTTGCTAGGCGGCGTACGTCCGAAACGGTTCGCGCCAAGCCGGCGGGGCAGACGAGATAAGCGATCTGCGAGACAAGTCTGAAGGACCGGCCCGGCGAGCCATGGTTCCGTGTCAGCTTGCGAAAGTATTTCGAAATTATTACAGAATTTGACTGGGGACCGGCTTGGGGTCGGCTTTGCATAGTCCAAGGTGCACAAGAACCTTGTTGCAGATCAAATTTGATACGTTATATCATCGCCTGATTGATACGTTATATCGTCTCTCGATGCGGAGGCGCCATAGCGGCAAGAGGATTTCCCATCACGTAGAACAAGAAAGATGAACCACCGCAAATTCATAGCGCGCGCGGCATGGCTGGTGTCGGCGCAGATGGCTTCATTGCATGCACTCGCTGCACCGGACAACGTGTCGCAAACCGGCGTCGTAACGGACGGGGACGACAGCGCGCTCGACGTGAACGTCGATGCGCAGCGCCTCGACCGCGCGCGCAACGGCTTTCAGCCCGATATCGGCGCGAGCGTCTATCACGTGACGCAGGCAGACATCGACACCATGCCGCAAGGTCAGAACACCCCGCTCAACCAGGTCATGCTGCAAATGCCGGGCGTCGCGAACGATTCGTACGGGCAGCTTCACGTGCGCGGCGATCACGCGGACCTGCAGTACCGGATTAACGGCATCCTTATTCCGGAGCCGATCAGCGGCTTTGGCCAGTCGTTCGACACGCGCATCATCGACCAGCTCAATCTCGTGACGGGCGCGCTGCCCGCGGAATACGGCTATCGGACAGCGGGCATCGTCGACATCAAAACGAAGTCGGGCGATCTCGGGCAGGGCGGATCGATCGACGTCTATGGCGGCAGCCATCAGACGCTGCAGGAAAGCGCCGATGTGTTCGGCTCGCAAGGGCCGCTCAGCTACTATTTTTCGGGGTCGCACGGCGTGAACAACCTCGGCATCGAGTCGCCGACGGCAGACGGCAGTCCGCCGCACGATCACACGCAGCAAAGCAACGGTTTCGGGTACCTGTCGTACGTGATCAACCCGCTTACGCGCGTGAGCCTGATGTTCGGCGCGTCGACCAACTGGTTCCAACTGCCGAACACGCCCGGGCTGCCGACTCAATTCTCTCTGCAAGGTGTCCCGACGTTCGATTCGACGAATCTGAACGACACGCAGTCGGAGCTGAACAACTTCGCGGTGCTTGCATTGCAGGGCACGAATGGCGGCAAGCTCGACTATCAGATCGCGCTCTCTACGCGCTATTCGCGCACGCAGTTCAATCCCGATCCGATCGGCGACCTGCTGTTCAATGGCGTGGCGTCGTCGGATTTCCATAGCGACCAGGCGAATAGCCTGCAGACCGATTTCGTCTATCGGCTTAACGAAAAGCACACGGTGCGCGCGGGCGTAATGGTCCAGCAGGAGCACGCGGACTTCAACGACAGCGTCTCGGTCTTTCCTGCCGACGCAAACGGCAACCAGACCTCCGACGTGCCGTTCACGATCAACGATGCGAGCAGCAAGACCGGGTATCTGTACAGCGCGTATCTGCAGGACGAGTGGAAGCTCACCGACAAGCTGACGCTGAACTACGGCGTGCGCTACGACAAGATGAACGAGTACGTCGACGCGAGCCAGTTGAGCCCGCGCATCGGCCTCGTCTATCAGCCGACCAACGCCACGACGCTGCATGCCGGCTACGCGCGCTATTTCACGCCGCCGTCGTTCGAGCTGGTTTCGCCGTCGACGATCGGCCTCTTCAACGGCACGACCAACCAGAGCGCCAACACGCAAAACGATCCGGTGAAGCCGGAGCGCGACCATTACTTCGATGTCGGCGTCGAGCAGAAGCTCACGCAGAACCTGACGGTCGGCCTCGACGCGTACTACAAGATCGCGCACGACCTGCTCGACGAAGGCCAGTTCGGCACGGCGCTGATTTTCACGCCGTTCAACTACCAATATGGCCGCGTGTACGGCGTCGAATTCACGACGAGCTACAAGAAAGACAACGTCTCCGCCTACCTGAACGTCGCGTACAGCCGGGCGCAGGGGAAGAACGTGGAGTCGGCACAGTTCAATTTCACGCCGCAGGAACTCAGCTATATCGCCAGCAACTGGGTGTTTCTCGATCACGATCAGCGCGTGACGGCGTCCTTCGGCGGCGCTTACACGTTCGGCAACACGACGCTGACAGCCGACGGGACCGTCGGCAGCGGCTTGCGCAGCGGCTTTGCGAACACGGACAAAGAGCCGTTTTATGCGCAGATCAATCTCGCCGCGATCGAGCGCTTCAACGAGCCGATCATCGGCAAATTCTCGGCGCGTCTCGTGCTCGTCAATGCCTTCGACCGCGTCTACCAATTGCGCAGCGGCTCGGGCATCGGCGTCCAGGCGCCGCAATACGGTCCGCAGCGCGCGATCTACGCGGGCCTGACGAAGACGTTCTGACGCGCGGCGCGCATCGATAGAAAGGAGGACACCCTTGAACGAATGGACCAATCTGGCCGAGGCCGCGCGGCTGGGCGGCTGGGCCGTGTATCCGCTGACGGTGCTGGCGATTGCGGCGCTCGCGATCGTGCTCGATCGCGCGTACGCGTTCTGGCGGTTTGCTCGCGTGCCGGCGGGGTTTGCGGATGTGATCGAGCAAGCCGGCAACAGCGCCGGCGAAGCGACCGCGAACGACGGGTTGGCGGCAACGCTTGCGCGCCTGCCGGCGCGGCACGCGCTTCGCCGCGTCGGACGCTTGTTCGATGACCGGGGCGCGCCGCTATGGCGGCTCGAAGCGAAGATCGACGCGGCGGCCGCGCAGATCCAGCGCGAGATGGGCCGCGGCTTGTGGCTGCTCGAAACCATCGTGACGGCGGCGCCGCTCGTCGGGCTGCTCGGCACGATCGTCGGCATGATGCAGTCGTTCAAGCTGATCGGCGGCGGGCTGTTGAATCCGGCCGGCATCACAGGCGGCGTCGCGCAGGCGCTGGTCGCGACGGCGATCGGGATCGTGATCGCCGTTGTCGCGTTGTTCGCGTTCAACTTCTTCTCGCGCCGCATCGACGCGCTCACGGACGAACTCGAATCGTTCGCGAACGCGCGCTTGGCGGACGTGCGCGTCAAGCAAGAGCTTAGGAGCAGCGCGCCATGAAACTGCGGCGTGCTCGCACCGCCCGGCGCGGACGCATCGAGATCATTCCGATGATCGACGTGATGTTCTTCCTGCTGGCGACGTTCATGCTGACGTCGCAGGCGATGCAGCGGCTCGACGCGGTGCGCGTGAATCTGCCGCAAGGCGTGGCCGAGCGGATGGCGGAGGACAAACCGTTGACGCTCAGCGTCAGCCGCACGAACCAGGTGTTCGTCAATCAGCAGGCGGTGCGGGTCGATCAGGTGACGCAGGCCGTGGCGCGCCAGTTGCCGCGCGACGGCAATATCGTCGTAGCCGCCGACGATGGCGCGGCGCATGGCGTCGTCGTGCAGGCGATGCTGGCGGCGCGCCGCGCGGGCGTCGAGCATTTTCTGGTGGCCGTGCATCGTGAATAGCGGTTTTAGGCGGCTGTTGACGGCGGGCGATGCGCCGAAGGTTCGGCTCGCGTTCGCGTTTGCCATAGCGGCGGCGGTGTGGGTGGTTTTTCTCACGCACTTCGCGCGGCTTTTCGTGCAGGACGAGCGGCCGCCGCCTGCGCCTGAGACGATCGAAATGAAGCTGGTCGAAGTTGTGCCGCCTGCGCCTGAGCGCATGGTTTCAGTCGTGCCGCAAGCGAGCGAGCCGCTGCAACATCAAGTGTCGAAACCACAGCCAAGCCGAGCCACGCCGCCCGTCGTCCGCCGCGAAGCGATTGAGCCCGCGAAGCAGGTGAACGTGCCGCAAAGAAACGTGCCGCCGCCGGTCGAGTCGCCCGCCGCGCCGGCACGGGCTGCGCCGGCTGCCGATGCGACCGCAACCGGGGTCAGAGCGGCGGCAAGTGCTTCGGAGGCGTCGCCGGCTTCGTCATCGGCCGGCACCGTGCAGGCGCGGCTGCTGTCCCAACCGCTACCGATGTTGCCCGACGATTTGCGCGAGGACGCCTTCCGCGCCGAAGCCGTCGCGCGTTTCGACATTCACGCGGATGGCAGCACGGAAGTCGAATTGGTGAAGCCGACGTCGAATCCGCGGCTCAATCAGATCCTCCTCGAAGCGCTGCACAAATGGCGTTTCTTTCCCGCGATGGAGAATGGTCGCGCGGTCGGCAGCCAGCGGGACGTGCGCGTGCATTTCAATGTGAGCTAGGGGCGCGAGGCGTCCGAGGTCGAGGTAGCAGGTCCGGCTAGCGGCGGTGGCAAGCGCGCCGTGCTTACGGCATGCATGGAGTGGTAAACATCTGTAAAGTGCGGCCTCAGACCTTTCATCTCAAAAATTGGCGTGCGCCGTGGCAAGCGGTACCGGGGGGGCGCATGTACTGTAGTGACCTCACAACGCAATGAAACGCACGCTATTTGCTGTCTTTTTCGCTCTTATTCCCGCTATCTGTACGGCTGCCGCGCTCGACGAGCCATTGAAATGCGGTGTCTCCGCGCACCAGTTCATTGGCACGCTCGAGCAGCAGTATCTGATCGACCCGACGCCGACCCGCGTCGAGCCGAATTCGATCAACGCGTTCCGGCCCACGAGCGGCGCCAACCTGACGGCATACGGCTTCCACGTGTTTGCGTTGGTCGGATTCCAGAAGGACGATCCGATGTTCCGCACCGGCGATGGCAAGCCGATCGGCAATTCGGCGTATGGGGCAGTCGTGTTCGGCTGGCTGGACGACGTCCAGAAAGCGGTCACCGCGGCAAACAGTCCGGCGGTCGTTCATAAAGTCGCACCACATATCACGGCAATATTTTGCAATCCGGATTGATTTGACTTCGTTAATGCATTGCTTCAATGCGAATTGCTTAATTCTGTCATTGCAATTATTGCTCCGGCATTACGCCGCGGCGGGCCGCAATGCACTTTGGGTTGGTCTCGTTTTCCCGCAAGACCTCCGTAGCGCGGGCAACTCACGACTAAGTGTTATCCCTTATTGATTAAGTGTTTTGGCTGACCATTGGCGCGTCAATCCGTCTGATTGATGTGGCTTTAGTTGGCAAATCGCAACGGTTCGGCGCGAAAACACGCACCAGAATGGACGCCACCTTTTCCTCGTGCAAACATCCTTCCAGCGTTGCATGAAATTACGGCAACCGGCCATTAAAAGCTCTGCCATAAAAATAAGCAGACTGTAAAGAACTTTCAACAAGTCAAAAGGTTTGGAGATTTTGATGAAAAAACACGTCATTTCGCTCGCAGTGCTGTCCGCATTTGCCGCTCCGGTTTTCGCACAAAGCAGCGTCACGCTGTACGGCGTGATCGATGAAGGTCTGGACTTCACGAACAAGGTCAACACGACCACCGGTGGCCACTCCGTTTGGGAAATGCAAAGCGGCTATGCGCAGGGCAGCCGCTGGGGCCTGAAGGGCAGTGAAGATCTGGGCGGCGGTCTGAAGGCAATTTTCCAGTTGGAAAACGGCTTTGACGTGAACACCGGCAAGCTCGGCCAAGGCGGCCTCGAGTTCGGCCGTCAAGCCTACGTCGGCCTGACGCACGACCAGTACGGTACGCTGACGCTGGGTCGCCAATACGACTCGGTGGTCGACTACCTGGCGCCGCTCACCGCGAACGGCAACTGGGGCGGCTATCTGCTCTCGCACCCGTACGACAACGACAACACGGATAACTCGTTCCGTCTGAACAACACGGTCAAGTACGCGAGCCCGGTCATCGCCGGTTTCCAGGGCGGTGCGACGTATAGCTTCAGCAACAGCACGAACTTCAAGCAAAACAACGCGTATAGCGTTGGCGCGACGTACTCGTTCGGCGGCCTGCAGGTCGCGGGCGCCTACATGCAGCTGAATAACCCGTCGAGCAGCTCTAGCGGCGCGGTCAACAACGGCGGCGACGAGAACTTCGTGGCCACCAAGGTGCAAATCTTCGGCGGTGGCGTGAACTATACGTTCGGCCCGGCAACGGCTGGCTTCGTGTACACCAACTCGTACATGCAGAATCCGACCGGCACCGGCTATCTCCCGCTCCTGTCGAACACCAACGACCTCGCGCCGCTCGCGGTGGCGGGCAACCCGCTGCACTCGCTGCGCTTCCAGAACTTCGAAATCAACGGCAAGTACCAGATCACGCCGGCGTTCTTCGTGGGTGCGCAATACATCTACACCTACACGAACTACAACGCGGCGCTGGGCATTCAGCATCCGAAGTACCAGACGGTTGGCCTGATGGCTGACTACAACATCTCGAAGCGTACGGACTTCTATTTCCAAACGGCTTACCAGCACGCTTCGAGCAGCAGCACGGGCACGGTTCTGGATAACGCGTTCATCCCGGGTACGCAGTACGCGTCGTCGACGCAGAACCAAGTTGCGTTCCGCGTGGCCGTCCGCCACAAGTTCTAATCTGACGCGACAACGCGCGGCGCTTCTTGCGCCGCGCGAGTTTCTAATAAATCGATGCGCAATCAGCGGCGTTCGCGCTGCAGCGTGCCTTCGATCTGCGCCGCTAGACGGCGATTCGGCTCATCCCAGCACGGCTCGGATGGGCCTTTTTACTTTTGCGCCTCCGTTGCGGTCTTTGCGCAGTGCACCGCGCAGCAGAGTCACATCCCAGCGTGTGCCTCCTTGATCAACTGCGCGACCCAATCGATGAAAATCCGCACACGCGGCGCGAGATGCCTGCCATGCGGAAACACGATCGACACCGGCAGGGGCGCCGCTTTCCACTCCGGCAAGACCTCCACCAGCTGTTCGGCGGCCTTCGTGAAGCTGCCCAACTGCGCGGCGCGCAAACACTCTCATCGCCTGCAAATGGTCCATACGCGCAGGGGTTCCTTCGATCGATTCGTTTCGGCGCTGACGTAACGAGCTTCTTGGCCGATGATTGGTCATGTCGCTCGAACAATTTGTTCCAGCGGCGCGGATTTATCCGGGGGCGACCGCTCGGCAGAATGCCGTTCTAGTGCGGTGCCGTTTCAAAGTCTCCTAGACTTGCGGCATCGGCCTCTCTCAACCGCAAGGAGCGATTCGCATGAACACCCGACGTCTTGGCAGCAACGGCCCGCAAGTCTCCGCAATCGGCCTCGGCTGCATGGGTATGTCCGACTTGTACGGCCCCGCCGACCAAAACGAAAGCATAGCAACGATACACGCCGCACTCGACGCCGGCATCACGCTGCTCGATACTGGCGACTTCTACGGCATGGGTGCAAACGAGATGCTGATTCGCGATGCGCTGCGCGGCCGCGAGCGCGAAAACGTGCAGATCAGCGTCAAGTTCGGCGCGCTGCGCGATCCTTCCGGCGCATGGAATGGATACGACAGCCGTCCGATTGCGATCCGCAACTTCCTCGCCTACACGCTGCGCCGCCTCGGCACCGACTATATCGACGTCTATCGCCCCGCGCGGCTCGATCCGAGCGTGCCGGTCGAAGAGACGATCAGTGCGATTGCGGATCTCGTGAAGGAGGGCTATGTGCGGCAGATCGGCCTCTCTGAAGTGGGCGCGGACACGATTCGCCGCGCGCATGCGGTCGCACCGATCGGCGATCTGCAAATCGAGTATTCGCTGATGTCGCGCGGCATCGAGGCCGAAATCCTGCCGACCTGCCGCGAACTCGGAATTGGCGTGACCGCGTATGGCGTGCTGTCGCGTGGCTTGTTGAGTGGGCAGTGGTCGAAGGAGCGCGGGCAACAGCGCGATTTCCGCAGCGTCAGCCCGCGCTTCAGCGGCGAGAACCTCGAGCGCAATCTGGCGCTGGTCGAGGCGCTACGCGTGATTGCCGACGAGCGCAACAGCAATCCGGCACAGATTGCGATTGCCTGGGCGCTGTCCCGCGGCGACGACATCGTGCCGTTAGTCGGCGCGCGGCGCCGTACCCAGCTGACCGACGCGATCGCGGCCGCCAACTTGCGTCTTTCGGCTGAAGAGCTGGCGCGTATCGAAGCGGCGGTTCCGTCCGACGCGGTAGCGGGGACGCGTTATCCGCAGGCACAGATGGACCATCTCGACAGCGAGGGGGCTTCGTCGCATTGATCGCGAAATAGAAGGAGTGGGCGGGGCGTCACATTCGTCACGCCGATGCGCGACGGTCAGCGTTCAACGGGAGAGGCGACGGGGGGCGTTACGCGGCGGACTCGGCGGCAGCTCGCATCGCACTCAGCACCGCCTGTTTCTTCTCATCGAGGTGCTGGCGCATCAGCCTGACCATGCGCGCCCCGTCACGCGCCTCCAGCGCTTCGATCATCTGCCCATGTTCGGCCACGGCGCGCGCCCATTTCTGCGAGTCATGGTTCGAGCGAAAGCGCAATCCTTCCACGCGGCGGTTCAGGGCCAGGTAGGTTTGCCGCAGGACTTCGTTGTCCGCAAGCAGATTGATCGTGTCGTGGATCGTCCGGTTGTACTCGTAATAGCCGGGCAAGTCGCCGCGCGAGTGGCAGGCCAGCATCGAAAAATGCAACGCCTTCAACTCGTTCAAATCGGCGTCGGCGATCTTTGCGCAAGCCAGTTCGCCCGCGAAACTCTCTAGGCAGCCAAGCAGGTCGAACGTATTGCCGATCTCCTCCTCGGTCATGACGGCGACCACGGCGCCACGATTCGGCTGGTGGTCGATCAAGCCTTCCGCGGCGAGCACCTTCAGCGCCTCGCGCAACGGCGTGCGCGACACGCCGAGCACCGCGCACAACTCCCGCTCGTTGAGCCGCGCGCCTGGCGCAAGCGATCCTTCCACGATCATCTTGCGCAGCGCGCTGGTCACCGATTCGTGCAGAACCGGGCGGGTGACGGCGAATTCAGCGGTGCCGGACGCGGCCGATTCGGTCAGACTCTCGTCGATTTTGGTATGCAATATACTAGATGCCATATTTTGAATACACGCGTCAAGGACCGGGTAACCCCAGATACTATAAGCCTCCCGAGGCATATCGTCCATTTCTGGCGACCAAAAAGAAAGTGTTTGCGCCCGGAAAATGTCGCGTTTATGGTATACCAAATGCAAAATTTCGCGACGGAGTGAGAACCCCTGGAGCCGAACTTGCATCCAATGTCTATCATTTCGTATCCAGGCGCCAATTCGACCGAACGGATGGCGCGCAATCCGCGTTCGATTCCGACGCAGGCAAGGAGACACCTCACACCATGGCCTCTATGCAAGCTCTCGCCGCGCGACTCGTCGAGGCACGCCGCACGCACACCCTGATCGACACACTGGCGGACGACCTGCTTCCCGCCAGCCCCGCCGATGCTTATCTCGCTCAACAATTGACGATCGCCGCTCTCGGCGGCGGCGCCGGCTACAAGATCGGCGCGAAGACACCCACTGACGAACCGCAGTGCGCACCGCTGCCGGCGTCGAGGGTGTTCGGCGCGAAGACCGGCGTACGCCGCGCCGATTACGCGCGCGTCGGCCTCGAGCTCGAGATCGCCTTCAGCTTCGCCACCGACATCGACAACACCTTCGCCGAGCGCACCGACGACGTGCTAGACGCGATCGATTCGATGTCGGTCGTGGTCGAGGTGGTCGACAGCCGCTTCAAGGCTTGGCCGCAAGTCGACAAGCTCGCTCAGCTCGCTGATCTGCAGAACAACGGCGCGCTCGTGATCGGCGAGACGAAGCGCTACGACCGGCGCTTCGATTTCGTCGCGCCGAAGGTCAGTTTTCATTGCGGCGATCAGGAGATCTTCAGCGGTCAGGCGAGCAATCCCGCGGGCGATCCGCGACGGCTCGTCGTCTGGCTCGTCACGCGCGCCCTGCAGAGCGGGCAGACCATTCCCGCGCGCACGCTGCTCACCACCGGCTCGTACACCGGCATTTATATGGCTGAGGGGCCGGATATCGTGCGCGGGAGCATCGAAGGCATCGGCAGCATCGAGTTCGAGATCGCCTGACCGGCTCGGCGGTTTGCTGCTCCGGTTCCCCTAGCCGCACCCCGGCGCATGGCGTCATGCGCCGGGGTGCGCGCGACCCTGTGGCAGAACGCCACGCTTATGGCCCGTAAAGTTTTCCTGACAACGGCCGTAGTCCATTCCATGTGGCGCCCATTTAATTTGGACGCCGGCTACGCATGTGCCGGGCGTGCAGCGCGCGAGCAACGTGAGAGGAGCGGCGGACCCGCCGTTCCCACCACATCGTGGAGATCATTTGATGCTGAAGAACCTTTCGATTCGCGCGTGGCTGACCCTCATGGTCTCGTGCTTTGCGGTCGTGCTCGTGGCAGGCGCGGCGATGGGGCTGCTGTCGATGCGCGCCGGCAACGCATCGCTGCAGCAGATGTATACGGTCGATACGCCGGCCGTCGCCGACCTAGACGGCAGCGCCGGGCAATTGCTGCGCTTGCGCCTCGCGTTGGCGACGTACGCATCGCTCAGCGATATCAACGACCAGGACGGCGCGGCCGCCGTGCTCAAGCGTGCGGACGACTACCGCCGCGTATCGGACGAGCGTCTTGCTCACTACCTGAGCCATGCCGGCGGCGATTCCGACGTGCAATCGCTCGTCAAGGACCTGCAGGACGCGCGCGACGCATTCCTGCACGACGGCATCGATCCCGCGCTCGCTGCGCTGAAATCGGGCGACAAGGCGGCCTTCCAGCAATTGCAGGGCAAGAAGCTGCCCGCGCTCTACAACGCTTACGACAAGGCAACGGCAGCGCTCGAGAAGGTGCAGCTCGACCGTGGCGCTCAACGTTTCCAGGCCGCGCAGGATCGCTTTCAGATTGTGAGCATCGTCGTTGCGGCGGGCATGCTGGTGTCGCTGCTGTGCGCGTGGCTCGGGCGCGCGATGCTCGTGCGCGCGATCGTGCATCCGGTGGACGCGGCGATCGCGCAGTTCCAGCGCATCGCGCACGGCGATCTGACGGGGCGCGTCGAGGTCGCGAGCGACAACGAAATGGGCCGCCTTGCCGCAGGGCTGCAGACGATGCAGGCGTCGCTGGTGGCCACGGTCAGCACCGTGCGCAGCAGCGCGGATTCGATCGACACTGGCGTGAGCGAAATTGCGTCCGGCAACACGGATCTGTCGCAGCGCACCGAAGAGCAGGCGGCTTCGCTCGAGCAAACGGCGGCAAGCATCGAAGAGCTCACGTCGACGGTCAAGCAGACCGCGCAAAACGCCCAGGAGGCGAGTTCGCTCGCGCAGGGCGCGTCCGATCTCGCGGCGCAAGGCGGCGAACTCACGCAGGAAGTCGTCGGCACCATGCAGGAGATCGTCGACAACTCGCGCAAGATCGCCGATATCGTCGGCGTGATCGAAGGCATTGCATTCCAGACCAATATTCTTGCGCTCAACGCCGCGGTCGAGGCGGCGCGCGCGGGCGAACAAGGACGCGGCTTCGCCGTGGTGGCGAGCGAAGTGCGCTCGCTTGCGCAGCGCAGCGCGGCGGCCGCGAAGGAAATCAAAACCGTGATCGGGGAATCGTCGGCGCGTGTCGAAGCGGGCGCTGAACTTGTGGAGCGCTCGGGCTCGACGATGAATGAAATCGTCGCGGCGATTGCGCGTGTGAGCACGATCATGAACGAGATCGCGACGGCCGCGCACGAGCAGAGCACGGGTATCGATCAAGTCAACGTCGCCGTGTCGCAGATGGATGAGGTCACGCAGCAAAACGCGGCGCTCGTCGAGCAGGCAGCAGCGGCTGCCAGTTCGCTTGAAGAGCAGGCGCGCAGGCTGACGACGGCCGTCGCGGTGTTCCGCGTTTCGGGGAGTTCGGGGCCGGCGCGTGCGGTCGCGAATCGCATGGGAGGCGAACGCGTTGCTCCGGTCTTGACGGAAGCCTCGCTTGAAACGGCGTAAGCGGCATTCGCCATGTGAGCCGCGCAAGAAGGGGCTGTTGCATTTGTAATGATGATTGCAGTCGGTTACAAGTCCGGCTGCGTCAATTTTGAGATGCTGCCTTTACAATGCAGCAGCGGATTTTGAGGGGTGACGTACTTCGCATTTTGTATTTCGAATACGTCATGCCGTATACGGAGTAACCGTGGCGCCGTCGCGATGAAGCTGTGTGCATAGCGTTCAGAAGGCGCCACGCAGGTGCCGCTTGACCAGCGATACCCTTGAAATAATGGAGTTCGAGTCGAAGATGAGACGAGGTCATTTCGACAGAAGCATGGCGCTCATTGCCGGCGCCGCGATGGCGGCCATCATGGCCGGTTGCGCGACCGTCGCGCCGCCCGCATCGAGCGATACGGTGGCGGCTGGCGCATCGCCTGCCGCCGCAACGGCGACCACGACGCCCCCGAGCGCAGCCGCCGCTGCGGACAACACGGCCGATTCGGCGAGCGATCAGTCGACGCAAGTGCAGTGGATCAGCTACGTCGTGAAGCGCGGCGATACGCTTGGCAGCATCGCCAAGAGCCACGGCTGTGCGGTCAAGGACCTGATCGCATGGAATCATTTGAAGCGCAAGCCGCACTTGGCAAAAGGCGAATCGCTGCGGATTGCCGTTCGCGGCGCGGGGAACGGAAGTGCGGTTTCCGCTCAGACGCTCGATCGCCACACGCAGCACGTCACGCTTGCGTGGCCCGCCAACGGCTCCGTCATCGAGCCATTTGAACCCGGCCACAATCGCGGCATCGAAATCGGCGGCAACGAGGGCGATCCGATCCGCGCCGCAGCGGCCGGGCGCGTGATGTACGCCGGCACGGGCTTGAACGGCTATGGCAGCCTGATCATCGTGCAGCACAACGCCGATTTTCTGACTGCCTATTCGCACAGCCGCAAGCTGCTCGTGAAGACGGGCGACGTCGTGAAGCAAGGCGAAGAGATCGCCGAGATGGGCGACGTCGACAGTGCGCGTGTCGCGGTACTGTTCGAAGTGCGCCGCGACGGCAAGCCTGTCGATCCGATGCCGTATTTGCCGAACGGGCACGGTTGAGCACGAGCGGCAGCAGCGGGGCGTTTGCGCTGATCAGAGTCGTCGCCAGTCGACTCGCAGCGTCCCGTAAAATCTCACCTTTGATATCACTCGCATGGCAGCGAACCTGTGAGTTCGTTAGCACTTCTACGGCTGTTTATCGCGAATCGTTGCACACGCATCTACTAATCCAGGTCGATGGCGGGCCAAATTGCGCCATAAATGCATATACATGCAACGATCGAATAGGTGAGCGTTTTCGGGAGTGTTGAGTGCCGGCGGTCCGCGACGCTGCTCCGCAGTGCTCAGTGCGCGTGAACTATCGAGAAAGGTGCGAGGTCCAAGCGCACTTTCTCAACCATCGCTCGACATCACATTCCTATGAAGCCATCCGCGTTGCGCCGTTCGCTTTTGCTTGCCGCTGTGTCCACGCCGTTGGTCGGTGCTTGCACCTCGCTGGCCGCAGGTCCTCAGCGCAATTCGACGGCGCAAGCCGAATTGGCGAAGCTCGAAGCGTCCTCGGGCGGACGGCTCGGGCTCGCCGCGATCGACACCGGCAGCGGCGCACGCCTCTCGCATCGCGCCGATGAGCGGTTCGCCTTTTGCAGCACGTTCAAGGCGATCGCGGCGTCCGCGATTTTGAAGCGCAGCGAGAACGAGCCTGGGTTGCTCGAACGCCGCGTGATGTATACCGCGCAAGACCTCGTCAACTATTCGCCGATCACGAAGCCGCACCTGGCAAGCGGCATGACGGTCGCCGAACTCTGCGCGGCGGCGATCGATTACAGCGACAACACGGCAGTCAACCTGTTGATGAAGATTCTTGGCGGACCGCCAGCCGTGACCGCGTTTGCGCGCTCGATCGGCAACGACACGTTCCGGCTCGACCGCTGGGAGACCGAGCTGAATACAGCGATTCCCGGCGATTTGCGCGATACGTCGACGCCAGCGTCGATGGCGCACAGCTTGCGGCAGCTCGCGCTCGGCGATGCGCTGGCGCCGCGCCAACGCGAGCAACTGCAAGCATGGCTGCGCGCGAATACGACAGGGGGCAAGCGCATCCGCGCTGGCGTTCCTGCCGATTGGCAAGTCGGCGACAAGACCGGAACAGGCGACTACGGTACGACGAACGACATCGGCGTGGTTTGGCGGCCATCCGGGGCGCCGTTGGTTATCGCGATCTACTTCATGCAGCAGCGTCAGGATGCATCGCCGCGCGATGACGTGCTGGCAGCGGCAGCGCGCATCGTGGCCGGTGCGCTGGGTTGAGTAAAGCGATCGACAATCACACAAGCCGTCTTCGAATCGTTTCGGCAAGCTTGTCTTGAGCGATCGTGCTTGAAGCGAGCGCGTGGACCTCGGGGTAAGCGTCCTTGGCGATGTCGGTCAGCACTTGCCCAGGTGGCGCTTCGACGAGCACCGTCGCCCCCATCTCGATCATCACCGAGAGCGCATCGAACCAGCGCACCGTGTGACGCATGTTGGTGACGAGGTCGTCCCGGATCGCATCGGCCGTATGCAAGGGGCGAGCGCCGCGATTGCCGATGTAGGTGCTGCGCGGTGCGCGAAACGGTACGCCGGCGCTGTAGGCGAGCAGTTCGTCCGAGGCGTGGGCAAGCAGTTCGCAATGTGACGGTACGCTGACTTCGAGCCGCGTCGCCTTGCGAGCGCCCGCTGCGAGCGCTCGCTCGTTGAATGTCTCGAGCGCGATGTCGGAACCGGCAACGACGATCTGCCGAGGGGCGTTCACATTGCCGATATAGACGCGTTCTGCTGCGACGTTCGCGGTCTCGCGCGTCAACGTTTCGATTTCGTGTTCGGTCAAGCCCGATATCGCGGACAGGCCATAGCCTCCGGGATAGGCGCGCTCCATCAGTTCGGCGCGCTTTTTTGCCATACGCAGCGCGTCGGCGAACGCCAAGGCTTCGCAGCTCACCGCGGCTGCATAAGCGCCGATCGACAAGCCGGCGCTCATTTCCGCGATCAATCCTTCGGCCGCAAGCTGGCGCGTCATCGCGACGCCCGCGATCACGAGCGTGAGCTGTACCGCAACGGTCGAGCGCAGCGCTTCGGCGGTATCCAGCGTCAGCACATCGGTGCTCAGGGCCTGCGAGGCTTCCGCCAGCGTGTCGTGAATCGCAGCATGTGCCGGCAGACGATGCAAAAAGCCGGCACTTTGCGCACCTTGGCCCGGGAAGAGATAAGCCAGCATTACGTCGCTTCCTTCGTCCGCGCTTCGGCCGCGGCCCAAGGATCGGCGACGAGTCGCGGACCTTGTGCGCCGCGAGCCAGCACGCGTGGCTTGTTCGACGCGAATTCGGCGAGCGCGACGCCACCTGCCGGCGTTTCCAGTTGCACGTCGATCCGGGTGCCGGCGCGTGCGGCGTGAGCCGTCAATTCGTCGAGCAAGGCGCGTGCTGTGTCGATCGATAGCGGCGCAGGCGTTCGAATCAGCAGGTCGAGGTCACTGGATGACGAGACTGTCGGAAGCCCGGTTGCGAGTTCGAAGCCGGCGCTTCCCGTCGGTCCCCAGGTGAATGCCGACAGGCAGCCTGTCTGGCGTACGGTGTGCAAAATTTTGTATACCGGATACGGTGCGCGGTCAAAGGTAGGCAGCGTGCCGGCCAGATCCTCCGGCGCGATGACCGCTTCGATGTCTCCGGCTTCGGCCCAAGTGCCATAGCGCGCGTTGCGTTCCGCACCGCGCACGCCGATCGCGACAAACCCCGCTGCCGATTCGGCACGCCGTACGACGGCGAACGGCGCGCGGGCAAACGCGCTTCGCACCCACGCCGGTTCCCCGGGCAATTCAGGCAGACGCTCCAGTTTCAGCAGATCATGCGCGTGCCAGCGTGTGTCCGATGCGACAGGCGCATTTGCCGTCCAAGGCGGCAGCGCGCATGCGCGCGCCGTGTCCGGCGCTATGACGTTCGCGTTGACGTGCATTACACATCCCATTGCTCGGCAAGACGCCGCCGCACTTCAATCGACGCAGCACGCGTCGTCTTTGCCGCTGCCGATTCGAGCCGGCGCGACAGGTCCCGCGTACCGTCGCTGCGCGCGCTTTGCACGGCTTCGTTCAACACGCCACGCACGCGTTCGATTTGTACATCGGTCGGCGCATCGGCGTCCACGCCGCCGATCAGCGTGTCGAGCAAACCCAGCTTGGCAAACGCCGAGAGCGAGTACGACATCGGCGTGATCGTTTCGCCGAGTTCGTCGAGCGCCTCGACCGAGCGGCGCGTCACGCGCGCCGCCGAATCCTTGCCCATCGCGTGCACGGCGATGCCCGGCGCGTCGAGCGCCACGATCCGATTCGCCTGATAGCCATGCGCGAGGAACGCCCCCGACATGGCCGGCCCGACGATCAGCGCCACTACGGGATGCCCGGCCGCACGCGCAGCCGCATAGGCATCGACGGCCGCTGCGCACGCGAGGTGAATGCCGAGCATTTCCTCGCGATATCCGTATGCCTGGCTTTTCACGTCGACGATCGCGACGATCGGGCGGCGCGTGCTCGCACCCGCGTCTTTTTCCATCGTGTCGCGGACCACGCGCGCCAACTGCCAGCCTTGTTCGAGCCCGACGACGTTATCGACCGCGCGCGGAAAGCGATTGCCCGCATCGGGCACAACGGCAATGAAGCGTGCGGTATCGGCGCCGAGGGCGGCATCGCCCGACCATACCGGCGCGGCCGTGCGAGGCTCGCCTGCGAGCGCGCGGAACCAGCGTTGTCCGCGAGTCATCGTGATGTCGCTCATGCTTGCTCCTGCTGCTGTTGCGTGCTGTCCGATGCCGCACCGGCGTGTGAAGCGTTTGCTTGAAACACAACGCGCATCGCTTCGGGCGAGACGTTGGCCGGATCGATCTGCGCGAGCAACGCTTGATACGTATCGACCGCTTCGCTTCGATGCTGCGCCGGCACGCCGCGCGCAAACGCATCGCGCACGGCGGCGCGGATGGCGTTCGTCTCGTCGTCCGCGAGCGTGTCGACGAGACCGGTTGCCGCGCGCTGCTCGCCGCCGATCAAGCGCCACACGTAGCGCCGGTCGCTCGCATCGAGTTCGTCGATGCCCGCTTCCTGCTCAATCACTTCGGGACCGTTCATGCCGAGCCGTCCCTGCTTGGTCGCGACGAGATAGGAGCACAGCGCCGCTGCGAGCGACATCCCGCCGAAGCAGCCGACCATGCCCGCAATCACGCCGACGACCGGCACATAGCGGCGCAGCGCGACGATCGCCGCCTGAATCTCGGCGATGACCGCGAGCCCGAGATTCGCCTCCTGCAAGCGCACGCCGCCGGTCTCGAACACGATGACCGGACGCACGAGCTTGCCTCGTTCGCAATCGCGCAACGCGAGTTCCAATGCCCCGGCGATTTTGCTGCCCGACACTTCGCCGATGCTGCCGCCTTGGAACGCCGATTCGATCGCGGCGATGACGGCGGGAACGCCGTCGATCGTCCCGCGCGCGATCACGGCGCCGTCGTCGGCCTGGCAGACGATGCCTTGCAACGGCAGCCACGGCGATTCGAGCTTATCGAACGGACCGAGCAGTTCGCGAAACGTGCCGGTGTCGAGCAGGGCACGCGCGCGTTCACGTGCAGGCAATTCGATGAAGCTGTCGCGAAGGAGGGGCGCGGGATGTGCCGTGCCGTTGTTCGTATCGATAGCGCCGCTTTCGCTCATGACGCCTCCCGCCGGGCCGCCCCAAGGGAGGCGTCCGCCCCCTCGGGGGGCAGCGAACGAGAGTGAGCGTGGGGGTCGTCCCTCCCGGCTCCTTGCTCGGATGCCTCGACCGCTTCGGCCAGCCGCAGCGCGACGACCCCGGGCGTTGCGCCGAAGTCGTTGATCTCGATCGACGCCGCGCCGTCGTAGCGCGTGAAGAAGCGATCGAGCACGTGCTTCCAAATGTGTCCGTAGCCGTCGACGCTTGTGCGCACGACGACGCGCGCCGTCATCGCATCGCTCGGCGCCAGCAGCACCTCGAGGTCGCCGGAGCCGACCACGCCTACATGTGCGCGGGCGGTCACAGCACGCTGTGCCGGGTAGTCGAACGTCAGATGTTCCATGTCTTGGGGCTCCCGCTGGTCGGGTGGCGGACCAGCTTGTCGATGAAAAGAGTCGCGGCGAGCAAGTCCGCCGCGCCGCCGGGGGACGCGTTCAGCGCGAGCAGCGTGCGCTCGAGCGAGTCGAGTTCGGCGCGGCCGCTCGCAGTCGAGCTGCCGCCTGTGTCGAGCACGCGGCGCGCACCGCGCTTGGCGGCGGTGAGCGCGGGCCAGCCGGCGCGATGCAGCAGGCAGGTGTCGTCGAGCGACGTCATGATCGCGAGCAGCGCGTCGACACGTGCCGCATTTTCGTCGACGCCGCGTTGCCGCGCAGCGTGGAGCGCGGGCAGGCCGACGCCGATCACGTGCGGAAACCCTTCCTGCGCCTCACGCCGCGCGCCGCCGACGCCATAGCGGTCGCGCACGCGCGTGCCGTTGCTGTCGGCAGACGAGGCGAAGCGATCGGGAAAGCAGGCGATTTGCGCGCCGAGATCGCAGATTCGCGCCGCGCTCGATGCATGGACGCTGCCGCAAATCGTTGCGCCCGCAACCAACAGGCCGACGATCCAGATCGCGCCGCGATGCGCGTTGCTGCCGAGCGTCGCGTGCATCATCGCGGCTTCGCCGGCGCGGCCGATTTGCGCGAGTTCGGCGCGCAGCGTCGCCGACGGCGCGCGGTTGTGGGACGCCCGCGCGAGCGCCTCGAACGTGGGTTCGAGCGCGAGAGCGGAGCGTGTCATTACGGCAAGATCGAGGTCGCGATGCGCGCCGCTGCCGCGCCGGTCGACGAGAGCCGGCTTCGGCGTGAGGTGCGCTTCTTCGAGCAGCGCCTCGACAGCGAAGCGCGCGAGGCAGGTATCGGAAAGCGCTTGAACCGTAGCCGTGCCCTGTCGCGGTACGGACGGATTCGGCCGCAATGATGAACTCGCGCCGCTGCGATTCGCGCAGACTGGAGTCGCGTTCATCGGCTCACCAGCTACGGAAACGCGCCGGCGGCGAATAGAGACCGCCCGACCACGCGACCAAGTCGTCGATGCTGCGCGCGGCGAGCAACGAGCGCTTGGCGTCGCCGCGTCGAATGCCGAGGTCTTCCGGATACGCGACGATGCCGCGCCGCCGCAGCGCAGCCGTTTGTTCAGGCTTCGCACGCAGGCCGATGGGCGTGACGCCGGCGACGGCCGCGAGCGCGGCGCGCCGTTCGTCGACGCCTTCGGCCTTGTGCAAATGCGCGATGCCTTCTTCGGTGACGACATGGCTCACGTCGTCGCCGTAGATCATGACCGGCGCGATCGGCATGCCGCTCTTTGCGCCGACGGCGATCGCATCGAGTTCGTCGACGAAGGTCGGTTCGCCGCCTTTCTTGTAGGTTTCCGCGAGCTGCACGACGAGCTTGTGTCCGCGTGCGATGGGCCCGTTCGCCTTCAGGAGCTTCAGCCACGCCTCGCTCGAATGGCGCCGCCCGCGCGGATCGTGGCCCATGTTGGGCGCGCCGCCGAAGCCTGCGAGACGTCCGCGCGTTACGGTGGACGAATTCGCGTCGGCGTCGATCTGCAGCGTCGAGCCGATGAAGAGATCGACACCGTATTGCCCGGCCAGTTGGCACAGCACGCGGTTCGAGCGCAGGCTGCCGTCGCGGCCCGTGAAGAAGATGTCGGGACGCGCCTCGATATACGCCTCCATCCCGACTTCACTGCCGAAGCAATGCACGCTGTCGACCCAGCCCGATTCGATGGCGGGAATCAGCGTGGGATGCGGATTGAGCGTCCAATTGCGGCAAATCTTGCCCTTCAAGCCGAGCGATTCGCCATAGGTCGGCAAGAGCAGTTCGATCGCCGCTGTATCGAAGCCGATGCCGTGGTTGAGCGACGTGATCCCGTACGCTTCGTAGATGCCGCGAATCACCATCATCGCGGTCAGCACCTGCAGGTCGCCGATATGGCGCGGGTCGCGCGTGAAAAGCGGCTCGACCGCGAACGGTCGATCGGCCTCGACGACGATGTCGACCCACGAGCCCGGAATATCGACGCGGGGCAACTCATCCACGATTTCGTTGACTTGCACGATCACGATGCCGTGCTTGAACGCAGCCGCCTCGGCAATGGTCGGCGTGTCCTCGGTGTTGGCGCCGGTGTACAGGTTGCCGTGGCGATCGGCTTTCTCGGCGCAGAGCAGCGCGACTTGCGGCGTCAGGTCGACGAACATCCGCGCATACAGCTCGACGTAGGTGTAAATAGCGCCGATCTCCAATTGCCCGTCTTCGAGCAACTGCGCCACGCGCAGGCTCTGCGGACCCGCAAACGCAAAATCGACCTTGCGTGCGATGCCTTGCTCGAACAGCGTCAAATGCTCAGGACGACTGATGCTCGAAATCAGCAAGTGAACGTCATGCACTTTTTGCGGATCGACTTTCGCGAGCGAGCGCGACAAAAAATCGGCCTGCTTTTGATTGTCGCCTTCGAGCGCCACGCGATCGCCCGGGCAGATGAGCGTTTCGAGCGCGGCGACGATGCGCTCGCGCGGCAGCACGCGGTCTTCAAGCCAGGGCGCGATGGCCGCAAGGCGCCGCGCTTTCTCATCGCGCAGCGTCGTCCAAGAGCGGGCAGCGGGTGTGACGGAAGAGGTGAAGTCTCGGTGATTCATCGGCGGTTCAGCTCCCGGAGGTGGCGCGCTCGCGTTTCGCGCGCGGCTTGCGAGTGTTGGGCGGCGCACAGGCGGCGCTCACGGCCTCCGCGTTTTCGCAGAGGAAACGATGCAGCAGCTCGCCGGTGTCGAGCAGATGCTCGGTGACGAGCAATTGCGCCGCGGCGACATCGTGCCTGCGCACGGCCTTGAGCAGCGCTGCGTGTTCGCGATCGGACTCGCCCTTGTACGCCGGCAGCCCGAACTTGAGCCGCAGATAGCGTTCGCCGCGCCGGTGCAGCACGCCGATCAATTCGAACAGCTGCGGCCGCGCGGCAGGCGCATAGAGGCTCATGTGGAACGCTTCGTTGCGCGCGACATAGAGCGAGGGGTCCGATTCGGCCGCTGCGGCCTTGCACAGCGCTTCAGCGTGTTGCAGGGAGGCGCGCGTGTGGGCGGGAATCGCGAGGCTGATCGCCAGGCTCTCGAGCGCGGCGCGGATCTCGTAGATTTCGCGCGCCTCATCGGCGGACAACGGCGCGACGGTGGCGCCTTTGTTGATCTCGACCTTGGCCCAGCCTTCGCTTTCGAGCTGACGCAGGGCTTCGCGCACCGGAATCGCGCTGACCGAAAAGTGCCGTGCGATGGCGTCCTGGCGCAGCGGTGCGCCAGGTGCGAGGGTGCCGTCGATGATGGCCGTGCGCAGCGCATTCACGATCATCCGCGACGCGCTTGCGCGCTCCGCGACAGAAATCGTGCCAGGCAGCGCGTTCGCGCCGGACGGGTCGTCTAGGGGAAAACGAGTCGTTGCGTCATTCATGATGGTGAATATTATATATAAAATACGAACTCGACAACGGGAAAAACCCGACAACAAAACCGAGGTCCGGCACGTATCCGACGCGAGCGTCGCGGCATCCGCCGCGCGCTCGCGGTTTCGTTTGAGTTGAGTCTAGACGTTCAACGTCTCACCGGAGGAGCAAGATGAGTTCAATGACGGACCGCGCGAGGCTCGCGCGACAACGCACGCCGCTCAATCGTTCGCAGATTGCGGGGTTTTGGGGGGCGTGGACTGGCTGGACGCTCGACGGGATGGACTCGTTCATCTATGCGCTCGTGCTGACGCCGGCGCTGACCGAGTTGCTGCCGCGCTCGGGCTATGCGGCGACGCCGGCCAATGTCGGGCTTGCGGGCTCGCTGTTGTTCGCGCTGTTTCTCGTCGGCTGGGGCTTGTCGTTCATTTGGGGGCCGATCGCCGACCGCTTCGGACGCACGAAGGTGCTGGCCGGCACGATCTTTACGTTCGCGATCTTCACGGGGCTGTCGGCCATTTCGCAGAACGTATGGGAGCTCGCGATCTTCCGCTTTATCGCGGGTGTCGGGATCGGCGGCGAATGGGCGCTTGCGGGCACCTATGTGGCGGAGTCGTGGCCCGAGGATCGGCGCAAGATGGGCGCGGGCTACTTGCAGACCGGCTACTACGCCGGCTTCTTTTTGGCGGCCGCGCTCAATTACACGGTCGGCGTGCATTTCGGCTGGCGCGCGATGTTCCTGACGGGCGCGGTGCCGGTCTTCGTCGCGATTCTGGTGTTGACGCGCGTGAAGGAAACGGAGAAGTGGCAAAAGGCCGAGGCGAGCACGAAGGTTCACGTGAAGCCGTTGCGTGAGATCTTTGGTCCGCACTATCGGCGCCGCACGTGGGTGGCTTGCGCGCTCTTGACGATCGCCATCGTGGGCTTGTGGGCGGGGGCGGTCTATGAACCGTCGGCGGTGATTCAGCTCGCGACGAAGGCGGGCATGGACAAGAACGGCGCGATCAAGACGGCGTCGATGGCCACGGGCTTGTTGTCGATCGGCACGATACTGGGCTGTCTGGTCTTGCCTTGGCTCGCGGAGCAAGTCGGGCGCAGGAAGACGCTGGCGATTTATTTTGCCGGGATGGCGGTATCGATTGCGGGGAGTTTCGGCTGGGCGTTCTATCTGCCCAATGGCCTTGCGCCGTTCATCGCCTGGCTTTTTGTGCTCGGTTTCTTTGGCGGCAACTTCGCGCTTTTCAGCTTGTGGCTGCCCGAGCAGTTCGAAACGCGCGTGCGCGCAACGGCGTTCGCGTTCTGCACGTCGTTTGGACGATTCATCGGGGCGGGCGTGAACTTCCTGCTCGGCGCGGCGGTGCTGCACACGCATACGCTTGGCTTGCCGGTCGCGCTGACGGCCGTCGCGTTCGTGATCGGGCTCTTCATCATTCCGTTTGCACCCGAAACACGCGGCGAGGTGTTGCCTCAATAGCCTTCAGCAACGCGGCTGGTCGAACCGCGGCTTCTTGACGACGAACGGGCGACGCTCAACCAGCGCCGCCCGTTTTGTTTAGTCACTGCGCGGCCGGATTGATCAGCGAAGTCAACACGTGGTCGGCCCATACGCCATTGATCTTCAAGTACGCGCGTGCAAAGCCTTCGCGTTCGAAGCCGAGTTTTTCGAGCAAGCGCGCGCTGCGCTGATTCTCCGGCCGGTAGTTCGCCATGACGCGATGCAGACCGCCGCGGTCGAACATGAATTCGATCGCAGCCCTGAGCGATTCTTGCATCAGTCCACGGCCTTCGAAGCGAGCGTCGAGCGCAAACCCGAGATGACACGCCTCGAAAGGCCCGCGGACGATATTGGTGAAGTTGCAGTCGCCGATCAGTTGGCCTTCGCTTCGTTCGAACAGCAGCAGATGCAATGCATGGCCGGCCGCCATTTGTTCGACCGTGGACGTGAGCCGTGTCTCGATCGCTTCCCGCGTATAGAACTGTGCGGGCCTCGCTGGCTCCCAGGGCTCGAGATGCGCTCGGTTGGCGGTATGGTAGGCGTGCACGGCTTCGGAGTCGGCGGGACGCGCTGCACGCAGCACGACGCGTTCTGTGCGGATGCCTTCAGGCGGGAACGGCAGAGAAGTCGGCATGCGGGATATCGACGAGGTGCGATGGGGCCCGCAGTCTACGCGCCGGGTCATTCGCGCGCAATCGAGCTATACCGGTTTGTCTTTTATTGGGTTCGCGTAATGCGAGCCAATAGCAAGCGATTTAGAAAACGTATTCGCTTAATCGGTAAAAATGACTTGGCTTGGCGGATTGGGCTTCTATACCGCTACGCGATTCTTTTGTCTATACGACTTGCGCTCTGAGCCATTGATCCGCGCAAAACATTCGTGAATCTTGCCCATTAGCCTTTAGAATTTGCCCCATCCCGAAATCGTTAAAAGTCGCGTTAGGTTGATCTGCGGCATTGGGGTCGTTCTAAGGCGTTTCCAAAATTTAAGCGCCTTTTTAAGATAGAGGTAAGGAAGCCTCACCTATACAGGGCGGTATTCTTCGGGCGCCCGATCGGTCTAAAGGCGATTTTGTCCCGCAGCAACAACAAGGTCTATAAATAGTGGAGTGAATTGGCGCAACTTCAGCGCAGCGCCAATCGCTCGCTCCAGAAAGCCGTTTGTGCCCGCGTAGTTGCCGGCGCCGACGCGCTCATTTCGATGAAAACATCTTAGCGAACAGTTAGATGGCCGCCGTTTTTGAAAAATATCTGATCGAGCATCGGCTCGTATTCGACAGCAATCTGATGACGCTGTCGAACGGCGATCTCGTGACCGCGCTGGCCGCCAATGAAACGGAATTGCTGACGCTGCTGATGCAGGGCATCGCCACCAAGCAGGCGGTGATCGAGCAGGTGTGGGAAAGCAAGGGCATGGTGGTGACCGAAGGCAGCTATCACCAGCTCGTGCGTGCCTTGCGCCTGAAGCTCGAAGAGCAGGGCGTGTCGGGAAGCCTCATCAAGACTTTGCCGCGGCTCGGCTTGAAGTTCATCGGCACGGTCGAGCCGGTTGCCGAAGCGCCGGCGTCCGTGGTTGCGCCTTCGCCCTTGCCGTCGCTGGAACCGGCGGCCGAAGCGGGTGTGTCCGCGGGTGTGTCCAATGAAACGGACGCCGACCGGATCGCCGCTGAAGCGAGCGATGCTCCTACACAAGCGCCATTGCGCGATGCCAGCGGTGAAGCGGCCGTGCCGCCCTTAGCGCCGGAGCCCGCCGCCACGCTGTCCGCTTCCGAAGGCTCGCTTGCCGCGCCCGAGGCGACAACACCGGCCATCGTAGCGCCGCCGACAAAGCGCCGCCGGCTGGTGACCTATGCGGTCTACGGCGTGCTGATCGCGTGGGCCGGCGTGCTTGCGTGGAAGACGTTCTTCGACGGCACCCGGAAGTTCGAGTTTCCCTTTGCGCAGACGGTCGACGGCGTGCACTACTTCTCGAATGGCAGGATGGAGCAAAAGGAACTCCTTCAATCGATTCACGTTACGCCCGTCGCCGGCAGCTATATCTATCAGATCGGGCTCGGCAACAACGACTGGCTGGCTGTTTGTCCGAAATCCATTTACGAGGCACCCGAGCAGTGCGAAACCTATTTCGTCGAAAAGGCTTATCACTAGTCCTGGCCGTTGTGCTGCTGTCGGGCTGGACAGCCTGGTACATGGCGCGCGGCGCCTACCGCGATCTGCCGCACGGCGAATGCGTGGTGCGCCAGCCGCGTTATCTGTTGTCCGCCGATGGCGGAGCGACGCGTACCGCTGTGCTGTCGACGTCGTTTTGGCTCGATGCGGGGCGTATTCGCTTGAGCGGCTGTTATCGCCACGAGGAAGAGCGCCTGTCGATCGATCGCAGCGGTTCGATCGACATGCTGTTCGCGCGTGACGGCACGGTCCTGAGCAAGGTGAGCAAGCTCGCGTATTCGCAGCTCGACAATGCGGCTTCCCAGCCCGTACCGGGCGCACTGGTGGCGCCGGGCGAGGAAGTCGATATGCGCTTTCGGAAACTGACGTCGAACGCGTGGATCGTCGAGACCAACGACAACCGCGCCGGCATGTGCATTACTGGTCAATGAGCGGTTCGACGGTGCCGGGCCCGGTCACGCGTGCGGCGATGACTTTGCCGGTGCTCGTGTTGCGCACGCGGATCACGTCGTCTTTCGCGCCGTTTTGCATGGCCTCGCCGGGCGCGCTGATTTCGATTTGCTGATTGCGCGCGACGATCTGCACCATTTGTCCGCGCTTCACATCCGTTTCTCCCTGTAGAAAACGCGCTTGCACGACGCTGCCGGCCTTGATCGGGCGGCGACTGACGCGGCCTGCGAGCGCGGCGGGGTCGGTCAGCGCGTCGGGTGAAGCGGCGAGGTTCTCTTCTTCAAGCGTCACGTCGTCGACGCCGATCGGCTGTCGCGCCGGTATATCCGCGGCCGCCACCACCACTTTCGCAAACACGCTCGTGCGCACCTGATAGAAGGTTGTGCGCGCATCGTTCGGGCAGCGCACGGCAAACGTCAAATGCCCGAGCTGGCCATTGCCGGCCGGCGTGATGTCATAAGGCGCATCGCAGGCCGGCGCCGGACGCCGGCTCGACAGAACCGTGGCCTCGACGCGCGCATCCTGCAGCTGATGCTGCTTCACATAGTTATCGAGCCATGCGTGGGCGGCCTGTCCGACTTGGGCTTCGACGGATGCGGCCGGCGCTTCGGCACGCGCCGATGCGATGCCCGCGATGACAATCAGCGGCAAAAACTTAAACCGGGAAGCGATGAGTTTGATTTGCATCGTACCGACGCCACGAGTGAGGATGGCTCGCATTATAGGGCCCCTATCTTTTCGGAAAAGTCTTAAGGTTTTCCGGGGGCACGCCGCCTTTGGGGGGGGAGGACGTCATGTGACGTGTCTTTAGTCTCACTTCCCGGAGGAAATATCATGCTTAGTCTGCACACCAACATGGCTTCGCTGGTGATTCAGAATGCTGTCGCCAAGAACCAATCCGCGCTGACCCAATCGATGACCCGTCTCGGTACCGGCTACCGGATCAACTCGGCATCCGACGATGCCGCTGGCCTGCAAATCGCCACGCGTCTGCAAGCGCAAACGAACGGCATGACCGTCGCTTCGCAGAACACGCAAAACGCCACGTCGCTGATGCAAACCGCCGACGGCGCGTTCAACGAAGTGACCAACATCCTGCAGCGCATGAAGGATCTGGCCACGCAAGCGGCTGACGCATCGTCGTCGGATGACGACAAGGCCGCGATGCAGTCGGAATACGACGCGCTCGGTACCGAACTGTCCAACACGATGAAGAACACGTCGTATGGCGGCGAAAAGCTGTTCGGCGGCGACGGCACGGGCACGGTCGACGGCAAGTTCGCGAAGGCGCTGACGTTCCAGATCGGCGCAAGCTCGGGCGAAACGATGACGGTTGACTTCTCGAAGGCACTGGGTTCGGTCGACAAGGCATTCGGCACGAGCAGCGCGGCTTATTCGACGGCCGGCGCAACCGGTACGGAACTGACTGACCCGGGCAGCGCCAACAAGATGATCGACACGCTCAACGCAGCGATCGCTTCCGTCGGCAGCCTGCGTTCGGACATCGGCGCATCGGAAAACCGCCTGGGCCACATCGCGGCCAACCTCTCGAACATGACGAGCAACACGCAAGACGCAAGCGGCCGAATCATGGACGTTGACTACGCGAGCGAAACGGCGAACTCGTCGTCCAAGCAGATTCTGATGCAAGCGGGCACGTCGATGCTCAAGCAAAGCTCGCAAATGAGCCAGATGATCCTGTCGCTCCTGCAGTAAGGCGAGTGAGTTGCGCGTGGTCATGCCGATGAGCGGCGCTATCCCGCAGTTCGGATGGCGTTGCTGATCGGCAAGATCGCACCGCATTGGGGCCGTTGAATCAACGGTCCGATTTTGATGTCGAGTGCGGGCTGACGGGCATGCTATGACGCCAGTCCGCAATCGTTCAGCGAGAAAAGCCATGAGTATTTTCAAAAGCAAGCCGGCGATTGCGGCCATCGGACTCGTTTTGCTGATTGCGGGCGGCGCCGGCGGGGCCCTGCTGTTTCAAAACTTTAACGGGTTTCGAGATGACCACAACGAAGAAGCCAAAGTGGTCAAGCGCGCGAAGCCGTTCGACTACATCGAGTTGAACAAGATCATGGTCTCCGTGCCGTTGACGTTGACGTCGGACGGTTCCGCGTCGTCGATCTATCGCGTCTGTTCGCTGGACATGGCGTTCGAGGTCAACGCGAAGGACAAGGACAAGTTCAAGAACATCACGCCGCTGGTGCGCAGCATTGCCGTTCAGGCGTTGTCGGTGCATACGTACGACAAGATCCGGAACGTTCCGCTCGAGCAATTGCAAAACGACGTCAGCACGAGAATGTTGAGCATCGCTGACAGCCGGCATATCGATCGTCCGTTCAACGCGGCAATCATCACGCAGTTGTTGTGCGAGTGAGCGGCAGGCGGGTCCCGTCAGAACACGAGTCGAGGCGTTATGGGAAGTGGCGCCGCGCGACAGAACATAGAGGGGTGTGAAATGCAGATTTTGTTGGGTGCGTTTTTTGTCGTCGGCTGCGTGTTCGGGGGCTTTCTCCTGCACGGCGGATCGTTGCACGCGATCTGGCAGCCGACCGAGATTCTGATTATCGTGGGTGCGGCGCTTGGCGCGCTCGTGATGGGCAGTCCGAAGCATGTGCTGATGGACATGCTCGCGCAAATCAAGAAGGTGATTGCGCGCGGCAAGAGCGACGGCGAGTTTCAGCGCCAGCTGCTGCTGGTGTTGTACGAGCTGCTCGAAATGGTGCGCGACGGCGGCCTCAAGGCGCTCGACCAGCACGTCGAAAACCCCGAGGAAAGCGAGGTCTTCAAGAAGTATCCGATGATCCTCGGCGAGCGCAAGCTCACGGCGTTCCTCGTCGACAACTTCCGCCTGATGGCGATGGGCCGTATCACTTCGCACGAGCTGGAAGGCATGCTCGATCAGGAAATCGAAGCGATCGAAGGCGAATTCCTTCAGCCCTCGAAATCGCTCGGCAAGATCGCCGAGGCGATGCCCGGCTTCGGGATCCTGGCGGCTGTGCTTGGCATCGTCACGACGATGGGCAGCATCGGCGGCTCGGTCGCGGAGGTCGGCGTGCAGGTGGCCGGCGCGATGGTCGGGACCTTCATGGGCATTCTCTTTTGCTACGGCTTTCTCGATCCGCTGGCGGGGGCGATGGTGCAGCGCGTGAAGTCGGAGATGTCCGCGTTCGAATGCGTGAAGGTGGTGCTGTGCGCGCAAGTGGCCGGCAAGCCGACGCTGCTTGCCGTCGATGCGGGCCGTAAGCTGATCCAGCTCGAAGTGAAGCCGAGCTTCGCGACGCTCGAGTCGTGGATCACGAAGCTGAGAACCAACTGATTGCCGGAGAAATGAAATGAAGAAGGATGACGCACATCACAGTCCCGCGATTATCAAGCGCGGTTCCAAGCATCACGAGGAGCATCACGGCGGCGCGTGGAAGGTCGCGTTTGCGGACTTCACGCTCGCGCTAATGGCGCTCTTCATGGTGTTGTGGGTGATGAGCGCGTCGACCCAGGAAGAGCGGATGAAGATCGCGGCCCAAGTGAGCGGCAGCCCGGTCCTCGACGGGGGCGCAGGCATGTTCGAACAGAACGCCAAGACGCCGCAGGTCGCGCCGTACGCACCTCACGCAGCCGAAGGGAGCAAGGATCGCGACAAAGGCGGCGACGACGTATCGTCCTACGCTTCATCGTCGGCCGATTCGACCGCGCAGCAACAGGCGCTCGCCGCTGCCATTCAGGCACAGGCAAAAGCGCTCGGCCTCGACAAGAACATGGAGACGATCGTGACGCAGGACGGATTGCGCATCGTCGTGCACGACACGGACGACCATGGCATGTTCGTGCGCGGCAGCGACGTGCTCGAAACGCCGGTGGCGATGCTCTTTCGCCGCCTGGCGCCTGTGTTGACGCAGGTGAAGAACAAAGTCGTGATTGCCGGTCATACCGACTCGGTGCAATACACAGATTCAAGTGTGTTCAACAACAACTGGAACCTGTCGAGCCGTCGCGCGCTGCGCGTGCGTCAGACACTGAAGGATGGCGGACTCGACGATAAGCAGGTGTTCCAGGTCATCGCGATGGCCGACAAGGTCCCGGCCGCGGATGGCGACGCCACGGGCGAGCACGATCGCCGGGTCGAGTTGATGATTCTCACGGCCAAGGCCGAGCAGGACTGGATGCGCTTTTTCCGCATGCAAGGCATCAGCGCGACGCCCGTGGGCGGCGGGCCCGCAGTACGTCTCGCGAGCGGCGCGGCGGTGACCAAATAAGCTCGCCGGCCCGGTGAACTTGATTTAGACCAATAGGTATCCTCATTTTCGGAAAGGTCTTAAGGTTTTTCGGGGGCACGCCGCCTTTGGGGGGTAAGGACGTCATGTGACGTGTCTTTAGTCTCACTTCCCGGAGGAAATATCATGCTTAGTCTGCACACCAACATGGCTTCGCTGGTGATTCAGAATGCTGTCGCCAAGAACCAATCCGCGCTGACCCAATCGATGACCCGTCTCGGTACCGGCTACCGGATCAACTCGGCATCCGACGATGCCGCTGGCCTGCAAATCGCCACGCGTCTGCAAGCGCAAACGAACGGCATGACCGTCGCTTCGCAGAACACGCAAAACGCCACGTCGCTGATGCAAACCGCCGACGGCGCGTTCAACGAAGTGACCAACATCCTGCAGCGCATGAAGGATCTGGCCACGCAAGCGGCTGACGCATCGTCGTCGGATGACGACAAGACGGCCATGCAGTCGGAATACGACGCGCTCGGTACCGAACTGGCCAACACGATGAAGAACACGTCGTACGGCGGCGAAAAGCTGTTCGGTTCGACGAGCGGCGGCGGCGCGGTCGACGGCAAGCTCTCGAAGGCCCTGACGTTCCAGATCGGCGCAAGCTCGGGCGAAACGATGACCGTGGATTTCTCGACGTCGCTGAAGGGTGTCGATTCGGCGTTCGTCGCGGCCAGCGGAGCCTATAAGGATCCGACGACGGCGGGTACGGAACTGACCGCCGCGGGCAGCGCCAACAAGATGATCGACACGCTCAACGACGCGATCGCTTCGGTCGGCAGCCTGCGTTCGAACATTGGCGCATCGGAAAACCGCCTGGGCCACATCGCGGCCAACCTCTCGAACATGACGAGCAACACGCAAGACGCAAGCGGCCGAATCATGGACGTTGACTACGCGAGCGAAACGGCGAACTCGTCGTCCAAGCAGATTCTGATGCAAGCGGGCACGTCGATGCTCAAGCAAAGCTCGCAAATGAGCCAGATGATCTTGTCGCTCCTGCAGTAAGGCGAGTGAGTTGCGTGTGGGGTCATGCCGGCAAGGGGTGCGCAAGCGGTGCCGTGTGACCCAATAAACGCACGCGGGCAGTGATCAAAGAAGCGGCATGCTTGACGGAAGCTCTCCGTCGGCATGCCGCTTTTTCATTGTGGAACGGCCGTTCGCGCCGATCGAGCGAGCGGCTTGCAATCAGGTCGCAATCAGCTCGCGGGATTGTCCTCGTCGGGCTCGGGCGGCGTGCCGGTTTGCGGCGTGCCGAGCACGCTGACCTGGAAGATCGATGTACCGGCAAGCGATTGCAGCGCCGGGTCCTCGGGCATCTGCTCGAGCAGCGGAAAAATCACCGAGCCGCCGATCACGGCGCGCCGGCTGTTGTCGGCGGGGCGCAGTCCCCACACATCCTGATAGACCACGGGCACCGTCTGCGTGCCGCGCGTGGTGTTCCCCAAATACAGCATCACGTGGCCGCCGATATAGATCAGCGTGCGCATCGGCTGGCCGTTTTTCACCAGATAGTCGAGGCGTTGCGCGGGCGTCGACGCCGACAGATCCGCCATCTGTCCCGCGCTCATCTGCGTCGACGAATGGCGTGGCAGCCACACGCCGAACGCGGCGAAGATGCTTTGCAATTCCGACGAGCAGTCGTTATAGAGCCCCGTGTTGCCCCAGCCGTACGGGCGGCCGATCAGCGCCTTGATGAGCGTCGCGAGATGGCGCGGCGTGGCGGCGTACGGCATCGGCGCGATCTGCGCGTCGCTCAATTGCGCGGTCTGGATCACCGCGCGGCCGTCGAGATCGCGAGCCGGTACGAGCACGACGCGCTTGCCGGGCGCCGCGCCAAGCTGCAGCGACGCGAGCGGCAGAAGTGTGCCGGCCGGCGCATCGAAGCGGAACGTGCCGCCGCCGTCGATGACCGGCGCGGACGCCGCAATGACCGCCCCGAGCCCGCCGAGCGCAGTGCGCCGCCACCTGTCGATGAACGTCTTGTCCGCGAGGCTCACGTTGTCGCTGCGCACCCAGCCCTGCACGTCGGGGGTCTGCACGTAGTCCCAGCCGCCGTCGACGCTGCGTCCCAGCACGTAGAGCGGCGTGCCCGGCCGGATCGCCGAGATCTGCAGGTTGTCGAACGGATAGCCTTCGCCCGCGAAATGGCGCGAATAGTAGAACGGGTCCATCGTCGGCAGCTCGCGCACGAGCAGGTTGCCGGTGGCGATCGCGCGGCGTGCCGGCGTGTACGAGGCGTTGCGCTCGAACTGCCCGACGTCCATGTTTTGAGCGATGGCGTCGATCCACGTCTTTGTGTAGGGACGGAAGTTCTGGCCGTAGCCGATCTGGCGCTCGGTCTTGCCGGTGTTGTCGTAGCGCGCGATGCGGTGATTTTGCAAGTCGGCGATGTCGCCGCCGCGGCCGCGGTACACGCGCTGGTCGACGAACACCGGGTTCCAGGGCGAGGGGCTGTTGGCATCGGCGCCGAACTCGCGTGCGTAGAGCGCTTGAAAGTGGGCTTGCTGGTCGCTCGCGCTGAGGAATGGCTTGTCGTAGTCGGCGCTCGCGGGATTGATCCAGTGATCGACGTCTTGATCGTACGCGGCCATCGGGAACAGGCCGGCCCGGTCGATCTCGGCGACAGGCCCTGACGTTACCGGTGCGGTGGCGCTGCAGGCGGCCAGCGCGGCGCAGACGATTGCGGCCGGAATGCGCAGCCGCAGCCACGTGCCGGCGAGAGAACGCGCGCGAGCTGCTGGGCTGCTTGATGATGTGACGTCGGGTTGGATGACGGTTTGCGCTTCAGGCGGGACGACGAAAGACATGATGCTCGCAGGGGTTGGCACGGAGGCCATGATGATACGGTGAGTTGCGTCGTCTGCGGAGCGGATGCGGCTGGCGCGCAACGGCGGCGTAATGACGGCGCGAGGTGGCTCGACGTGGCGTTATCGATCTGCGTCTAGCGTGACCGCAACTTGGCGAAGCACGTTCATCGGCCCGAGCCGTTCGACCGTTTGCATTTGCGCGGCGTCGCGCACGAACAGCGATCCCGCGAATCCCAGCGCGTTCACCGCGACGGTCTCGACGCGTTCCGTCGATCTTGGCACGAGCAGCATCCAACGCGGGGTGACGAGCAGGTTATACGGCGCGGAAAGTTGCGCTTGGCCGTTTGCGTCGATGGCTTGCAATCCGGCGGCGACGAAAAGCGCGCGGTACCGGTCGGCGGCCTCAGCGGCGATCGGGGCCGCGTCTGCCTGGCTGCCCGGCGCCGGATTGTCGAGCGTCGCGAACGCGTGGCGGAACGGCAGGCCGGGCAGGGTGCCGATGGCCCCGCGCAGGTGCGCCGCCTTGATAAGCGGCTCGATTGGCAGCCCCACACCCGACGCGCCAAGCGGCAGCGGCACGACCTGCAGATGCTTGTGCGACTGGCTCGCGCCCGCTTCCGGGCCGCTGTTGTAGAAACCGAGGCCGTCGAATTCGGCGAGGCACGCCAGCCACGCGGCGAAGTCGTCGGTGTCGAGCAGCGTTTCCTGCGGGATAAAGGAGCGGGTGACGATCAGCAGATGATGATCGATGACGTTGAATTTGTTGAGCAACGCGAAGTGCGTGTCGGAGATGTCGGCGACGAACAGGTTCGGATCGTGAGGAAGAAACGGATTGAACGGGGCGCTCGATGGGGCGCATGAGTCGGACGCCGGCTTGACCGCCTCCTTGCGCGCGAGGCTCGACACCTGGCGGACGATGAAGCGGATACCGGCGTCGTCGAGAGTCCGTTCGTCGGACGCGATCGGCTGCAGCGCGCCGCAACGCAGGGCGTGCGCGGTTTGCTTCTCGATAGCCGGCCACAGGGTGCCGGGTTGCAGCAGGCGAGCAGAGTTCATGTGCGAGAAGCGTGCATTGCGGCTCGAAAGGTTGGAGCGCCTCGAGCGCGGCCGGCGGTTGTCGTTCCGGACCTACTGAAGGCATTTTACGCACGGCTCGCAGTTGTCCCGAAAAAACGCTTGACAGTCTATCTATGAGTAGATAAAGTTCGATCCATGGAACCGAACAACGCGCAGGTTCGGCAAAGAGGGAAGAACTGGCGCAGTGGTTTCGCTGTAGAAGTGAATTGCGAATGGGACGAATGACGTCCTTTTGTTTGGATTCGCTGCCTACCTTCGAGTAGATAGTCTGAAGTTGGTATGCAAAAGCCGGTACACAAAATACCGGCCGTTTTTTGAACCTCGAATCTATCTAGTAGTAGATAACCTCAACAGGAGCCTCATCATGTCAGTCGAAAAAGTTCTCTACCGTGCTCAAGCCACCGCCACCGGAGGCCGTGATGGCCGCGCAGTCGTACCCGAAGGCAAGCTGGACCTCAAGCTCACCACGCCGCGCGAACTGGGCGGCGCGGGCGGCGAAGGCACGAACCCCGAACAACTCTTCGCGGCGGGCTATAGCGCGTGTTTTCTCGGCGCGATGAAGTTCGTGGCGGCGCGCGACAAGATCGCGATTCCCGCCGACGTGTCGATCAACGGCAACGTGGGCATCGGCGTGATTCCGAACGGCTTCGGCATTGAAGTCGAGCTGAAGATCTCGCTGCCGGGAATGGATCGCGCAGCAGCGCAAGCGCTGGTCGACAAGGCGCACATCGTGTGCCCGTACTCGAACGCGACGCGCGGCAACATCGACGTCACGCTGACGCTCGTTTGAGTTTTTCCGTCCACATCGATCATCGATTCGAACGCGCTGCGGGCTTGGAGTAGACGCTAAAGCGCCAACTCCAAGCAACCACAGCATGGGATCAGAGTAAGCGCTAAAGCGCTAACTCTGATCGACAGGAGTCCAGTCATGAAGAGCTTCAAGCCTTTGCTGTTGACGACGCTGCTCGCGGTCATTCCGACGCTCGCCGCAGCAGCGAGCGCCGGCGCGCCGCTTGCCCCGGATCACGTCACGTCCAGCTTCCTGAGCGTGCTCAATAGCGCCAAGGGACCGGGGCTGGAAACGCTGCCGCCTGCGAAGGCGCGCCAGGTTCTGGTCGACGCGCAAAACGGCGTCAAGGTGGATCTGTCCGGCATCGAGGTGTCGAACAAGACCATCGAGCAGGACGGCATCAGCGTGCCGCTGACCATCGTTCGCCCGCAAGGCGTGACGGGCACGCCGCCGGTGTTCATGTTCTTCCACGGCGGCGGCTGGGTGCTGGGCGATTTCCCGACGCACGAGCGGCTGGTGCGCGACCTCGTGGTGCAGTCGGGCGCGGTGGCGGTGTTCGTGAACTACACGCCGTCGCCCGAGGCGCGCTATCCGGTGGCGATCAATCAGGCCTACGCCGCGACCAAGTGGGTCGCGGCGCACGGCAACGAGATCGGTGTGGACGGGCAGCGTCTCGCGGTGGTCGGCAACAGCGTCGGCGGCAACATGGCGGCGGTCGTGAGCCTGATGGCGAAGGACAAGCAAGGGCCGCACATTCGCTTCCAGGGTCTGATGTGGCCGGTGACGGATCACGACTTCGACCACGGCTCGTACATCACGTACCAGAAGGATCATTTTCTGACGCGCCCGATGATGAAGTGGTTCTGGGACTCGTACACGACGGACCCGAAGCAGCGCAACGAGATCTACGCGTCGCCGCTGCGCGCCTCGGCCGAGCAGTTGAAGGGGCTGCCGCCCGCGCTGATCCAGGTGGCGCAGTTCGACGTGCTGCGTGATGAAGGCGAGGCTTACGGACGCAAGCTCGATGCGGCCGGCGACGAAGTCACGACGACCCGTTACAACGGCACGATCCACGACTTCGGCTTGCTCAACGCACTGGCTAACGATGCGCCGACCCAAGCTGCGCTCAAGCAATTGGCGAACGAGCTGAAGACGCGTCTCGCGCAGGATTGACCAAGACGTCACGACGTACCCGCAATAAGGGGCGCCCCACCGGAGCGTTGCGCGATGTTGCGCGGCACCCCGGTGCGAGGTGCCCCGTTTGCGTTCGATGCAGGCGCCGGTTCGATTCAGGTCGCGGGCATCGTCTTCTCGCCGAACCATGAGCGTTTCCGGCTATTTCCGGCCTTCGAGACCCGCGCGTTGGTGGAATACACTATGATTCTGCGCGTTCTTGGAGATCGACTCATGAAGCTTGATAAAACGGATCGCGCGATCCTGATGAAGATCCAGTCCGACGGCCGGGCCACCAACGCAAGCTTGGCCGACGCCGTCGGCTTGAGCGAAACGCCGTGCGCGCGGCGTTTGAAGCGGCTCGAGTCCGAAGGTTTTATCGAGGGCTATCAAGCGGTATTGTCGCGCTCGGCTTTGCAAATCGGCGTGGTCGCGTTTGCGCTCCTGCGCTTCGGCGTGCATGAGAGAAAGCTGGCCGATCAGTTCGAACGCGAAATTCAGGCGATCCCGCGCATCGTCTCGTGCCACAACATTTCGGGCAGCGCCGACTATCTGCTGCAAGTGGTCGCCAAAGATCTCGAAGATTACGGCGCATTTACGCGCGACGTGTTGCGCGCATTGCCTGGCGTGACCGCGGTCGAATCGGTGCTGTCGCTGCGCGAAGTGAAGCGCAATAGCGGACTGCCGCTTCTCTAGACTCCAGAACCTAGGAACGCTCTTTGCGCAGGTCCCTACTCAAACGGGTCCGCGATACGTCGCTCGTGCATGGTTCGTGCCGAAGCGCTTTTCAATGGCTACAGGCAACGACATTGTGGCGCATCGATGCGTGCGGTCCCTCATACCATTGACTGTGCTGTCGAGTGGGTTCTTGGGGCCATGAATGCAGGTTTCTTTTGTCGCTGATTTGCGTCGCATCGTTTCGAACATGACAAGAAGGCATCGTTCTCAGGACGACGCCGGGCGCAACTCGCCAACTGCGCGCTCGATTTTTCCGTGCGCGCTCGTGTACTTGGACACGGCGGCCGCGTCGAGTCCGAATAGCCGCAGCAAAACTCCGCTCAGCTATGTCTGGCAGGCGCTGTGCTTGAACAAGTCGCTGCTGCGCGCCGGCATGCCGCGGCTGAACGTCTTTACGAACGCGGCGGATCGCGTCACGGCGATGTTGGCCCGCGTGCCGGCCGACGTGCGTCCGAACGTGCACGAGTTGAACGCGACGAGCATCGATTTGCCGAAGAGCACGCCGTTTTACGCGGCGCATTTCAAGCTCGATCTGCTGAGCCAGGCGAGCGTTGGGTTGCCGGACGATGCGCTGCTGCTGTTGCTCGACACGGACATGGTGGCGCTGCGCCCGCTCGACGCCGACGTGATCCGGCGCAGCAAGCAACTCGGCGTGGGCGCGTTCGATATCTCCGATCAGGTGTTTCCCGCCTATGGCAGCGCGCGCGTGATCGAGGATCTCGAGATCGTCGCGGGGCGGCGATTGAAGAATCCGCGCTGGTACGGCGGCGAGTTTCTACTGGCGACGCCCGCGTTTCTGAAGCGGCTCGTGGCGCGCGGCAGAGAATATTTCGACCATTACACGGCCGAGCTTGCGCAGTTGAATCATCACGGCGACGAGGCGTTCGTCTCAGCGGCGCTCAACGTGTTGGCGGACGAAGGGCAGCCGATTCTGGATGTGGGCGCGTATCAGTCGGTCGGGCGCCACTGGTCGGGCAACACGCACCGCAATCTCTTCTGGTACAAGCATTGCGCGTTCGTGCATCTGCCCGGCAACAAGCCGCTCATCGAGCGCGAAGGGCAATACGACGAATTCGATCCGGCGCGCTTTTGGCGTTCCGTGTCGCTCGCGCACAAGGTCGGCTTGCTTCGTTGTGTGGTGAAGTCGCTGCTGCCGCGCTGGTCGAGGTCCGGTTCGCATGCATCGGACCGCTCATGGGGGCAGGCGTTCGGCCGCAAGCGGCGGCGGCACGGCGAAGTCGATCAGGAACCCTCGGGGTCGCCGAAGAGGCTGTGAATGTCCTTGGTGTCTTCAGCGAGGTTGTACTCGGCGCGCACCGCGTCGAGCACCTCGGCGATCACGCGCTCGTAGCCGATCGCGTTGCCGAAGTGCTTCATGGTCCAGTTGCAGCCGGTCTTGTCGGGCGCTTGTGGTTGCGGGCGCGGCACGCGAATCTTGACGCCGTCTTCGATCAATTCGTGAATGCGGTTGATGCGCCGGCTGACTTCATCTTGCAGGCGCGATGCGTTGAGCGTCTTGCGGTTCACGACGATTTCCTCCGCTTGGCGTAAGAGTTCAAATGTAGCATGTGGGTCCAACGTGCCGCGGGTTCAACCCAACGCCCCCAACATATTGACGTTGCGCGCCTCCGGCACTTCGTTATACGACAGCACATTGAGCCCGGGCGAAAAGAGCCGCGAATAACGCGCGAGCAGCGGCCGCAGTTGCGGAATCACGAGCAGGATCGGCGTCAGGCTTTGCTGCTTCATTTGCTCGCGCACCGCGGGCATCCGCGTCTGCAGTTGGGCGAGCAGATTCGGATCGATCGGGAAATTCTCGAGATTGACCGCGCCGGTTTGCTGCGCCTGCTGGAGCGACGACAGCAGCATCCCTTCGAGTTCGCCCGAAAGACCGAACACGGGGATATCCGAGCTCGTCCCCGCAAGTTCCGCGACGATCTCGCGCTTGAGCGCGCAGCGCACTTCGGCCGCGAGCAGAATCGGATCTTTCGTCGTTTCGCTCGCTTCCAGCAGGGCGGTCGCAATGGCCGCGATGTTCTTCAGCGACACGTTCTCGGCCAGCAGGATGCGCAGCACCTTGCGCATCTGGTTTTGCGTCATCGCTTTGTCGAGCGCGTCGGACAGCTTCGGCGCGATCGCTTCGAGCCGCTGCAGCAGCGCGGCGACGTCGTCGTGACGGAACAGCTCCGGCAGATGGTCGCGCAGCGCTTTCGCCACGTGCGTCGAGATCACGGCCGCGCTTTCCACCACCTGATAGCCGAGGCCCAGCGCATGCGGCTTGTCTTCGGGCTTGATCCACGTGACGAGCATCCCGTAGGCCGGATCGACTTCAGGCGTGCCGTCGACGTCGCCATAGACGTCGGGCGAGGGAATCGCCATCAGCTTGTCCGGATGCACGACCGCGCGCGCGATTTCCGTGCCGTTGACCGCGATCGAATATTGCGCGGGCTTGAGCCCGAGGTCGTCGCGCACCGTGATGGCCGGCAAGAGGAAGCCCGACGCGTTGCTCATGCTGCGGCGCAGCCCTTCGAGCCGCCGCGTGAGCGGCGCGCCTTGCTGCTTGTCGATCATCCCTGCGAGCTGAAAGCCGATCGACACCGACATCGGATCGATATAGCCGATGTTGTCCCAATTGAGCGGCTCGTCCTTCGACGAAAACAGCGCCGATTCGATCTTCTTCATGTCGGCGTCGTCGGCCTCGCTCGGCGTGCGCTGCGCGATGCGCCAGCCGACGAACGCGAGCACGAGCGCAAAGCTCAGGAACGGCAGCCACGGCATGCCGGGGATGATCGCGAGCACGAACATCAGCACGGCGGCGCAGAAGAGCGCATTCGGCGAGGCCAGCAATTGCCGGCCGACCTGGCGCTCGAAGTCGCCCGAATCGGACACGCGCGTGACGATGATCGCCGCGGCGGACGAGAGCAGCAGCGCCGGAATCTGCGCAGCGAGGCCGTCGCCGATCGTGAGCAGCGAGTAAGTGCGGAACGCGTCGCTGATCGACAGACCGTGCATCATCACGCCGATCGCGAGACCGCCGATCAGGTTGATGACGAGCACCAGAATCCCCGCGATCGCATCGCCGCGCACGAACTTCGACGCGCCGTCCATCGCGCCGTAAAAGTCCGCTTCCATCGCGACTTCCTTGCGGCGCGTCTGCGCCTTCTCCTGGTTGATGAGGCCCGCGTTCAAGTCGGCATCGATCGCCATCTGCTTGCCGGGCATCGCGTCGAGCGTGAAGCGCGCCGACACTTCGGAGATCCGTTCGGAGCCCTTCGTGACCACCACGAAGTTGATGATCATCAGAATCACGAACACCACGAGACCGACGACGAAGTTGCCGCCGATCACCACCTTGCCGAACGACTCGATCACGTGGCCGGCCGCCGCCGTGCCGTTGTGGCCGTGCAGCAGCACGACGCGCGTGGTCGCGATGCCGAGCGTGAGCCGCATCAGCGTGCTGGCGAGGATGATGGTCGGGAAGACCGAGAACTCGAGCGGCCGCTTGACGGAGACGCTCACCAGGATGACCACGATCGACAGCACGATGTTGAACGTGAACAGCACGTCGAGCACCATCGGCGGCAGCGGCAGGATCATCATCGACAAGATGACGAGCAACAGGATCGGGCTCGCCAGCTTAGCCCCGCGCAATCCTGAGAGTGATTGGAGTAATGATTTCATCGCTTAGGGGGAGATAAAAAATCGTCCGGGAGGCCGAGATCGGACGGTTGAACGGGGCGCGTGCGGCGCCGGCCGGCCTGAAACGCCTTCAGTTGCATCACATACGTCAAAACTTGCGCGACCGCGCGGAAGAGCGAGGCCGGAATCTGCTGGTTGACCTGGCTCGTGTTGTAGATCGCGCGCGCGAGCGGCGGCAGCACGAGCACCTGCACGTTGTGCTCCTTGGCGAGCTCGCGGATGTAGAGCGCCATTTCGTCGACGCCCTTGGCGAGCACGAACGGCGCGTCGGCGCGTTTCGCGTCGTACTTGAGCGCGACCGAGTAGTGAGTCGGGTTCGCGATCACGACGTCCGCCTGCGGCACCGCCTTCGAGATGCTGCGCTGGGACAGTTGCCGCTGCAGTTGGCGGATGCGGCTGCGCACTTCGGGGCGGCCTTCGGAGGTCTTGTACTCGTCCTTGATTTCCTGCTTGGACATCTTCTGGCTCTTCATGAACAGGAAGTACTGGACCGGCATGTCGATGAGCGCGAACGTGACGACCACTGTGGTCATCGTGAACGCCGCGTCGATCAAGAGGCCCGTGCTGCCCGCGATCGCGCGCAAGAGCGGCACCGATTGCAGACGCACGAACTCGGGCAAGCTCGAGGACACGACGAAATAGAGCGTGACGCAGAGCGCCACCGCCTTGCCGATGGAAATGCCCACTTGCGTGTAATGCCGGGCCGACACGAGGCGGCCGAGGTTGGCAAGCGGATTGAGCCGCGAAAATTTCGGCTGGAATTGCGAAAACGTCAGCACCCAGCCGCCCGGAAAAATCGAACCCACGGCAATGCAAATCGGCACGATGAACAGCGGCACCAGCATTTTCGCGAGCAGCGTGAACGCTGCGGGAAACAGGATCGACCACGCGTTGGAGATACCGCCGACGCCGGAAAGATCGGCGAGACACAGCGCGAACACGGCGCGGAATTCGACCAGCCACGACGGCGCGAGCAGCGTGAGCACCTTGAGGCTCACGACGGTGCCGATGGCCGCGGCGATATCGCGCGAACGGGCGACCTGGCCTTGCTCGCGCGCTTTGCGCAGCTTCTGGGGCGAGGCCTTTTCGGTCTTGTCGGCGCTGTTTTGGTCAGCCATGTGCGGCTCCGACAGCACCAACAGCACCCGCGGGGCCCGCGGTCGAACCCATCTCACGCGCCAGGAAGTCGAGCGCGCGCTCCGTCATATGCGCGTAGTGCCCCGGCACGGCGAACACGAGGTGGCTCACCACCAGGATGCCGACGACCATCACCACGGAAAAACCGAGCGAATAGATGTTGAGCTGCGAGACCGCGCGCCCGAGCAGGCCCATGCCGACCTGCACGACCATCGTCGCGAACACGGTCGGCAGCGCGAGCAGCAGGGCGGCCGACAGCATCCAGCCGATCATGTACGCGAAGTCGCGCAGCGAATTCAAGTTGAACGCATGACCCACCGGCCACGCGCGGAAACTGGTGAAGACGACCTGCACGACGAGCAAGTGGCCATCCATCGAAAAGAACAGCAGCACGAACAGCAGGTAGAGGAACTGCGTGATGACGTCGGACGACGTGCCGTTCTGCGGATCGTTCATCACGGCCATCGCGAAGCCCAGTTGCGACGCGATGAGAAAGCCGCCCGTCATGAACGCGCCGAGCACCAGATGAAACACGAGGCCGAAGAGGGCGCCGATCATGATCTGCTCGAAGACGAGCGCGATGCCCTGCGCCGACAGCGGGTCGACCGCGGGCGCATTCGCGAGCGCCGGCAGCACCGCCACCGCGAGCACGAATGCGCCGGCGATGCGCGCGCGCACCGGCACCACCGCATCGCCGAACAGCGGCGCGATCGAGAACGCCGCGAGGATGCGGAAGAAGGGCCATGCGATCTTGATGACCCACACCGGCAGTAGCGCGAAGACGGCGTCCATGGCGTGCGTCCTTAGCCGACCAGCTCGGCGGCGCGCCGGAAGATCTCGACGCAGTATTCCATCAGATAGTGCGTGATCCAGTGTCCGGCGAGGATCAGCACGCCGAGCGTCGCAAAGAGGCGCGGCAGGAAGCCGAGAGTCTGTTCGTTGATTTGCGTGGCGGCCTGGAACAAGGCGACGACCAGACCCACGACGAGCCCCGGCAGCACCAGCACGGCGACCAGCAGCATGACGATGCGCAGCGCACCGCCAATGAGTTCGACTGCGATATCGGGCGTGAGCATGGCGTCATCCCCTCACGCTGGTGACGAGCGTGTTGACGGTGAGCGTCCAGCCGTCCACCAGCACGAACAGCAAGAGCTTCAACGGCAGCGAGATCACGAGCGGCGAGAGCATCATCATCCCCATCGCCATCAGCACCGACGACACGACGAGATCGATGATCAGGAACGGGATGAACAGCATGCAGCCGATCTGGAAGCCCGTCTTGAGCTCGCTCAACATGAACGCCGAGGCCTTGACGATGAAGCTGTGGTCCTCGGGCTTCGCGATGTTGCCTTCGCCCGACAGCCGCGCGATCTGCTCGAGCGCGGCCTTGCTGGTCTGCGCGAGCATGAAGTGCGAGAGCGGCTTCTCGCCCGTGCTCACCGCTTCCTGCAGCGTGATCTTGTCCTGGTCGTAGGGGACGAACGCGTTGTTCCAGATCTCCATGCCGACCGGGCGCATCACGAGCATCGTGAGCACCAGCGCGACGGCTGTGATCACGCGGTTCGGCAAGCCTTGCTGCAGGCCGAGCGCCTGTCTCAAAAGTGAAAGCACGATGACGAAGCGGGTGAAGCTCGTCATGACCATCATCAGCGCGGGCAGCATTCCGAGCACGGTCATGAAGAGCAGGATCTGCGTCTTGATCGTGAAGTCGACCGGGCTGCCGCCGACCGTGCCGTTCATCAACGGCAACTGACCCGCCACGGCAGGCAGCGAGAGAAAAAGGCCGCCCGCGAGCGTGCATCCCAGCGCGAGACGGGTGGCCCAAAGCGAGCGGCGGCTGTTCATGATGCGAGTCCTTGCAGGTTGCCGATCTCGACCACGCGCAGACCGTAGTTCTCGCCGGCGACGACCACTTCCGCCAGGCCCACGGCCACGCCGTTCGCCTTGATGACGAGCGGCTCGCCCGCCAGGCGGTCGAGTTCGAGCACCGATTCGGGGCCGATCTGCATCAGCTCAGCCAGCGACAGCGTCGCCGAGCCGACTTCGAGCGTGACCGTCACGGGAATGCGCGCGAGCAGCTTGAGGTTGTCGCGCGCCGGCTTGGCCGCAGCCGCGGGGGCAGCGGGCTCGAGGTCGCCCGGCAGGTCGTCGAGCAATTGGTCCAGATCGGTATCGTCCATTGCGTCCATCGTTCACTCCATGTCTTCGAAAGCGGTGAGGCACAGCCTGCCGTTGTCTTCGGCAACCTGAGCGGTGAATAGCGGGGTGGCGCCGGCGAGCACTTGCGCGCGTGCGCCGAGCTGCACCGGGATCACCGAGCCCTTGTCGAGCTTGAGCAGGTCGTCGAGCGGCATGCCGGTTTCCATCAAGCGCACAGCGAGCTTCACGGGCAGCCGCGCCTGCAAGTCGGTTTGCGCGTCGCGCGGCTTGGCGCGGCTCCTCGCCGACGACAGCTGCGCGAACACCCGTGCCTGCCAGCGCGCGTCGAGCGTGAAGTGCAGGCTGCCGATCTCGCCTAGTGTGGTGTCGTCGATGCGGCAGGAGAAGCGCAGATCGGTCTGCGCACGATGCGGCGCGCCGGGGGCCGTTGCGCTCGGCGCGTCTTCGCGGCCGATGCAGGCAGCGAGCAACTCGCGCAATTCGGTGCCGAGATGGGCGGCGATGCGCCGCTCCGATGCGGTGGCGGTGCGCTTCACGGGCTTGCTCTCGTCTTGCGTGTGCTCGACGCCGTGGCGTCCGTAGCGGCACTCGAGGATGCGCAGCAGCACGGCCCGCTCGAGCGCGACGGCGATGCCAACGGTTGCAGGCGTGCCGCCGGGCAGTTCGGCCAGGGGCAGCGCGGTGTCGCGCGTCGAGAACGTAACCGGGCCCAGCTCGAACGAGGTGCCGTAGCGCGGATTCAGGCGCGTCTCGACGAAGCGGGCGAGCCGTTCCTGCACCGTGGCGCTGAAGTGGCCGAGCAGGTGCGTGGGGCGGCCGAGCGTGCATGGGTCGAGCGCCTGAAAGGAGCGCGCGTTGCCTGTCTTGATGTGGGTTCGCCTTGACATCGCAATCCAGTGAAAGCTATCAGCGGTTATTCATATATGGCTGGTTATCGGTTTTGCCTCGCTAGCCGATATGCCAGTCACTCGTCAATCATCTCAAAACAGATTAAATGCATGCCACCTTCGAATCATGCGGACCTCCTTCCGATTATTGGCTTGGTATCGGAGGGCAGGCGGGCTCGATTAATCATCTGGCAGGTTCGAATCGGTGGCTGATTTTTCAATTGGCCCGTGAGGCGACCCGGTTTCCTATTTGATTAAGGAGCTTCTTCGCGTATTTCGCTGGCGGCGTTCAAATGTGTTTAATGACGAGATGGATTTTAGCAGCGAGGGGTATTAATCGCGTCCGAATTGCTATGAGCGTCTCGAAATTACCCTGAATCTTCCTGAATTCCTTGCCTGGCCGCTTAAGGCGGGTGCGCACGTATCGCCTGCTTGACGCAACGGTAAATACCCGCCAAACCGCCGTCCCAAAAGAGGGCGTCTCTCATCTCATAACAATTCCGATTTGTTGATGAATATTGCCTGGTGGTGAACCCGGGCTATCTCCATAATTCAATCCGACAGCAAGATTGTTTTGGGATGAATCGAAATTCAATATCAGATGGCATTGACCTTGATTCATCCTTTTATTTGAAAGTGTTTTGGGATGAGTGAGCAGTGTGTCTCGGCGTGATGATGTGTTCGAGACGATTTCGCGGTCGGGTATGGAAGGCGACCGGAAATCGATAAATCTGGATTCCAAAGCCGCTAATTAATAAAGGTACGAGATGCAGCCCATACAAATGGATGTCGAGCAGATTCGCAGAGCGGCCGTGAGCATGCCGGACGCCGTGATGCCTCGGCCCGTCGCCGAGCAGGCGGACGCCGCCGGCGGCCCGACGTTTTCGGATGCGTTGAAGTCCGCGGTGCGCAGCGTCGACGACGCGCAGCAAACGGCCGAAACCAAGATGACCGAAGTCGACAGCGGCGCCTCCGACGACCTCGTGGGCGCGATGCTCGCGAACCAGCAGGCGAGCCTGTCGTTCTCGATGCTGACCCAGGTCCGCAACAAGGTCGTCTCCGCGCTCGACGACCTTCTGAAGATGCAGCTTTGACCCGCCACTTCAAAGGATAAGACGTGTTAGACGCTCTGAAATCCAAACTGAACGGTCTGAAGTTGCCGCAGGTCTCGGCGCTGATGCCGACCCCGGCCGCGATGACGAAGATCATGCCGATCGTCGTGCTGGCCATCGGGATCACCGCGCTGTCGACGGTCTACCTGCGCTACGACGAAGGCCGCTACAAGCCGGTATTCGGCGCGCACGAGCAAGTCTCGGTCACCGACATGGTGGCGACGCTCGACGGCGCGCACATCGCCTACCGCATTCACCCCGACACCGGCCAGATCCTCGTGCCGGATTCCGAACTCGGCAAAGTCCGCATGCTGCTCGCGGCGAAGGGCGTGGTCGCGAAGCTGCCGGCCGGCCTCGAGCTCGTCGATCAGAACGATCCGCTCGGCACGAGCCAGTTCGTGCAGGACGTGCGGTTCCGCCGCGGCCTCGAAGGCGAGCTCGCGCAAAGCATCGCGACGCTCGATCCGGTCGAGTCGGCGCGCGTGCATCTCGCGATCGGCAAGTCGACTTCGTTCGTCGTTTCCGACGCCGACAAGAGCACGGCTTCCGTCGTGCTCACGCTGAAGGCCGGCCGCAACCTGACCAACGAACAGATCGCGGCGATCGTCAACCTGGTCGCGCACAGCGTGGCGAATCTCGATCCCGCCAACGTGACCGTGATCGACCAGGCTGGCGATTACCTGTCGTCGCGCGTCGATTCGAACGACAGCTACGACGCCACCAACGATGCCAGCAAGCGCTATCGCGACGAAGCGCTGAAGAACGTGCGCGATCTGCTCGCGCCGACGGTCGGCGCGGCCAATTTCAAGGCCAGCGTGACCGCCGAGGTGGACAACGACAAGGTCGAGGAAACCCGCGAGCAATACGGCGAAACGCCGAAGCTGACCAACGAGGCGACGCGCGAGGAACACAGCGACAACCGCTCCGCGATCGGCGTGCCGGGTTCGCTCAGCAACCGGCCGGTGCCGGCGTCCACTCCGGCCGCCGCGTCCGCCGCGGCGGCGAACTCCGGCCCGGTGCGCACGGCTGCGACGCGTCAATACCAGTACGACCGCGACATCCTGCAGATCAAGCGCAGCCGCGGCCGTCTGAAGAAGCTCTCGGTGGCGGTCGTGATGAACAACGCGGCTTCGCCCGTGACCGGCAAGCCGTGGACTCCTGAACAGTTGAAGGGGATCGAGACGATCCTGCGCAACGGCCTCGGCATCGACAGCTCGCGTGGCGATCAACTCGTCGTCTCGGCGCTCGACTTCCCGGCGCAAGTCGCGATGGAAACGCCGTGGTGGAAGGACCGCGACACGCAGTTCGACATCGGCCGCTACGTGGGCTACGCGATTGCCTGCCTGCTCGCCTTCTTCCTGATCGTGCGGCCGCTGTTGCGCATCGCACAGCAGTGGGCCAAGCACCGCTACGGCGTGCCGGCCTCGGAAGCGCCGGCTACGACGGCGCTCGTCGAAGGCAACAACGCCGACGACAGCGACAAGGCGAAAGCGGCGCTCGAAGCCGCGACCAACGGCTCGATGGTCCCGCTTCTGGCGACTTACGAGCTGCCCCCGGCAGGTTCCAGCGTCGACGTGATGGTCGAGCATTTGCGGTCGCTCTCGGAGAAAGAGCCGGAGCGTGTCGCCGAAGTGGTCAAACAATGGGTGCGCAAAAATGGACAAGCAGCTAGTTGAGGAAAGCCTCCGTCATGGGACGGTGGAACAAGCCGCGATCGTGCTCTTGAGCATGGGCGAAGAGCGGGCCGCGAGCGTGTTGCGCTGCCTGTCGCGCGATGAGTTGCTGGCGGTGACGCAAGTGATGTCGGGTCTCTCGGGCATCAAGGTGAGCACGGTGCACGACGCGATCGCGCTGTTCTTCGATCACTACCGCGAGCAAAGCGGCGTGCACGGCGCATCGCGCACGTTCCTGCAGCGTTCGCTCGATTCGGCGCTTGGCCCCGATATCGCGCACAGCGTGCTCAACAGCATCTACGGCGACAGCATTCGCCCGAAGATGGCGCGCCTGCAATGGGTCTCGGCTCGCTGGCTCGCGCAACGCATCATGAGTGAGCACGTCTGCATGCAGGCGCTGTTCCTCGCGTTCCTGCCGCCTGCGCTGGCGAGCGAAGTGCTCGCCGCGCTGCCGGCCGAGCAACGCGACGGCGTGCTGATGAATCTCGCCCGCATGAGCGACGTCGACCGCGACCTGCTCATCGAACTCAATGAAGTCGTCGATTCGTGCATGCAGGACCTCGGGATGCAAGGCACGAGCGTAGCGGGCGTGAAGCAGGCGGCCGAAATCATCAACCGCCTGCCGGGCGACCGCGCGAAGCTCATCGAACAGATGCGCGAGACCGATCCGGAAGTGGCCGGCGAAATCGAAGTCAGCATGTACGACTTCTTCGTGCTGTCGCGTCAGAGCGAGTCGACGGTCATGCGGATCTTCGAGACGGTGCCGCTCGAACGCTGGGCGATTGCCTTGAAGGGCGCCGAGCCTGCGATTCAGCAAGCCATCATGAAGGCGATGCCGCGCCGCCAGGTGCAGTCGCTCGAAGACTCGATGCGCAGAAGCGGCCCGGTGCCGATGAGCCGCATCGAGGAAGCGCGCCGCGAAATCATGGCCGAAGTGAAGACGCTGGCCGACGCGGGCGAGATCGAACTGCGCCTCTTCGACGAAGAGGTGGTCGCGTGAAGCGCTACGTACCGTACCGGTTCCCGGCGCTCTCGAGCGTGTCGTCGTCCGCCGCCTCGCGCGCGGCGCACGGCCACGCGATCGATCCGGCGCTCGACATCGGCATGGATCTCGGCGAGGTCCTGCCGGAGGTCCAGGCCGACGCACAGGAAGCCACGGCCCGCGGCTACGAAGAAGGCTTCGGGCGCGGCGAGATCGAAGGCCACAACACGGGCTTTGCGCGCGGCCACGAAGAAGGTCTGCGCCAGGGCGCGGAAGAAGCGCAGCGCGCGGCGCAAGCCGAATTCGAAGGCGTCGCTCACACAGCCGACGGACTCGTCTCGGCACTCAAGCAATTGCAGGGCGAATTCGCCTCCGCGCTGCACACCGAATTGATCGACCTCGTCGAGAAAGTCGCGCGCCAGGTGATCCGCTGCGAACTCACGACGCAGCCCGCGCAATTGCTCGCGCTGATCGACGAAGCCGTCGCCACGCTGCCGCCCGTGACCGATGCGATCGAAATCTATCTGCCGCCCGAAACGTGCGAGCGCATCGCCGCGCTCGCGCCCGAGCGCGCGAAGGTCTGGAACCTGATCGCCGACGCACGCCTCGAGCTCGGCGAATGCCGGATCAAAGCGGGCGGACGCGAGATCGACGCCGGCTGCAAGCAACGGCTCGACACCTGCATGGAGCAAGTGCGCGAGCAACTGTTGCCCGAGCTCAACGCGCAGCGCTGGCACGAAGCGAATGCGCAGCCGCAGGAGGCCACGCAATGATCGCCGATGCCCTGCACACCTTCGAACTCGCCGACGTTCCCGTCGCGCGGCCCACGGGGCGCCTGACCGGCGTCGCGGGAACGCTGCTGAAATCCACCGGCTGCGCGCTCGAAACGGGCCGCCGCTGCACGATCGAAACCGCCTCGGGCGACTGGATCGAGGCGGAAGCCGTCGGTTTCAGCCACGACGAAACGTACTTGATGCCGTTCAAGAAGCCGATCGGCCTCGTGGCCGGCGCACGCGTGCTGCCGGTCATCGACGACGCCGAAGTGCGCATCGGCATGAGCTGGCTCGGGCGCGTGGTCAACGGCCTCGGCGAGCCGATGGACGGACGCGGCGCATTGGGCGGCGAGCATCTGCTCGCGGCGCATCCGCTGCCGGTCAACCCTTTGAAAAAGCGCCTCGTGCGCGAGCCGCTCGATGTCGGCGTGCGCGCGATCAACGGCGCGCTCACGCTCGGCAAGGGCCAGCGCGTCGGCTTGATGGCGGGCAGCGGCGTGGGCAAAAGCGTGCTGCTCGGGATGATGACGCGCCACACCGATGCCGATGTCGTCGTGGTCGGCCTGATCGGCGAACGCAGCCGCGAAGTGCGCGAGTTCATCGACGATTCGCTCGGCCGCGAAGGGCTCGCGAAGGCGGTGCTCGTCGTCGCGCCTGCGGACGAATCGCCGCTGATGCGCATGCGCGCCACCGAGCTGTGCCATTCGATCGCCACGCACTTTCGCGACGCCGGCCACAACGTGCTGCTGCTCGTCGATTCGCTGACGCGCTACGCGATGGCGCGTCGCGAAATCGCGCTCGCGCTCGGCGAGCCGCCGGCCACGCGCGGCTATCCGCCGTCGGTGTTCGGCCTCTTGCCGCAGCTCGTCGAGACCGCCGGCAACGGCGAGGGCGCGGGCAGCATGAGCGCGATCTACACCGTGCTCGCCGAAGGCGACGACCAGCAAGACCCGGTGGTGGATACGGCGCGCGCCGTGCTCGACGGACACATCGTGCTGTCGCGCGATCTCGCGAACCAAGGCCATTACCCGGCCATCGACGTGTCGCGTTCGGTGAGCCGCTGCATGAGCCAGATCGTCTCGAACGAACACATCCAGGCCGCGCGCACGCTCAAGGAACTGCTCGCGCGCTACGAACAAGTGCGCGACCTGATTCCGCTGGGCGGCTACGTGCAGGGCGCCGACTCGCAAACCGATCGCGCCGTCGCGCTATTCCCGCGCATCGAAGCGTTCCTGCGGCAGCGCGCGAACGAGCAAGTCTCGATCGCCGGCACCGTCGCGCAACTGAAGGAGCTCGTGCAATGAGCGCCGAGCGCACCGTCAAGAGCATGAGCGGCCTGTTGGCCGCGCGCCAGGGTCGCATCGACCGCCTCACGGCCGAAGTCGCGAGCCGCCAGACCACCTGCGGCCGCTATCGCGAGCAGATCGACACGATCGACCGCTTGCGCGTCGACGCGGCCAGCAAGGTGGACCGCAGCTCGCCTGCGCTCGCCGTGAATTGCGCGGGCTATCAGCAATCGATGGCGACGCTTGCCCACGAACACCGGCGCCTTCTGGCGCTTCAAGAAGCCGATTTGAAGGCGGCGCGCCGCCGCCTGACCGAACTCGCACTGCAACGCGAGCGTTGGCAAAAGGCGCTCGAGCTGCGCCGCGGCGTGCTGGTCCAGCAGCAGAACGTGCGCGAACAAAAGCGCCAGGACGAAATGGCTTCGCAAGCCTGGCTGCGTTCGCAACATTGAACGCGCGCCGGACGGTTTATCGCTTAACGCATTAACGGAGAAGGAAATGGGAACTATCGATTTCAACGACCCCCAAGGCACGGCAGACTATTTGGCTCAGGTTTACACGCAGAACGCGACCAAGCTGCTGGCGGCGCAGCTCAAGACGATCAACGCGACCACGGGCGCGCTGACCACGCTGCAATCGTCCATGCAGGCGTTCGAGGATGCGCTCAACGCGCTGGTGTCCGGCGGCAACGGCGTGGTGCAGCAATCGGCCACCTTCTCCGATGCGACCTTCGGCACGGCGACCGCGAGCGGTTCGGCGCTGCCGGGCACCTATCAGTTCTATGTCGATCAGCTGGCGACGGCCGATCAGGAAAGCTACGGCGCCAAAGGCGGCATGCCTTCGGTCGACGCCGGCAGCGCGGGCACGATCAGCGTCAAGCTCGACGACGGCACGAGCCTCGATGTCGATCTGTCGAAGGCCGATCAGGACGGCGACGGTCAAGTGAGCCCGGCCGAGATGGCGCGCGCGATCAATCAAACCGCTGGCGCGAACGGCGAAGTCAGCGCGTCGGTGGTGACGGTCAACGGCCAACAGCAGCTGGTTCTCACCTCGGCGAAGACGGGCGCGAACAGCGCGATCACGGTCGATACGAGCAAGGCCAGCGCGCAACTGCAAGCCGCGTTCGGCGATACCCAGACGAACGTGAAAGGGCAAGACGCCATCTTCCATATGGGCGGCGCCAACGGCACGACGATCACGCAGGCATCGAACACGTTCAAGGGCATCGACGGCGTCTCGGTGACGTTCACGCGCGCCATGAAGACGGGCGACGACCCCGTGACGCTCACGGTCGCCTCCGATTCGAGCGCGACCGCCGACAGCCTCCAGAAGTTCGTCGACGCCTACAACGCCCTGAAAAGCACGCTCAACACGCTGACCTTCGCCGGCGACCCGACCAACGGCAAGGCCGCGGGCCCGCTCGCCGCCGACTCCGGCATGCGCTCGCTGGTCAACCAGGTCGACAGCCTGATGCGGCAGAGCGTCGGCGGCACGAGCCTGCTGTCGATCGGCATTTCGGCGGACAAGGACGGCAACCTGAGCCTCGATAAGGACAAGTTGCAAAAGGCCATCAACAACGACCCGGACGCAGTCAACAAGCTGTTCGGCGATGAGAAAACCGGCTTCGTCGGTTCCATGGACAAGTACCTCGACACCTGGCTTAACTCAACGAGTGGCCAGATCAAGTCGCGCCAGGACACCGTCCAGGCGCAGCAGAAAACAGCGGATAAGAAGCAGACCGAAATCACCAACACCTATAAGCAGCTCTACCAAAAGTACCTGAAAGAGTTCACCAACGTGCAGGCAATAGAGAGCCAGATGGCCTCGACGTTGGACATTCTCAACAGCCTGGACACCAGCAGCAAGAAGTGAGCACCTAACAGAGGAATCGAACATGAACACCGTTGGCTATCAGAGCTACCACTCAGCGAACCTCGAGGCGCAGATTGCGAGCGCCTCGCCGGTCCAGCTCGTCCACCTGCTCACGACCAGCTTGCTGGAAGAGCTGGCTCGCGCGCGGGCGCACATCGTCGCCTGCCGCTACGAATCGAAGGGCACGAGCATCAACAAATGCATCGACATGCTCAACGGTCTCGCGAGCGCGCTCGACTTCGAAGCGGGCGGCGAAGCCGTGACGAATCTCGCGCGCCTTTACGACTACTGCGCATGGCGGCTGAACGAAGCCGGCATCGCGCTCGACGTCGAGCCGCTCGACGAAGTCGTGCGCCTCATGACGCAGATCGACGACGCATGGGCAGGCGCGGAGGCCGCACATGGACAAGCTCGCTGAACTGGTGCGTTCGCTCAAGCAGCTCGGCGCGCATGTCGAGCGCGCCGAGTGGGCCGAAGCACGGGACGCGCACGAAGCGTTTTCGGCGCTGCTCGCGGGCGTGGCGCAAGCCGGCCCGGCGGACGGTCCGCTGCGCCAGGCGCTGCCGCGTATCCGCGCGCGCTACGGCGAGGTGATGAACCTCGTGCTCGCGGGAAATGAAGACCTGGTGGCCAAGCTCGACGGGCTCGGCCAGAAGCGCGAAGGGTGGCTGGCCTATGGCCAGGTTTCGGAAATGAACGGGTGACCGACATGAGCGCAATGAACGTAGCCGGACTGCAGGCGCAGCTCGCCGCGCCGGCTCCCCAAGCGGAAAGCAGCGTGAGTGCGGCGCACTCGGCCGGCGCGCGTTCGGCGCGCGACTCCAGCGCGGCCGGCAAGTCCGATTCGGCCAGCAAGTCCGATTCGGCAAACGGCGCGAGCGGCGCGCGTGCCCGTACTCGCACTCGCAGCCGCGGTGCGGCAAGCGAGTCGAGTCAGCCGCAATGGCTGCACGTGATGTCGCAAGCGATGGCGGCGGGCGAGCCGCGCGGCTTCATACCGGGCGCCGCGTTCGGCGGTCTCGCGGCGGACCACGCGCAAAGCGGCGATGCCGATGGCGAGGCGGAAGAAGTCGGCGCGGTGAGCGGAGATGCCGCGCGTCGAGCGGGTGCGTTTCCGGCGGACCTGTCCGCGATGCAGGGCGCGCTCGCGCTGGTTCCGGGCGGTGCGGCCGCCGCGCTGCCGGTGCTGGGCAAGGCCGCTAACGCCGCGCTCGGCGCTTTGCGCGAAGGCTCGGAAGACACGCAAGACGATGCACGCGCAAACGAGACGGCGCAAAGCGGAAGCGCCGGCGGCGTGCCGATGTCGCAGAGCAAGTTGCCGAACCTCGCCAACTTGGTGCCGCAATCCGGCGACCGCGCCGCGAACGCGGATGCGCAACCGTCATCTGTCGCGCGCCTTACCGAACGCGTCGCCGACGGCGCGCGCCAGGAAGCGGCGTCGGCGGGCGCCGACAGCGGCGCGCGCAGCACGGATAGCGCGCAGCCGGTATCGGCGGCAACGGGCAACGGCTGGGGTGCGCTCAGCGCACTGCAAGGGGGCGGCACGACCGAGTGGGCGCCGGTCGCCTTGAAGGGCGATGCGCAGCAAGGCTGGCAAGGACAACTGATGGACGCGCTCGGCGAACGCGTCGAGGTGCAGATGAAGCATGGCATCGACAACGCGACCATCCGCCTCGATCCGCCGATGCTCGGCAGCGTGCAGATCGACATCCGTCACGAGAACGGCGTCTTGCAGGTGCATCTCGTCGCGACGCATGACGAGGTCGCGCGCCAGCTGCAGACGATCAGCAGTGCGCTGCAGAACGAGCTGGCGCAGAAGCAGTACACGGACGTCGCCGTCGTCGTGCGCAACGGCGGTTCGATGGGGCAAGGCGAAGAAGGACGCGGCCAGCCTCGCGAGAACGATGAGCAACGCGCACCAGGACGTGCCTTGGACGATGCCTACGCATCTGGCACGGAACACAACAACGCGGGAGCATGAAAGTGGGCTACGCAGCGCTTAAACAACCTGAATTCAACAACGGAGCGACTGAGCAAGAGTGGGTCATGGAATATGCGCCGCTCGTCAAGCGTGTCGTTTCGCAACTGAGCACGCAGATCGGCGGCATCAGCGAGCGTGAGGATCTCGAGCAGATCGGCCTCGTCGGCCTGCTGCAGGCGATCCGCCGCTACGGCATTCCTGACGAGAAGTTTTGCGGCTACGCGTGGTCACGCGTGCGCGGCGAGATTCTCGACGAACTGCGGCGCCAGGATTGGCGGCCCCGTTCGGTGCGGCGCGAGGCGCACCGCCTGCGCGACATGACGCGCACGCTGACGCGCGAGTTCGGCCGCGAGCCGACCGAAAACGAAATCTGCGTCGCGCTCGGCGTGACGCAAGCGCAGTACAACGCCAGCGCCGCCGCCAATCGCGCGGAACAGCTCGTGAGCTTCGACGAACTGCAAGACGACGCTTTGCGCGACGAAAACAGCCCGGAGCACCAGGTCTCGATTCGCTCGAGCCTCGAGCGCGCGCTGGTGGAACTCGACGCGCGCGAGCAGCGCGTCGTGCAGCTCTCCTACGAGTACGACCTGAGCCTCAAGGAAATTGCGGCGGTGCTCGATTTGACCGAAGCGCGGGTGTGCCAGATCAGGCGGGGCGCACTCCGGAAGATGAAGGACGTTTTGGTGGACGCGTGAGCGTTCGATCGAGAAACCAGGAAGCCATCATGCGAGTGACATTCAAACGAGATGCCCGTGATATAGCGCCAGTCAACGGCGTCTCTCCAATCCGCGCCGTCGATGCGCAGAACGAGCAGCAGAAACAACGGCGGAACCCGGATACGGCGGGCACACCCAGCGCGGCGCGCGGCAGGCCGCGTCCGCCGAGCGCGTTCGACGCGACGCGTGTCGCCGAATTGCGCGCGGCGCTGGCGGAAGGGCGCATCGAATTCGACCCGACCAAATTGGCCGCGCTGATTCAGCGCTATCACGGGAGCAAGAAATGACTCGCAACGATGCCTTGAAGCATTTGATCGTCAGCTTGCGGCGCGATCACGCGAAGTATGAAGCGTTCAATGCGCTGCTCGAAAAGCAGTTCTCGGCGGCCTTGCAGCACGACGCGATCGAGCTGAGCCGGATCGGCGCCGAAATCCTCGAACTGGCCGAAGTGCTCTCGAAGAGCCTGAAAGAGCGCCGCACGCTGGCCCGCGTGGTCGCCGCGACCGACCGGCCGACCGGCATCGACACGCTCGTCGCCCGCATGAAGGGCGCGCCGCGCGAGATGCTCGAACGCGAATGGGAGCGGCTCGTGAAGTGCGTCGCCGAATGCAAGCGGCTCAACACGCGCAACGCGGCGATCGTCATGGCGCAGTTCGAAGTGATGCAGCGCGCGCTCTCCGCAAAGGATGACATCTATGCTCCGCACTGAATTGAACCCCTCGTTCGCCGCCAGCAACGTGCTCGACGCGGCAAGCGGATTCGCCGCGCCGCGCATGAACGGCGCGACGAATGAAGGCTCCTTTGCGATGACCGTGCGGCAATTGCAAAGCGAGATCGAAGGCACGATCAAGAACGGCTTTGCACAAGGCCCGAGCGACGAGGCCGCCACCGCGTGGATGCTGAACAACCCCTTGCAGGCGCAGGCCGCGACGCAAGGGAGCGCCTCGCCCGAGGCGGACAAGGAATCGTTCGTGAGCCGCGTGAGCCCGTGGGCGAAGCTCGCCGCGGACAAGCTCGGCGTGTCGCCCGACGTGCTCGTCGCGCATGCGGCGCTCGAATCGGACTGGGGACGCCACCCGGTGCGCGACGCGAGCGGCAACGACACGCACAACCTGTTCGGCGTCAAGGCCGGATCGAGCTGGGACGGCAAGACCGCCGACATCACGACGACCGAGTACGTGAAGGGCGCGGGCGTCAAGACCGTCGACCGTTTTCGCGCCTACCCGGACGACAAGAGCGCGTTCGCCGACTACGTGAACCTCTTGCGCACGAACCCGCGCTTTGGCGGCGCGCAGCACACCGGCAGCGACGCAGCGGCCTTCGCGCAAGCGCTCGCGCAAGGCGGCTATGCAACGGACCCCGCGTACGCGGACAAGCTCAACCGTGTCGTGGCCGACGTGAAGGTGCAGGCCGCGGCTTCCGCGCAGCAGGCGCTGTCGGCTATGCAGCCCGCCGGGCTTGCTGCCTCGGACGACGAATAAACGTAAGGAGTTGAATCATGGGAATCCACTTGAACCAGGCGCTGAGCATTCACCCGCAGGCGCTCGAACTGCGCGTCGAGCGCAGCAAGGTGCTCGCATCGAATCTGGCCAACGAAACCACGCCCGGCTATCAGGCGCGCGATATCGACTTCAAGGCGGCGATGCAGCACGAGATGGGCGGCGCCGAAGCGGGCTTATTGGGCGACTTGGGTGGTGAACAGCCCGACTTGATGTACCGCGTGCCGAATCAGCCGTCGATGGACGGCAACACGGTCGAGCTCGGTATCGAGCAGGCGCAATTCGCACAGAACGCGGCCGACTACCAAATGGGGCTCACGTTCATGAACACGGAATTCAAGGGCCTCAATACGGCCATCAACGGTAACGGGTGATCGCCATGGGATTCAGGGATATCGCAAACATCGCCGGCTCCGCCATGACGGCGCAGACCATCCGGCTCAACACCATCGCCAGCAACATGGCGAACGCCGATTCGGCCGCCAAGAGCGAAGACGAGGTCTACCGCGCGCGCCAGCCGGTGTTTGCCGCCGTGTATGGGGCGACCGACGAAGGCGACGTGGCCGGCGCGCAGGTGAAGGTGCTCGACGTGGTGGAAAGCCACGAGCCGGTCAAGAAGCGCTACGAGCCGAACAGCCCGCTCGCCGATAAGGACGGCAACGTTTTCTACTCGAACGTCGATCCGGTCGCCGAAATGACGGACATGCTGTCGGCCTCGCGTGCGTTCTCGACCAACGTGGAGGTGCTCACGCGCCTGAACACGATGGAACAGGACCTGCTGAAGCTCGGCCAATCTTAAGGACATACGCCATGCAGATCTTTTCTTCCACGCAACAGAATCATTCGGTCGGCGCAAACAGCAAGCTGCTCGGGGCGGCCGACGACGGCAGCGACAGCGGCGCGAACAACAACACCGGCATTCCCAGCGCCGGTTCGGGCGCGATGTCCGACATGTTCACGAAGCTGCTCGTCGCGCAGATCCAGAACCAGGATCCGCTCGATCCGATGCAGCCCGATCAGTTCGTCACGCAGCTCACGCAAATGAGCCAGGTCGAGGCGATGCAGAACATGGCGAGCCTCTCGCAAGCGAACTCCGCGATGCTCGAAAGCATGCTGGTGGTCTCGCTCGGCGGCCAGGTCGGCTCCGACGTGATGGTCAAGACCGATGCGGTCGACCTTGACGGCAAGACGGCCGTGCACGGCGCGTTCAATCTCGACGCCTCCACCGACGACGCAGTGGTCACCGTCACCGGCGACGACGGCGTCGCTCACAAGATCGATCTCGGCGCGCAGAAGGCGGGCGAGGTCAAGTTCGACATCGATCCGTCAAAGCTCGGCTTGCCAGCGGGCCACTACAAGGTGGCGGTGGCGGCAGGCTCCGACGACGCCGGCAACACGCAGACGCCGTCCGTCGAGATCGAAGGCAAGTTGCAGAGCGTGCGCCTCGGCGACAACGGTTCGGTGATCTTGAGCGTGGCCGGCATCGGCGACGTCACGACCGCGGACATCACGCGTTTTCTCGGGAATCCGGACAACCCGGACAGCAACCCGGACCACAACCTGAAGCGCAGCGCCACCGCGTCCGCGTTCAATCTTTTCTAAAGAGGTTCCCAAATGAGTTTCGATATTGCACTGTCCGGCATCAACGCGATCAATAGCCAGCTGGATTCCATCTCCAACAACATCGCGAACACGGGGACCTTCGGCTTCAAGTCGGGCCGCGCGAACTTCGCGGCCGCGTATGCGGGCATGCAGCCGAGCGGCGTGTACGTCGGCTCGGTCACGCAGACGGTCGACATCGGCGGCAACGTGCTGCAAACCGGCCGCGGCATGGACGCGGCGATTCAAGGCAAGGGCTTCTTCGTCAGCAAGGACAGCGACGGCTCGATGCTGTACTCGCGCGTGGGCATCTTCAGCTCGGATAAGGACGGCTACATCGTCGACAGCTATGGCCGCCACGTACAGGGCTACAGCAGCGCCGGCGGCTTTGGCGACATGCAGGTGCCGACCGGCTCGATTCCCGCGAAGGCGAGCGGCTCGCTCTCGTATGTCGGCAATATGTCGGCCGACTGGACCGCGCCTGCGTCGACGACTTTCAGCAAGGACGATCCGCAGTCGTACAACAGCTCGGTGGTCTCCACCGTCTACGATTCGCTCGGCCGCGAGCACGCGGTCACGCAGTACTTCGTCAAGCAGGACGACGGCTCGGTCGACGTGCACTACACGATGGACGGCAACGACCTGCAAGCGACCAACAAGCTGACCTTCGACGAGAACGGCAAGCTCACGTCGCCGACGTCCCCGGTCGCGCTCGATCTCGGCACGCCCGATGGCGCGGCGGCATTGACGGTCAACGTCGACTACGCGGGCACGACGCAATTCGCGGGCGACACGACCACCACGACCAACAAGACCGACGGCTACCAATCCGGCGCGCTCACCGACGTCGCGCTCGACGAGAACGGCTCGATCATCGCGCAGTACAGCAACGGCCAAAAGGAAACGGTCGGCCAGGTCGCGCTCGCCACGTTCCCCGACGACGACAAACTGCAAGCCGTCGACGGCACCAGCTGGAAGGCGACCAACGCATCGGGCACCGCGCTCTATGCGACGCCGGGCAGCGGCATGGCCGGCAAGCTGACGGTCGGCGCGCTCGAGCAATCGAACGTCGACATGACCTCGGAACTCGTGAACCTCACCACGGCGCAGCGCAACTATCAGGCTAACTCGAAGGTCATCTCGACGGAAAGCCAGATGATGCAGGCGCTCATGCAAGCGGTGTAACGCCATGGATAGGCTCATCTACTTGATCATGAGCGCGGCCGATCGCACGCAGTATTCGCTGCAGATGCACGCGAACAACATGGCGAACGCGCAAACCGACGGCTTTCGCGCCGACCTGGAACTCGCTCAGAACAACAGCGTGAAGGGCTACGGCTACAACTCGCGCGAGGCGGTCGAGCTGGCGGCGGACATGGTCGACGTCTCGCAGGGCCACATGGTCGAAACGGGACGCGATCTCGACGTCTCGATTCGCGGCGACGGCTACTTCGCCGTCGAAACGGACCAGGGCGAAGCCTACACGCGCAACGGCAACTTCAAGATCGACGGCGACGGCAATCTCACGACGAACGGTCACCCGGTGCTCGGCGCATCGGGGCCGATCGTGCTGCCCGAGTTCGACGCCATCAAGATCGGCGAGGACGGCACGATCTCGATCCGCGCGCCGGGCGAAACCGACATGCAGATCGCGGACAAGATCAAGCTCGTCTGCGCGACCGCGCCCGGCGACGTGATCAAGAACGAAGAAGGTCTCATCGTGTCGAGGAGCGGCGCGCCGTTGCGCGACGACGAAACGGTGTCGGTCATGCCCGGCCATCTGGAGTCGAGCAACGTCTCGCCGATCGAAGAAATGCTCAAGACGATGACGCTCAATCGCGATTTCGAAGTGCAGATGCGGATGTACAAGGTCGCTGACGACAACGCCGACGCGGGCAACCGCCTCATCCGCGGCTAACGAAACGAACATTCAAGAGGTACCGAAATGAATCAGGCAATGTGGATCAGCAAGACCGGCTTGCAGGCGCAAGACGCGAAGCTGCAGTCGATCGCGAACAACCTCGCGAACGTCAACACGGTGGGCTTCAAGCGCGACCGTCTCGTGTTCGAAGACCAGTTCTATCAAATCGAGCAGCAGCCGGGCGGCCAGCAAAGCCAGAACGTCGCGTCGCCGTCGGGCATTCAGCTCGGCACCGGCACGCGGCTCGTCGGCACGCAGAAGGTGTTCACGAACGGCAATCTGCAGACGACCGGCCAGCCGCTCGATGTCGCGATCGTCGGCAACGGCTTTCTCGAAGTGCAAACCGCCGACGGCGACACGGCCTACACGCGTGCAGGCCAGCTGCAGGTGAATGCGGACGGCACGCTCGTGAATGCACAAGGCCTCGCGATCCAGCCGGAAATCACGGTGCCGCAAAACGCGACGGGCGTCACGATCGGCGAGGACGGCACCGTCACCGCGACCGTGCAGGGCACGGCTACGCCGCAGGAACTCGGCAAGCTGCAGCTCGCGAACTTCGTCAACCCGACCGGGCTGCTTGCGCTCGGCGACAACCTCTATCAAGAGACGGTCGCAAGCGGTTCGCCGAACGAGGGCGATCCGGGCAGCAACGGTCTCGGCAAGATCAAGCAGGGCTCGCTCGAAGGCTCGAACGTGCAGGTCGTCGAAGAAATGGTCGACATGATCTCGGCGCAACGCACGTACGAAATGAACACCAAGGTGCTGACCGCCGCCGACAACATGCTGCAGCAACTGGCGCAGGTGGCGCGATGAGCTCCCGCTCATATTCGCGCTCAGCTTCCCGTTCCGCGAGGTCCGCCATTGCGGCGGCCGCCCTCGCGGCGGCGGCCGCCTTGAGCGGGTGCGCCATCGTCGCGCCTCAGCCAATGCACGTAGACGGTTATGAGATGCCGCCGGTTGCGGAGCAGCCGGCCGGCAAGGCCGGCGGTCTGTTCGTCGATCAAGCCGCATGGTCGCTGACCTCCGACAACCACGCGTTCCGCCCAGGCGACACGCTGACCGTGATGCTCGAAGAAGACACGCAGGCGAGCAAGAAAGCCGGCACGTCGTTCGGCAAGAAGAGCACTGCCGACGTGAAGCCCGGCGCGCTCGCGACGATGAACATCCCGCTCGACACGTCGCTCAGCGCGAACCGGACCTTCGACGGCTCGGGCACGAGCGAGCAGCAAAACGCGCTGCACGGCGACATCACGGTCGTCGTCCATCAAGTGCTGCCCAACGGCCTGCTCGAAGTCAAAGGCGAGAAGGTGCTCGCGCTGAACCAGGGCGAGGAAGTCGTGCGGCTCACGGGCTACGTGCGCACCTCCGACATCGACACGAACAATCGCGTGTCCTCGCAACGCATCGCCAACTCACGCATTCAATACGTCGGCCGTGGCGCGCTTGCGGATTCCAACCAGGCCGGCTGGCTCACGCGCGTGTTGAACAGCGCGTTTATGCCTTTCTAAAGAGGCAAATCATGAAAACTCACCTCATCACCCGGATCGCACGGACCTTGGCTTTGAAAACACTGCTGGTGCTCGCCGTGTGTCTGTTCGGACCGCTCGTCGCGATCGCCAACGCGGCGCCGCTCGGCTCCCTCGTCAACGTCGAGGGGATGCGCGAGAACCAGCTCATCGGCTACGGGCTCGTCGTGGGCCTGAACGGCACGGGCGACGGCCAGCAGATCAAGTACACCGGCCAGTCGATCGTCAACGTGCTCAAGCAATTCGGCGTCAAGATGCCCGAGAACGTGAACCTGCGCTCGAAGAACGTCGCCGCGGTGATGGTGAGCGCCACGTTTCCGCCCGGCTATACGAAGGGGCAAAAGGTCGACGTGACGGTGTCGTCGATGGGCGACGCGAAGAGCCTGCGCGGCGGCACGCTGATGCTCTCGCCGCTCAAGGGCGTCGACGGTCAGGTCTATGCGCTCGCGCAAGGCAACGTCGTGATCCCGGGCATTCACGCACAGGGCAACAGCGGTTCGAGCATCCAGATCAATACGACGTCGTCGGGCCGCATTCCGAATGGCGCGACGATCGAAAACGAAATCGCGACCGACTTCGCGAACACGCCGACCGTGCGCCTTTCGCTGAAGCGCCCGAACTTCCAGACCGCGACCAACATCGTGAAGACGATCAACCGCTCGCTCGGTTCGGAGGCCGCGACGACGCAAGGCGAGACCTCCGTCGAGGTGGTCGCCCCTGCCGATCCGACGCAGCGCGTCGCCTTCGTCGCGAAGCTCAATGCACTCGATGTCACCGCCGGCCAGGGCATTCCGAAGGCAGTGATCAATTCCCGCACGGGCACGGTCGTGATCTCGGACGGCATGACGGTCAAGCCGGTTGCGGTGTCGCACGGCGCGCTGAAAGTCGTGATCTCGGAGAGCTCCGAAGTCAGCCAGCCGAATGCATTCGGGCAAGGGCGCACGGTGGTGTCGCCGGCGACCTCGGTGAAGGTGGAGCAGGACCGCGCGCATATGTTCAAGTGGCCGGCCAACGTGAAGCTGCAGACGATCGTCGACACGATCAACGGCATGGGCGCGACGCCCGACGACCTGATGGCGATCCTGCAGGCGCTCGACGAAGCGGGCGCGCTGAACGGCGAGCTGGTCGTCATTTGATCGAATGGGATGGAGCCAGGCATGAATACCTTGAAACCCCTGAACGCAATGGCGGCGCTGCAGCTGCAGCCGCTTGCCGCCAAGCAGTCGCAGCCCGCCACGGCGCAAGCGTCGCAGGATGCGGCGGCGACGCAGCAGTCCGAAGACCCCAAGCAGTTGAAACACGCGGCCGAGCAGTTCGAATCGATGTTCATCAAGCAGATGCTGCGCGAGATGAACAACGCGACGCGCGAGATGAGCGCGAAAGACAGTCCGCTGCGCGATTCGATCTCGAACGACATGCTCGACTACGCGAACACCTTCGTCTCCGATGCGCTCGCGTCGCAGCACGCGTTCGGCATCTCGGACTTCATCGTGCGGCAGATGACGCCTGGCGCATCGCGGTTAAACGGATCGCTGCCCAGCGGAATGACGCCCAGCAAAACCTCAGCGAAATCTGAAGACACGAAGGCTTAACGAAAGTCTTACAGCGGTCGCTTATCGGCTGTGGGCGATCTACGAAATCCGCAACGGGCGGGCACACACACTGTCCCGGCGCGTTGCAAACACTAATTCGGAACGACGATGAACATGATTTCCATCGGGCTGTCGGGCACGCTTGCCGCGCAGCTTGCACTCAACACGTCGAGTAACAACATCGCGAACCTGATGACGCCGGGCTATTCGCGCCAGGGCGTGCTGATCGCCTCGCTGGCCACCGGCGGCGTCTATACGCCCTCGCTGATCCGCTTTAACGATACGTACAAGACTCACCAGCTCTGGGCATCGAACTCGCAAACGGGCCAGTACGGCGCGAGCCAAACCTACCTCGACCAGCTCGAAGCGGCGTTTGGCGGCGATATGACCGGCAGCGACCTGAGCCTCGGCATGACGTCGTTCTTCAACGCGCTGCACGACGCGAGCGTCGACCCGACCTCGAGCGCGAACCGCGACGGCGTGCTCCACGCGGCCGACGGCATGGCGCAGCAGTTCAACAATATGTCGAAGGTCTTCACCGATCAGGTGAACACGCTCGAACAGCAGCGCGTGTCGACCGTCGACCAGGTCAACTCGCTGTCGAAATCGATCGCCGATCTGAACAAGCAGATCGCCGCCGCGCAGGCAACCGGCAGCGACACGTCGACGCTGGAAGACCAGCGCGACCATGCGATCGACCAGTTGAGCGAATTCGCCGACGTGCGCGTCGTGATGCAGGACAACGGCACGGCGGACGTCTCGCTCGCGGGCGGCCAGCCGCTCGTGAAGGGCAGCAAGGCATCTACGATGAGCGTCGATCGCGACTCGAGCACGGGCCTGCAGACGATCTCGATTCAGTACGGCAACCAGACTTTCGGCGTTCCTGACGACAAGATCGGCGGCGCGCTCGGCGGCCTGCACGACTACGAGGTGAATACGCTGCGTCCGCAAATGCAGTCGCTGAACGATCTGAAGAAGCAGTTCGCGGATACCTTCAACGCCCAGCTCCAAGCGGGCTTCGACAAGAACGGCAACCCCGGCAAGCCGCTGTTCAACTACGACCCGGCCTCGGGCAACCTCAGCATCGATACGTCGATGACTGGCGACGATCTCGCGTTCTCGGGCGATCCGAATGCGCCCGGCGATACGTCGAACCTCTTGAAGCTCATGGACATTCAGAACCAGGACGTGACGCTGCCGGGTGTGGGCACCGTCAAGTTCGGCACGGCGACCACGTCGATGTCCGGCGCGATCGGCGCGGCGAGCCAGAAGAACCAGCAGTCGGCCAACACGGCGAACTCGGTGCGCGCACAGGCGGTGTCGGCGTGGGGGTCGGTGAGCGGCGTGAACCAGGACGAAGAAGCGGTGAGCCTCGTTCAATACCAGCAGATGTACCAGGCCAACATGAAAGTGATCTCAGTCGCGAATCAGTTGTTCCAATCGGTCATCGACGCCGTCTAAGCACAAGGGGAGAAACAATCATGCGAGTTTCCACAGCCCAATACGCGGCGTTGATGAATTCGACGCTGCAAACCGCGAACCAGCGGATGATCGACTTGCAGCAGCAGATGGCGACGGGTCAGCGCATTTTGCGTCCGTCGGACGATCCGATCGATTCGGTGCGCCTGCAACTGTTGAGTCAGCAGAACGATCAGCTCACCCAGTACGGCAAGAACATCGATCAGTTGTCGATCCGTCTGCAAAAGAGCGAAGCGTATCTCGACGGCATTACGAAGGACATGATGTCCGCGCGCGACCTGATGGTGTGGGCGTCCGACGGCAGCGATGCGCCGAGCGACCTGAACGCGATGGCGAATTCGCTCGAAAACCTGCGCGACAGCATCATGAGCACCGCCAATTCGCGCGACAGCGACGGCAACTACATTTTCTCGGGCACGGCCACCGACAAGCCCGCGATCTCGTACGACCCGAACGCGCCGCTCGGCCAGCGCTACACGTTCACCGGCAACACCGAGCAGCAGATGGCGCAGGTGGGCAGCGGCACCACGGCGGCGGGCAACGTCAGTCTCGACGATATGGCCGGGTTGCTGAACAAGCTCGATACGGCGGCCGCGACGGTCGCCGATCCAAACGTCGATCCGAACGATCCGGCCACGCGCCAGAAGCTCGCCGACTGTCTCGATCAGATCGATTCGGCCATGGGGACGGTCAGCAGCAAGACTGCGCAAATGGGTGCGTCGCGCAACGTGCTCGCGCAGTTGCAATCGAATCAGCAAGCGGTCGGTCTGGCGGACGATCAAGCGACGCTGCAACTCGGCCAAGTCGACTACGGTTCGGCGATGACCGAGCTGAACGGCTACATGATGGCCGTGCAGGCGACGCAAAAGGTCTATGGCCAGATTTCGCAAATGTCGCTGTTCAGCGTGCTCTAAGTCGAGGCGGGCATGACGAGCGTTCGGCTATCGACGATCGACGCGGCACGCACCGCGCGCGCACCGGCGACGGTTCAGGCCAAGGGCCTGGATGCGGCCGCCAATACGCGCGCGGCGAACTCGGCGCGCGGCCCGAGCCTCACCGGGTATCAGCGCAGCGACGCGATCGCGGCCCATTTGCGGCTCAACAGCCAGGTCACCGGGGCGCAACAGACGCTCGCGTTCCTGGACCGCGCCACGTTGCAACTGACGCGATTGAAGCATGCCGTGGTCTCGCAGATCAACGGCCGAGCGCGGGACGGCGGGGAGAACCTCGCCGAGCAGATTGCGCAATTCGACGCGTGCTGGAAGACGCGCGGCGCCGCCACGGGTGGACGGCTCAGCGATCAGCTCGGCTACGGCGAAGCGGGTACGGCGCGCCAGGCGTTCCGGATTCGCGGGCTCGACGCGCGTTCGGCGCGCGCAGGCAAGCCGGAAACGCTGGTCTTCCATAGCGCTGCGAGCAAGGCGCCGGCGATCGTGCGTTTCGATGCGGAAATGCCGCCCGATGCCCAGGCCGCGCGCCTGAACTACTCGCTTGCGCGAACCGGTATCACGGCGAGCGCGGACGACGACGGCCGGATCACGTTCTCGACGCCCGAGGCCAACTGGCCCGCGCTCGAGGACAGCTTGATGATCACCGGCGGCGGCATCCGCTTTCCGAGCGGCCGGCCGAACCGGATTCAGCCCGAAGCCGTGCCGGGGCCGATCGCGACGCACAGCTGGAGAACCGACAGCGACGCCGGGCTGCGCGATGCGCTGCGCCAGGTGGCCGGCACGCTCAAGCAGGTCACGCGGTTGAAGACCGCGTTGCAAGGGAAATTGGACCGGGCGCAGCAGAACATCGCGAGCGCGGCCGGGGAAGCCGAACAGCGCTGGGCCGCCGGCTACAGCGCTCAATTCAAGGACAAGTTGTCGTCGGCGGAAGATTTCGAAAGTTTCGCGCTGGCTGCTCAGGCGGCCGCGCATATCGATGCGAGCCGCGTGCGTTCGCTGCTGAATTTGCCGTTGGCCAAGCCAAGCGAGACGGCGAACGGACCGGGTCCGGCGGCAGCGCAGCCAGCGGCGATCAACGTCAGACGGAGCGGCTCATGAGCACAGCATTCGACACAAAAAACGAAGCGTGGCAACACGCGCACGAGAATCTAACGGAACGGCTCGCGGAAACCGGGGTGCAGGCGCATCAACCGGGGTTCCCGCAGGACGATCTGAGCGATCGCGAATGGGACATTGCCCGCGCGATGCTGCCGGAGTCGGGGCCCTACCGCGGCTGCGGCCGCCCGCTGTCCGACACGCGCTCGGTGCTCAACGGCGTGCTGTGGATCATGCGCAGCGGCGAAGGGTGGTCGAGGCTGCCGGTGCGTTATCCGCCTTATCAAACGTGCCACCGGCGTTATCAGCGCTGGCAGAAGGATGGCTTGCTGCGGCAACTGGTCGAGCGCCTGTACGGCGAGCACGGGCTCGCGCTCTATCTGGGGCTGGTGAACCGCTCGCGGCATCGCGACCGCAACGCGGAGAAGATCACGTCAGAACAACGCGCGTCGGAGCAGCGAGTCGCGGAACAGCGCGACACGCTCATTACGCACGCGGATACGCCGTAACTTCCCCATCGACGGCGACGCTGACCTTGTCGCCTCAAATAGCCCGGCACGCGTGCGTGAGTCGCGAGGCCGGGCGCCGCTGTTTGCGATCTCGGTCAATAAACGTGAAGTTTGTGACTTTTCTCATATAAAAAATCTTCTAAATCATATAGGTTCATCGCCGAACAATAAAAAGGATTCCTTGCGATGTTCCACGCCAAACTTCCCGTCGAGACCCGGGAAATTCAAACCGCCTCTCACGCTTTCCTCCAGTCGGCCCGCCCGAAACCCAATTTGGGTAATTAGCTAGAAAACAGCTGCATGGCCAACATGCATCAATTCAAGGTTCTCGTCATGCCGGATGACACCAGCCCGTGCACGACCTCTGACAATGGGTTTTGAGATGAAAGACGAACAAGGACGAGCCGTCGCGCGGCTGGGAGACACAACAGACCACGGCGGACGAGTGATTGAAGCCACGCCGACCCTAACCGACATGGGTGTTCCGGTGGCATTGGACGGGCATCTCGTCGAATGCCCGAAGTGCGGCGGCAAGTTTCGAATTATCGCCACCGGGAAACGCACCCATCATGGCCTCCCTGTCGGTTATCTCGGCGATAAGACTTCCTGTGGTGCGACGCTGATCCGCGTTTGACCTCCTAACGAAATCGCACATGTCCAATCCGACTCAATCCCGTACGCTTTCAGTTTCCGGCGCGGCGTTGCCGGCCTTTAACAGCAAACCGGTCTTTAGTCCGGTCCGACTAACCGGCAAAGAGGCTCTCGGCGAGCTGTTCGAGTACACGCTCCGTCTAAAGACTGTCGATGAATTGGCGTTCGCGCCGAGTGTCGCTGCGAACTTCGACCTCGATCAGCTGATCGGCACAGAGGTTACCGTGTCGATTGAGATCGAGGGAAAGGGCAGCTTCGTTCCCGGCAACAATAGCGAACTCGGATCGCCAAACGCTGGCGCCGGCACGCGCGAGATCACCGGACTTGTGGCTGCCGCGCGCATCGTCGGCGAAGAGAGCCGCGCCATTGGCTACGAATTGATTTTGCGTCCGTGGCTGTGGCTTGCCACGCGTAACCAGGATTGCAGACTGTTTCAGGACAAGACGGTCCTTGAGATTACCGATGCCGTGTTGTCGTCCTACCCGTTTCCAGTCGAAACCCGCCTGAGCACGCCTCTGCCGAACAACGCCTGGCCGAAGCGCGATATTCAACGCCAGCACTGGGAAAGCGACTTCCAATTTCTCTGCCGGCTTTGGCAGGAGTGGGGGATCTACTTTTGGTTCGAACACAGCGACGGCAAACATCGGCTGGTGTTGTGCAGCACCATTGGCGCTCACCAGTCTCATGGCGAGGCCTATCGTGCGATCCGCTACTTGGCCCCGAACGGCAAACGCATCGATGAAGAACACATCCACGCGCTATCGGTTACCAGCAAGCTGACAACCGGATCGGTACGCAGCGTGGACTATGACTACACGTGGCCGCGCGCGGATTTGTCGGTAAAGCGTGAAGACCCGCGCGATACCGGCTTCGCGCATCAGGAGCGCTACGTGTGGGGCGACTACGCCCAGCCGCAAGCGGGGGCCGACGGTATCGCGGGTGTGCACAACGAGCCACGCACGGAAGCCGAGTATTTGACGCTCGTGCAGATGCAAGCGTTGCGTTGCCAGGGATTGCGCGCCACAGGCCAAGGCAACCTGCGAGGGCTGGAGGCGGGCAAGACATTCACTTTGACGCACTATCCGCAACTCGCTGCCAACCAGGAACATCTTGTTGTCTTGTGCAAGCTGGACATCGAGGAGATCGCTGAGGCATCCGGAGCCGGTCAGCGGTACCGGTGCGAGACGAACTTCGAGTTCCAGCCTGCAAGCGTCGCTTTTCGCCTATTGCATACAGAGGACAAGCCGCGTGCGTACGGCACGGAATACGCGGTAGTTGTCGCCCCCGAGGATCAGGAGATCTGGACGGATGCATACGGCCGCGTGAAGGTGCAGTTCATGTGGGACCGGCTAGGCAGCGACGACGAGCGTTCGAGCTGCTGGATACGCGTGGCCGGGGCGTGGCATGGCAATCAGTTCGGTGGAATGTTCCTGCCGCGACGGGGGCAGGAAGTGACCGTCAGCTTTCTCAACGGTGATCCGGATTTGCCGATCATCACCGGCAGTGCCGTGAACGCGCTCAACATGCCGTCGTGGGAGTTGCCGGGGAATCAGGCGTTGTCGGGCTATCGCAGCCACGAGATCGGCGGGGGGAGAACCAACCATCTCGCGATGGACGACACCCATGGAAATATCCAAGCGCAACTGTCGAGCGATCACGCGCTCTCGCAATTGAGCCTCGGCAGCATTACGCGTATTCGCGGCAACGCGGGGCGTCAGGAGGCGCGTGGCGAAGGCGTGGAATTGCGTACTGATGGACACGGCGTATTTCGCTCGGCGCGGGGCATGCTGATTACTACCGAAGCACGCATCGATGCTCGGGCCCACGCGAAGGATATGGGCGAAACGGTTCAGCGGCTCACGAAAGCGCGCGATCTGCAAGAAAGCCTAAGTGAACTGTCGCAGCAGCATGCTGCGCAGGAGAAGAACGCTGATCAAAGTGAAGTCGCGAAGGCGATCCGGGAGCAGAACGACGCGATTCGCGGCGGCGCCAGAACGGACGACAACCCGTTTCCCGAGCTTGCTGAATCGCATCTCGTCCTGGCAAGTCCGGCCGGTATTCAATCGAGCACGGCAGGCAGCACGCACTTGGCGAGCAACGAACATCTTGCGCTGACCACGGGCGGGCACATTGGCATTGCTGCGGGGAAATCGTTCTTCGCGAGCGTCGCCAATGCGTTCTCGCTGTTCGTGCACAAGCTGGGCATAGCGCTTGTCGCTGCGTCGGGGAAAGTGCGAATCGAGTCGCAAAGCGATCGCGTCGAACTGATCGCCAAACGAGTCGTTGAGATCATGAGCACGACCGACTGGATCGAGCTGAAGGCGAAACAGGGAATCCGGATCAACGGCGGTGGCTCCGAACTGGAGATAAGCCGCGCGGGCATCATCGGCTTTACTGATGGGCAGTACCTCATGCATGCGGCGGATCATCGCGACGCGGGGCCCCAAACCAAGCCCATTGTTTTTCCGGGGCGCCCAGACAGTTTTTGCGGACGCTGTTTTGAGATGGCCGCGCGGTCGGGCAGTGCGATTGTGCCGCAATAGAGAGGATGCCTGAATGAACGAGATTATTTTGCTTGACGCGGCGATCTGGCGGGAGGCTGACGAACTGGAAAAGCTGATGCGCACTGCCTATGCCGTTGCGCTGTACGCGGACCTGCCCTCCGCGGAAGCGAGCCTGTTTGGCCCTTGGCTGCTGAATGCCGCCGACTTTGATGCGATTGTGCCGATCGAAGGGCCGTTGCCTTTGCCTTGGCGATATGCCGTCAGCCGCCTCTCGACACAGGCGAGTCTTGACGAACTGGTCGCGCATTTTGAATCGCAGCGCAGTATCGCAATGTCTGCTGGCGATCGCTATTACCTCCGGTTTGCCGACACGCGTGCGCTTGCCACGCTGGAACGTGTGCTTACGCCCGAGCAAGTGCGCCGGTTGAAGGGGCCCGTCGCGCAATGGCGATATACGGATCGATTTGACGACCAGCGCGAGTTTGGTGCGGGCGCGCCCGCCGATGTGCGCCGGCAGAAAATGATCGTGCTTTCGGAACAGCAGGAGGCCATGTTGTTCGAGCTGCAGCTTGCCGGGGCACTCGCTGATGAGGTCGTCGAGGGGAGCGGCGGTCGGCTCGAACCGCAGCGGTTGTCTCAGCAGTACAGGCAGGTTGAGGCTGCAGCGGCGTTTGCGCTGAAGCACGGGATCGAACCGTTCACGGTGCAGCGGCATATAGCAAAGGTTACGGTGGAAAGTGAAGGGGTGCTGCTGACTAACGAACGATTTCTTGCGCGGGTTGAGTCGTTGCGTGCCTCCGGGCGATGGCATGAGTTGATGAGGTGGCGGGTGAAGCCTGAGGCTTGAGATGGAGTTGCGGTGATGAAAAGACAGAACTATCGAATGCGGTTTGCGGCTTTCGGGCTTGTATTTTCCGGGGTGCTTTCGGGTTGCCAAACGTCCGGCAAGGAGAAGACGTTTGGCGCCCCGTTGTCAGGAATCGATCATCTGGCCAACCAATTGAGTGTGTCGGATTTTTCGGTGAATGGCGCTTGGGGAGCACAGGCGGGTACTGGGGCGCGCACCACGTGTTGCGTAGTGCTGCCAGACAAGTGGCACCCCGGGCTGACCGCGCATGTGAAATGGGAGGTCAGCGATTGGCGGGACCACGTCAACGGAGGGGAATTCGAGGCCGATGTGCCGGTTGACAAATATGTCGAACATGGCCGCGTGTGGGTGCACTTTCTTGCTAATGGAACGGTGCGCGTGGTGGTGTCCAACGATGGTCCGTATAGCCCGCTGTATCCCGGGCCGCATGATCCGATTCCGCGCAAACAGCCGTGGAAGGACTACCCGATGCCTGGCGTCAGCGACGATAGGCCGACCTTTTCCCGCGAGGAACTCAAGAAATACAACCTTTTGCCGCCAGAGAACGACCATGAATAACTATGCAAGCCTGCTGCGTTCACCTACGCATCCAATGTTGCATTTCTTCTGCCGAGTGGGCCGGGTATGAAACTGCGATTACCTAACGTGATTGTGACGATGAAAAAACAGAACTATCGAATGCAGTTTGTGGCTGTAGGGCTTGTCTTTGCCGGGATGCTTTCGGGTTGCCAAACGCTTGGCAAGGAGCAGACGTTTGGCTCAACGTTGACAGGAATCGATCATCTGGCCAACCAATTGAGCGTGTCGGATTTCTCGGTCAACGGTACAGGGGGATTTCAGGCTGGCACGGGGGCGAGCTTTGTGTGCTGCGTAGTGTTACCAGACAAGTGGTACCCGGGATTGACCGCGCATGTGAAATGGGAGGTCAGCGATTGGCGGGACCACGTCAACGGAGGGGAGTTCGAGGCCGATGTGCCGGTTGATCGATATTTCGAACATGGCCGCGTGTGGGTGCATTTTCTGCCCGACGGGACGGTGCGTGTGGTGGTGTCCAACGATGGTCCGTATAGCCCGCTGTATCCCGGCCCGCATGATCCGATTCCGCAAAAGCAGCCGTGGAAGGACTACCCGAAGCCTGGCGTGAGCGACGATAGGCCGACCTTTTCCCGCGAGGAACTCAAGAAGTACAACCTTTTGCCGCCAGAGAAAGACCATGAGTAACAATGCAAGCCTACTGCGTGCACCCGCGCACCCGATGAATACGGAAGGGGTGGTGCCGACATTGCCGGAGTTGATGTGCCGTGCCGAGCGGTGCGAATTTCGCATCCATGTTGGCGTGTTCTTCGATGGAACTGGCAACAATCAGGATTGGATTGAACCGAAGGCCGCGGGAACTCAGCTCGAGCGACAAAAGGACAGCAACGTAGCCCGCCTATTTCGGGCGTACAAGGACGATCACTTGGCCGGCTATTATCGACACTACATCCCCGGTGTCGGCACGCCATTTCCCGATATCGGCGAGGACCTTGCGCGCGACACGCTGGGCATGGGCTTTGGTGCAGGAGGAGAGGCACGTATAGGGTTTGGGTTGCTCGCGGTGCTCAATTCGATGCATGCCTCGGTCGACGTGCGAGATCGCCTGCAAATCGAGCTCAGTACGGTCCGCGCGCTATGCCGCAACGGCTGGCTGTCGCTGCAAACGGGTTCGGAAGACAGCCCCAACCCCCTGTCGCCATCTGACCAGTTCGAATTGGCCAAGGTGGGCATGAAGGACAAGGGCGGCTTGTTGACCTATAACGGCATTTCGCACCGCACGACCTTCCTCAAGGAGCAGTTCGCTCAACTCGCCCAGAAGATCGAGGACACCAAACACCCGAAGCTCAAAGAGGTGTTCATCGACGTATTCGGTTTCAGCCGAGGCGCCGCTGAAGCACGGGTATTTTGCAATTGGCTGGATGAATGCTTCGAAGGCGACATGCTTGCTGGAGTGCGAACCCACATTCGCTTTCTCGGCATCTTCGACACGGTGGCCGCAGTGAGTCTCGGACCGGCTGCGAGTCAATGGGCCAATGGCCACAGTGATTGGGGCGCGACGAAGCACCTGAGGATCTCGCCGCGCGTGGCGCACTGCGAGCACTACGTCGCGATGCACGAGCAGCGCGAATCGTTTCCGCTGGAGGACGTGCAGCTGCCCGGTGACGTGATGCCGAGAAACTGCCGGCAGTTCCGCTTCCCAGGCATGCACTCCGATTTGGGCGGCGGCTATCTGCCCGGCGAGCAAGGCAAGAATGGTGGCGCCGACGACAACAAGCTGTCGCAGATTCCGCTGAATATGATGTATGAGGCGGCTCGTGCCGCGCTTGTACCGGTCGACCGAACGAATGCCTCGCGCGATGGCACGAGCGGGGATCCTTTCGAACTTAGCGACAAGCTGAGATCGAGCTACCTCGCCTTCATCCAAGCCAACGGCACCGGCGTACGCTCAATCGCCGATTGCCTGATCGACATCCTCGCCTGGCGCTATACCTGCGTTCGTTCAAACGTCTACGAAAAGCTGAACTTCGTATTGCAGGCAACCGCTGAAGACCGGCGCGACTTGCTCGGAGCGCATGAAGTATTTCTCAAAGACATTACCGAAATCAGGCAAGCGCGAGACGATATCTACCGATCCGAGTCACGTGTCGACACGGCGCAGTTCTCGCTGAAGGGCAAGCTTTGGGATCTACCGTTGGCGGAATCGGAGCGTGCCGACGCGTATCGGGCGGAAGCGCGCATTCCGCGAGATCGGCGCAGCATCTTCGAATTGATCACAGCCCGCAATCTGCGTCAGGTGGAACTCAATTTCTTCACCAACTATTGCCACGACTCGTACGCGGGCTTCAAGCCGTTTAGCGGTGTGAAAGGACGTCTGGCATCGCGCAACGCGCCATGGGAGAGCGGCGGCTATCTGCAATTCCGCACGCGCTACGCCGGAGAGAGCGTGCGGCACGCAATGCATGAATATCGCTCGGCAAATGCAGCGAATGCGTGAGGGGGAAGTCGTGAATTCGCGAACGGAACCAGGATTCTTTACCGCCCCAGTGGCATACGTCGTTTATGCCGAAAGCGAGCCGGGTACGGTTTCACCCATGTTGGACGACCTTCCGGAAGGGCGAGCGATACGGTGCTTTCTCTCGCCTATCGACGCGCGAATCGAAGCAATCTGGCAGCTGAAACCGGGGCGGCGGTTTTACGTGATGCGTGCGTCGAACATCGACTGTCGGTGGTTTCACGAGGGCTCCGGCCGGTGGCGGGTTGCGCACCTGCATCTCGCGTGGTCGGCTTATCGAGGAAGGTTGCTGACGCGACTAAATGGAATGCCCCGCATGTGGGGGCGGATACAGATCACGTCGGCCAGCGATGAGCCACACCGATTCGAGGTCGACGAGGGCACGCTCTTGGAATTGGACAAGCTGCATGAGTCAGCAGGCTTGTTTGCATGGCGCGAAACGCTGGAGGCGCTGAGTACTTGGGATGAGGATCGCTGCACACGGGCGGCTGAAAACGCAGTCAGTTCGCTATGGATGGAGACCGGCATGCAGGACGTGACGAGCCGCCATTTGGCGATGTTCAATCCTGAATCGGAGCGGTGGCACTTCGTGGAGCGTTCGATTATGGAATCGTCCTGATGCATTGGCCTTTGACGTGGCCGCAAGCGCAAGCCTAGCGTGTACAACCCAGCTCACCCACGCGGATACGCCGTAACTTCCCCATCGACGGCGACGCTCACCTTGTCGCCGACCTGCGGACTCAAATATCCGGGCACGCGCGCCCGGATCGCGACATCCGGCGCCGCGTCGAGCATGAGGCCGATGCTTGCATCCTGGCCGAAGAACGCGACTTCGCGCACCGTCGCCGCATGCAATGACGCTTCTCCCTGCGCGAGAGCGCCTGCAGTGGCCGCCTCGGCCGGCAAAATACGTATCTGCTCCGGCCGCACCATCACATCGACCGGCCCGGCGTTCGCCGGCGCCGCGAGCTTCAGCATCCCGAGCTGGCAGTCCACCGCATCGCGCGCCGCCACCCCGGGCAACAACACCGCTTCCCCGACGAACGACGCCAACTCGCGCGACACCGGCCGCCGGTAGAGCGCTTCGGGCGTCGCGGTCTGGATCAGCTTGCCGCGCCACAGCACCGCCACTTCATGCCCAAGCGACAGCGCTTCCGATTGATCGTGCGTGACGAGCACGGCTGTCGCGCCCGCAGCCGCGAGCGCATCGGCGACCGCTTGGCGCGTTTCGATGCGCAGCGCCGCGTCGAGCGACGAGAACGGCTCGTCGAGCATCACGAGCGTCGGCGACGGCGCGAGCGCGCGCGCCAGCGCGACGCGCTGCTGCTGGCCGCCCGAGAGCTGCTGCGGCGCGCGCTCGGCATACGAGGCGGGCAAGCCCACGAGCTCGAGCAATTCGTCCACGCGATGGCGCGCGCGGCGCAGCGTGCGCGGCAGGCCGAACACGATGTTGTCGGCCACGGACAAGTGCGGGAACAGGGCGCCTTCCTGCGGCACGTAGCCGATGCGGCGCTGCTCCGAGGGCATGTGCAGGCCGGGACCCACCACGCGCCGGCCGTCGATCTCGACCGTTCCGGCGTCGGCTTCCTCGAAGCCGCACAGCACGCGCAAGAGCGTGGTCTTGCCGCTGCCCGACGGTCCCAGCAGCGCGAGCAGCGTGCCGCTCTTGACCGTCAGGTCGATGCCGTGCAGCACCGCCGTGCCGTTGAACGACTTTTTCAAGCCGCTGATGTTCAGATTGCTCATCGATGAGACTCTATTCGTAATTCGTTCGCCGGCGCCGCTCTCCCGGCGCGTCCTTAATCAACGCTCGAGCACCGCCGATTTGCCGAGCAGCGCGAACAGCACGCCCGACGCCAGGAGCGAGATGCCGACGAGCAGCGCGGCGTAGGGCGCGGCGGCCGCGAACGCGAGCGCCGAGGTGTCGGTCCACACGCGCGTGGCGAGCGTTTGCGTGCCGATCGGCGAGAGCAGCAGCGTCGCGTTCAATTCGGTGACGACGGAGATGAACACCATCGCCGCAGCCGAGCCGAGGCCCGGCCCCGCGAGGGGCAGCAGCACGCGCCACATGGTTTGCAGGGCGTTGAGGCCGAGCGCGCGCGAAGTCTCTTCGAGACGCGGTTGCGACTGCATCAGCGCGGCGCGCACGCTCACGAGCGCGAGCGGCAGGAACAGGATCGCGTACGCGACGACGAGCAGCGTCGCGCTCTGATAGAGCGGCAACAGGAAGCGCACGGCGAGCGATACGATCGCGAGCGCGATCACGAGGCCCGGCATGCCTTGCGCGATGAACACGGTGCGCTCGAAGAGCGTCGCGATCCGGCCCGGATAGCGCACGAGCAGATACGCTAGCGGCAGCGCGAGCAGCGTCGTCACGAGCGCGGCGGCGGCGCCGAAGCCGAGCGAAGCCGTGGCCGCGTTCCAGAGCAGCTCAGGCGAGACGTCGGCGGGCGTGACGGCGGCCGCGCCCGGCTGCGTGAGCCAGTAGGCGATCATGCCGAGCGGCACGCCGAGCGTCGCGATGACCACGGCCGCGAAGCCCGCGACGACGGGCCAGCGCGCCGTGCCCAACGGATAGCGCTGCGCCGCGCGGCGCGCGCCGCGATCGACGCGCTCGTAGCGCGCCTTGCCGCGCACGCGGACTTCGAGCACGAGGCACACGAGACACATCGTCATGAGCAGCGACGCGAAGATCGACGCGCCGCCGCCGTCGAAGCTGGTGCGGTACTCGGCGTAGATCTCGGTCGTGAAGGTGCGAAAACGCAACAGCGAAAACGCGCCGAACTCGGACAGCACGCCGAGCGCGACGAGCAACATCCCGCCGAGGAGCGCCGGACGCAATTGCGGCAGCACGACGCGCACGAAGGTCGACCAGCGTCCGCAGCCGAGCGAGCGCGCGCTTTCTTCGAGGGCCGGGTCCATGCCGCGCAATGCGGCGGCGACCGGCAAATAAACGAGCGGAAAATACGTCGACGTGATGACGAGCAGGGCGCCCGTGAAGTCCTGCAAATCGAGCGACAGCGAGACCCACGCATAGCTCGTGATGAACGCGGGCATCGCGAGCGGCGCGGCCATCAAGAGCGCCCACACGCGGCGTCCCGGCAGGTGAGTGCGTTCGATGAACCACGCGGCGGCGGTGCCGAGCACGGCGGACGCGAGCGTCGCCGTCACGGTGATCAACAGCGTATTGAGCAGCAGTTCGCCGACGAGCGGGCGGAACACCAACTCCTCGGCGTCAGAAAGACCGAAGCTCGCGGCACGGTAAACCGTGAACGCGAGCGGCATCAGGACCAGCAGCGCGCCGATGGCGGCGGCCGCGAGGAGCCCCCGCGGCGAGCGCCTTCGGGCGCGCGCCGCGGCTTCGGGAGATGGCGTGACCGCTACGGCGGCGTTGCTCATTCAGCCTCCCAGCGAACAATCATCGTTCATTACAGCAGTCCAGCTTGGCGAAGCAGTTTGCCGGCCTTGCTGTCGTCGCCGAGTTGCTCGAGCGTGAGCGCCGGCGGCGACAGTTCGTTGAACGGCTTCAGGATCGGATCGGGCGCCACGCCTGCGCGCAGCGGATATTCGAAACTGATGTGGCTGCCGGCGATCAGCTTCTGCGCACGTTCGCTCACGAGATAGGCGAGGAACTTCTGCGCGGCATCGGTGTTGTGCGATGCCTTGAGCACCGCCGCGCCCGACACGTTGATCAGCCCGCCGATGTCGCCATTGCCGAAGTGATAGACCGCGCTCTTGGTGCCCTTGTCGCCGAGTTCGGCGTGCAAGCGCGCCCAGTAGTAGTTGTTGACCACGCCCGTCGCGACCGCGCCGCGATTGACGGCGGCGACCACGCCTTCGTCGTCGTCGAAGATCTGCGAGTTCGTCTTCAGGCCCTTCAGCCACGCGAGCGTCGCGGCTTCGCCTTTTTCGGCGAGCACAGCCGAGACGACCGGCAGGAAGTCCGCGTCGGACGGCGCGATGCCGACCTTGCCCTTCCACTCGGGCTTGGCGAGATCCATCAGCGAGGCGGGCAGTTGCGACGGCTGGAGCTTCGCCGTGTTGTACGCGAGCACGTTTTCGCGTGCGAGCACGCCGACCCAGTCGCCTTGCGGCGCGTTGTAGCGCGCGGGGGTGATCGCGAGCGTCGAAGCGTCGACCTTGCCGAGCAGGCCCTTCTCGCTGAGCAGCACGAGTTCGGGCGAGTTTTCGGTGAAGTAGACGTCGGCCGGCGTGGCGCCGCCTTCGGCCACGAGCTGGGCGGCGAGCGCGGGGCCTTCACCGTTGCGCACCTTCACCGAGATGCCGGTTTGCTTTTCAAAGTCCTTCGTGAGCATGTCGACGACTTGCTCGTGCTGCGCGCTGTAGAGCGTGAGCGAGGCGGCGTGCGCTGCCGTCGGCAGCGCGCCGAGTGTCGCCAATGCGAGTGCCGCTGCGCCGCCGATTGCGGCGAGCCGGGTACCGAACTTCACACCTGCCATGATCCAAAATCCTCTTCGAATATCTGTGTTTGTTGGCGTCGCGGTGACGTCTGTCAAGCCTCGAACAGCTCCGCGCCGATAAACGAACCTTCCTTCGCGCCCGGCGGGATCGCGAAGATCGCGCTGCCGACGTGCGTCGTGAACTGGTTCATCATGTCGAGCTTCGCGAGCTTCTCATTGATCGGAATAAAGCCGGTGCGCGGGTCGCGCTGGTGCGCGATGAAAATCAGCCCGGCATCGTACTCCGTTTCCTGACGCCATGGCGGCCAGCGTTCGATGTAGAAATTCGTGCTGTCGTTGTACGAATACGAGCGGCGCAGAATGCGCTGGCCGTTGTTCGTCGCGGCCGTCGACAGGCGCACGTGCGAGTTGTCGGGGATCAGCGCATTGCCGTCCTTGTCCTGGGCGTCGAGATCGAGCTCGTCGAACTCGTTCTTCTTGCCGATCGGCGCGCCGCTGTACTTGTGGCGCCCGAACACCGATTCCTGGAAGCCGACTTCCATCTGGTCCCAGTGCTCGATCGTGATGCGGATGCGGCGGAACACGGCGTAGGTGCCGTTCTTCATCCACGCCGGGCCTTCGTCGCCGGCCCAGATGAACTGGTTCATCAGCGCGGGGTCTTTGGTGGGCGGATTGTTCGTGCCGTCCTTGAAGCCCATCAGGTTACGCGCGGTCTGCCCCTTCGGGCCCGACAGGAAACCGGCCTGGCCCCAGCGCATCTGCAGGTTGCCGTAGCCCATGCGCGCGAGCTGGCGCACCGCGTGGAAGGCGACTTGCTGGTCGTTCGCGCAGGCCTGGATGTAGAGGTCGCCGCTCGATTTCTCCGGCACCAATTGGTCGCCGTTGAAGCGCGGCAAGTCGACGAGCGCGGCGGGGCGCTTGTCGGCGAGACCGTAGCGGTCCTTGCCGTCTTTCGTGAAGAGACCTGGGCCGAAGCCGAACGTGATCGTGAGGCCGGCCGCGCCGAGACCGAGCACGTCGCCCGAATCGGGCGCGGGCTTGTCGTCGGCCGTGGGCAACGGCTGGGCCGTTTGGCCGCGCGTGAGGCGCGCGGCGGCATCGGTCCATGCGCGCAACAGCGCGATCACGTCTTCGCGTTTGGTCGTCGTCAGATCGAACGCGGCCACGTACGTATGCGCCTGCTGCGGCGTGACGACGCCGCCTTGGTGGACGCCGTAAAAGGGCTCCACCGCGAATTGCGGATCGTCCGCGTGCGCGCCGTCATGCGTGGGCTTGTGCGCGGACCCCGATGGGGTCTGTGCCGCGTTCGCGGCGCTCGTGCCGAGCGCGGCTCCCAGCGTCGCGCCGGCCGCTACCGCGGCGCCGCTCGCTTTGAGGAAGCCACGCCGCATCGGGCACTGCGGCGGCTTGGTATCGTCGGTCATGTTATTTCGCCAGTACCAGAGTGTTCACGTCGTCTTGGACGTAGTAGAAACCGTCGCCTTCGGGCGTCATGACGAGGCCGAACAAGTCGCCGTTGCCCGGGGGCGATTGGGCCTTGTCGGTGTCGATCCAGCGCGCGTAGATCTGCTTGCCGGAAGCCGGGTCGATCTCGACGACCTGGCCGTTCAGCGCGTTCGTGACCAGCAGGTGGCCGTTGGGCGCCGTATCCATCGCGAGCGGGCGGTGCAGGAGGCCGTCGGCGGTGAGCTGGCGGCCGACGCCCGCGCTGAAATCGCGCGTGAGCGGATCTTCGATGACGTTGACGCGGTTGCCGATCGCATCCGACACGTAGAGCAGCTTGCGGTCGGCGGACAGGGCGAGGCCGGTCGGTCCGACCAGGAACACGCCCTTGTCGGCCTGCGCGCCGAAGCCGCTCGCGACCACCGTCTGCTTCTTGACGACCGGCGGCTTGCCGGCGGGCACGTCGAGGTCGACACGCAGCACCGTGGCCTGCTTGAACACGGGCGGGTCGCCGTCGGGGCCGACCGCATCCGCGCGGCCGACGCCGAAGCCCGCCATCGAGATGAACAGCGTCGCAGTGTCGCCGTTGTCGACGACGGCCATGTTGCCCCACGGGTCGTTGATGTTTTCGCCGGTGATCGTCGAGACGACCTTGCCCTGGTTGTCGAGCACGATCAGGCAGCCGGCGCCTTTGGTCGACGTGGTGCCGTCATTGCTCGGCGTGCTGCCGACGATCACCCAGCCCGACTTCAGCACCGTCATCGCCGTCGACAAGCCGATCCCGCCCGGGCATTCCTTCAAGTCGCGCGGAATCGTCGCGAACGTCGTCATCTGCTTGGTGTCGGGGTGATAGTCGACGATCGTGCTGCCGGTGCCTTGCAGGTTGGCCGAATTGTTGAAGTTGTCGACCAGCACGTCGCCCTTCTTGAACGCGCCCGAGGTCACCGGCGCGACCGCGATCGCGTACGGGTTCTGGTCGCCGTTGTCGGGCACCGTGTTGATGAGCGTCGTGTGCTTGTGGACGGTTTCGAGGAAGCCTTGCGGTTCCGCGTAGGCCGCCTGCGCGCCGGCGAGCGCGGCCGCCGCGGCGGCTGCCGCGAGCGCGACGCGTGCGCCGGATTTCGTAAGCGAGAGTGGTTTCATGTTTGTACCGCCGTCAGTCGTCGATTGCGAAAAAGTGCTGGTGCCTGAAGCCTCAGAACGTGATGTTGGTGCGCATGCCGATCACGAACGTGTTGCGCAACGCTTGCGTTTGGTTGTTCGGGTTCTGGCCCGCGCCCGCGTTGAACGTGTATTGCGCGTCGGCCTGCAACTGCCACCACGGCGTGACTTGATACTGATAAGTGGCTTCGAGCGCCGTTTCGCTGCCGCGCGGCACGAAGCCGTTGTTCACGTCGAAAGCGGTGGCGTGGTTGCCGACCTTGATGTAGGCGAGGCCGAGGCCGACGCTGTCGTTGTCGCGCCCCTTGAACGGCGCTTTCATCACGATGCCGGCGTTCGCGCTGACGCTCACTTCGTTGCGGTCGCCGGGCGCGCCCATCACGCGCGCGAATACGCCGAGGCTGCGCGGCGAGTCCGGGTCGGGGCGCCACACCATCTGGTCGGCCACGGCGTAGAAGCTGTAGTCGCCACGGTGCGTCGTACCGTCTTGCAACTGATCGGCGAAGGTCTCGTTGTTGTACCAAACGCCGAGCTTGTAGGTGCCGGGCAGGCCGCCGCTGCCGCTCTTCGCGTCGCCCGGCATTTCCATCGCGCCGTCGCCGGGCTGGTTGATCGCATACTGCACTTCGCCGATATAGAGCGCGCCGTTGTGCAGGTTGAAGTTCGTGCCGCTCAGGTTGGTCTGATCGTTGCCGAGCGGGTCGCTGTCGAACACGCCGGCCAGCACCGTCACGGACGGCGTGATCTGCGCGCGCACGCGCACGCCAAGGTCGGCGAGCGGGTAGGCGGGGCCGCCGTTCGGCATGTCGTACGAGGGCAGGCCCGGCCAGCCGAACATCGTGTTGACGAAGGTGGCCGCGTACGAGCTGACCATGAACTCCTGGTCGAGACTCTGCTGGCCGACCTTGACGTCGACCTTCTTGTTGAGGAACGACTGCTGGTACCACATCTCCCACAGGCGCGTCGTGTCTTGCGCTTCGATGCCGCTCGCCGTATTCAGCGTGCCGAGATAGCGCGTGGAGAGGTTGGTGCCATGAATCTGCAGCGCGCTGATGTTGAACAGGCCGCCCGGCAAGCCGAACGCCTTTTGCGTATCGGCTTGCAACGACATCGTCGTCAAGCCGTCATACGTGCCGCCCGTGCCGAGGCCGCCGCGCGTGTTGTAGAGGTATTCGCTCGTTTCCTGGAGGCCGAAACTGATACCGTACTTGTTGAGCCACGGACGCAGGCCGCCGATGTCGCCGAGCAGATTCTGGCGGGTCCACAGGCCGGTCCATTGGTTGGTCGGCTGCGCTTGAATCTTGAGGTCGGCTTCGGGCGCTTCTGTAGCATCCGAGCTTTGGGCATGAACCGCGGAGGTGCTTGCAATCGAAGCGCAAGCGAAAGCCGTGTGAATCGCAAGGCGGCGGAGCGCAGGCAAACGCGAAGGTAGATGTGCGCCACGCGGCGCATCCCCGTACGAACCCTTCTTGGCGACGCGCGCGATGGACGAAGCAAGCTTCATCGGAGTCCTTTGTTGTTAGATCTGGCAGGTAGCCAAGGTTGGCGATTCTTGTCTTGGCGGTCTGTGGCGAATCGCTCTTATGTGCTGCCGTACAGAACGGCCGAGCAATACAGCGAATTACGAGATCGTACTCATGCGGAATGGCATCGTCAATACAAATGCGAATGATTCGCATCCATATTACTAGGGCGTAATGCTTGAATTTACGAAGTGCTTCAAATTGGCTAGTTCATAACAATAAAAATGAAATTTAAACGTAATAAAAATGAAAATATCGAAGCAGCGGATCGCCCTTGTCATAGGCTTCGCGGGCTGCGCGCATTCGTCCGAACTGAGGTAGCCTGAACTGGATTCGATACGGTTCGCATTACATTGATTAGGGGGATTAGATGACGCAGGAGCATCCACCGCTCGATCTCGACCGCTATTTCGAACGCATCGGCTACACCGGTCCGCGTGCACCGACGCTCGAAGTGCTTCAAGAACTTCAATGGCTGCATCCGCAGCGCATCCCGTTCGAGAATCTCGATCCGCTGACCGGGCGCCGCGTGTTCGTCGATCTGCCGTCGGTCGTGGCGAAGCTGGTCGAGCGCCGTCGCGGCGGGTACTGCTTCGAGCAGAACACGTTGTTCGCGCACGTGCTGATGCAGCTCGGTTTTCGCGTGACGCCGCATATCGCGCGGGTGCTTTGGGGCCGGGCGCCGGACGCGATCACCGCGCTTTCGCACATGCTGCTGCGGGTTGAGATAAACGATGAAGCCTGGCTCGCCGACGTCGGGTTCGGCAGCGTCACGCTGACGTCGCCGCTGCGTTTCGTGCCGGACGTGGTGCAGCAAACGCGTCTCGAGTCGTTTCGATTGAGCGTGTCGGCCACGGGCGCCTTCGATCTCGAACTGCGGACGCCGGAGGGCTACCCGAAGGTGTATCGCTTCCTGCCGCAGAAAGCGGAGTGGATCGACTACGAAGTCGCGAACTGGTACACGACGGCGCACCCCGAATCGCGCTTCACGAACAATCTGGTCGTGAGCCGGGTGCTGCCGCCCGGACGCGTCACGCTCTTCAACGACACGCTGACCGAGCGCGCCAAAGACGGCAGCAGCACGGTGCACAAGATCCGCAGCGCACGCGAACTCGAGCGCGAGCTGACGGAGCGCTTCGATATCGATCTCTCGGGCATCGATGTCGCCGATGTGTTCGAACGCGTCGCCGTGCGCGAGGAGGGCTAGCGCCGTGATTCCCCGTCTCATCGTCAACACGCTGGCCTGGGTGGTGATCATGGGCGCGCTGCTGTTCGGCGCGGCCGGCACCACGCAATGGCCGGCCGGCTGGGCATTTCTCGTCGAAATGACGCTGCTCAGCTTCGCCTCGGGCATCTGGCTCGCCCAGCACGATCCGGCGCTGCTCGCCGAGCGCATGACGGTATTCGTGCAGCGCGGACAGAAGCGCTGGGATCAGATCTTCATGATGTGTGCCGCCGTGGCGTGGATCGCGTGGCTCGTGCTAATGGGGCTCGACGCGCGGCGCTTTCACTGGTCGGAGGTGTCGCCGTGGCTGCAAGGCATCGGCGGCGCGTTGATGGCCGGGAGCATCTTCTTCGTTTGCATGGTGTTTCGCGAGAACAGCTTCGCGTCGCCGGTCGTCAAGATTCAAAGCGAGCGCGGACACAAGGTGATCGACACGGGGCCGTACGCTTACGTTCGGCATCCGATGTATTCGTGCGCGATCTTTTATCTCGTCGGCATGGCGCTGTTGCTCGGGTCGTGGTGGGGGCTCGCCTTCGTGCCACTAATCGTGGCGGGGCTCGCCTATCGAGCGGTGCGCGAAGAGGGCGTGCTTGCGGAGCAGCTCGAGGGGTATGACGCGTATCGGTCGCGCGTGCGGTATCGGCTCGTGCCGCATGTCTGGTGAGGGCAGCCGGCTTCGATGCTCAAGCCGCGGCCGTTATCCCCACATGCTTGAATCGCTCGACCAGAAAATCGATGAACGCTCGGGCGCGTGCAGACTGATTGCGCTTGTTCGGGTAGTAGACGAAGAGATCGGCGGACGGCTGCACGAATTCGGGCAACACGACGCGCAGCCGCCCGCTCTCGAGATATTTCGCCAGATCCCATTCCGAGCGCACGAGAATGCCGTGACCGTCGAGCGCCCAGCCGAGTACGATGTCGCCGTCGTTGCTCGACAGCATGCCGTGCACCTTCACGACCTCGGTGTGATCGCCGTGCACGAGTCGCCATACGCCGTGGGCATCGTCGTTTTGCCGGTGCACGATGCAGTGATGGTGGGCCAGGTCGGCGAGCGTCTCCGGGGTCCCGTGTCGGGCCAGATACGCGGGCGACGCGCACAGAAAGCGCCGGTTCGACATCACGCGCCGCGCGTTGAGCCTTTTGTCGGGCAGTGAGCCGAAGCGGATCGCCAGATCGATGCCGCTCTCGACCAGATCGACTGGCCGATCCGTCAGGTCCAGCTGCACTTCGACGTGCGGATAGCGCTTCGCGAATTCCGATACCAACGGCGCAATCGTCGTGCGTCCGAACCCGAGCGTCGCGTTCACGCGCAAGAGCCCGCGCGGCACGGAGCGGCTCGACGCGACCGCGTCTTCCATCTCGCGAATCTCGGCGAGGATGCGCGTCGCGTGATGCAAATAGGTCTCGCCTTCGGCAGTCAGGCTGATGCTGCGCGTGGTGCGGTTCACGAGCCGCACGCCGAGCCGCGTTTCCATTTGCGACAGCCGTTTGGTCGCCGCGGGCGGCGTCAGATCGAGTTCGCGAGCCGCCGCCGACAAATTCCCATGCCGTGCAAGCAGCACGAAAAACTGCAGTTGAGAGGCGATGTCAGTTTTCACCGAAAGTTAATAAAGAAGTGACTTTCAGTGAATCATACCGCTCGATTTCGCGCCTAACCTAGCGGCTCCTCGAAGCATGTGGCTCCCGCCAACGTGCGATGTGTCCCTGGAGACTTCATGAAAATCGTCGAAATCCGCGAGAAAACTGTCCCGATCAGTTCCCCGATCCGCAATGCCTATATCGACTTCAGCAAGATGACGCTGAGCCTCGTCGCCGTGATCACCGACGTGATTCGCGACGGCAAGCCGATGGTCGGCTACGGCTTCAACTCGAACGGCCGCTACGGGCAGGGCACGTTGATGCGCGAGCGCTTCATCCCGCGTCTGACGGAAGCGGACCCGGCCTCGCTCGTCAACGATGCCGGCGACAACCTCGATCCGCACAAGATCTGGGCGACGATGTTCAAGAACGAGAAACCGGGTGGACACGGCGAGCGCTCGGTCGCGATCGGCACGATCGACATGGCCGTGTGGGACGCAGTCGCCAAGATCGAAGGCAAGCCGCTGTTCCAGCTCCTCGCCGACCGTTACGGCAACGGGCAGCCCAACCGCAAGATATTCGTCTACGCAGCGGGCGGCTACTACTACCCGGGCCAAGACCACGGGAAGCTGAAAGACGAAATGCGCAGCTATCTCGACCGTGGCTATACGGTCGTGAAGAAGAAAATCGGCGGGGCGTCGCTCGACGAAGACCTGCGCCGCATCGATTCGATCCTGAGCGTGCTCGGCGACGGTCAGAAGCTCGCTGTCGATGCGAACGGCCGCTTCGATCTCGACACCGCGATCCGCTACGCGAAGGCGCTCTCGCAATACGACCTGTTCTGGTACGAAGAGCCGGGCGATCCGCTCGACTACGAACTGCAAGCTGCCTTGCGCAACTACTACGACAAGCCGATGGCGACGGGCGAAGACCTGTTCTCGATGCAGGACGCGCGCAACCTGATCCGCTACGGCGGCATGCGCGCGGACCGCGATTGGCTGCAGTTCGACTGCGCGCTGAGCTATGGCCTCGTCGAATACCTGCGCACGCTTGAGATGCTGCATCAGCACGGCTGGTCGGCGAGCCGCTGCATTCCGCATGGCGGCCATCAGATGTCGCTCAATATCGCGGCGGGTCTCGGGCTGGGCGGCAACGAATCCTATCCGGACCTGTTCCAGCCGTACGGCGGGTTTCCCGATGGCGTCAAAGTCGACAACGGACATATCACCATGCCGGACCTGCCGGGTATCGGCTTCGAAGGCAAGGCCGACCTCTACGCGGAAATGCGCAAGCTGACGGCGTGATTCGAAGCGACCATAGGCGTTCGTAGAAGGCGCCGTGCAATGCGAAGCATGGGGTTGCCCTAAGTGCCAACGCGCCAGGGGCACCCGACAGGAGACACACTCATGCAAGGCTCAAGCCTTAAGAAGTACTTGTCTAAGCTTTATGTCCAGGTGCTGATCGGGATCATTGCCGGCGTGCTCGTCGGCCACTTCTTCCCCGACCTCGGTTCGCAGATGAAACCGCTCGGCGACCTGTTCATCCGCCTCATCCGCATGCTGCTCGCGCCGATCATCTTCGCGTCGGTCGTGGTCGGCATCGCTCGCATGAACGACATTCACGAGGCGGGCCGCGTCGGCGTGAAAGCGCTGCTGTACTTCGAAGTCGCATCGACGCTCGCGCTCGGCATCGGCCTCGTCGTCGTCAACGTGCTGAAGCCGGGCAGCGGCATGAACATCGATCCGGCGCACATCGACAGCACGGCGATCAGCTCGTACGCGCACAGCGCGCATCAGCACAGCATGCTCGATTTCTTCATGAGCATCGTGCCGAACAGCGTCGTCGGCGCATTTGCGAACGGCGAGATGCTGCCGGTGATCTTCTTTTCGGTGCTGCTGGCGATCGCGCTGGCGCGGCTCGGGCCGCGCACCGCGCCGTTCGTCGATATGCTCGACATGTTCCTGCAAGCGATGTTCGGCGTCGTGCGCATCGTGATGTACGCGGCGCCGATCGGCGCATTCGGCGGCATGGCGTTCACGGTGGGCAAGTACGGCATCGGCACGCTGGCCTCGTTCGGCCAGCTGATGCTGGCGCTGTATGTGACGTCGGTGCTGTTCGTGGTGGTCGTGCTCGGCATCGTGATGCGGCTGTGCGGACTTTCGCTGTGGAAATTCCTGCGTTACATCAAGGACGAAATCTTCATTACGTTCGGCACGGCCTCGACGGAAGCGGTGCTGCCGCAGATGATGATCAAGCTCGAAAAGCTTGGCTGCACGAAGCCGGTAGTCGGCATGGTGCTGCCGACCGGCTACACGTTCAACGCGGACGGCACCGCGATCTATCTGACGATGGCGGCGATTTTCGTGGCGCAGGCGATGAACATTCATCTGTCGATCTGGGACCAGCTGCTCGTGCTCGGTGTGCTGCTGCTGACGTCGAAGGGCTCGGCCGGGGTCGCGGGCGCTGGTTTCGTCGCGCTGGCGGCGACGCTCGCTTCGATGCAGAAGATTCCGGTGTCCGGGCTCGTGCTGCTGCTGGGCGTCGATCGTTTCTTGAACGAAGCGCGCGCGGTGACGAACCTGATCGGCAACGGCGTCGCGACGATCGCGGTCGCGCGCTGGGAGCGTGCGATCGATATGCAGCGTGCGCGCGCGGTGCTCGATCGCGAAGCGGGGGCGGGCGAGGAGGTGCAGGAAGCCGCTGAATCGGTGATGCGTTCGCAGTCTCGCTGATCCAGCGGGACGCGGCGGGCGTAAGCAGACAGTCACCTTCCATTTTTCCGTCTGGATTGAAGATCCTTCAATAACGAGGCCAATTATCAAGAACGCGGCGCGTGAACAGAATGGACACCACTGCAAGCGGTATCCCTTCATTCAACTTCACGAGCGATTCTTACCATGAGCCACGTTGATCTTTTCAGTTCCGCCACGCTGGCGGGGCGCCATGTCGAACACCGGGTTGTGATGGCGCCGATGTCGCGCGCCCGCAGCACGCAACCGGGCGACGTGCCGAACCGGACCAATGCGATCTACTATGCACAGCGCGCGTCGGCCGCGTTGATCGTGACCGAAGCGTCGCAGATTTCGCCGCAGGGCAAGGGTTATTCGTTTACGCCAGGCATCCACAGCGATGAACAGATCGCGGGCTGGCGCCTCGTCACGGATGCCGTGCACGAGAAGGGCGGCCGCATTTTCCTGCAGCTTTGGCACGTGGGTCGGCTGTCGCATCCGGACTTTCATGGCGGCGAGTTGCCGGTCGCGCCTTCGGCGGTCGAATTCGATGGACAGATCTGGAAAGTCGATCCAGCGACCGGACAAGGCGCGATGGTCGATTCGCCCACGCCGCGCGCGCTCACCACGGAAGAAGTGCGGCAGGTCGTGCAGGACTTTCGTCAGGCCGCGCGCAACGCCATGAAAGCGGGCTTCGACGGCGTGGAAATTCACGGCGCGAACGGGTACCTGATCGACCAATTTCTGCGCACGACCTCGAATCTCCGCACTGACGAATACGGCGGTTCGCGCGAGAACCGGCTGCGGTTCTTGAAAGAGGTCATCGACGCGATCGCGGATGAGATCGGCGCCGAGCGTACAGCGATTCGGCTCGCGCCGTTCCTGACCGCGCGCGGCATGGCTTGCCCCGACATCCTGCCGACGATCCTCGATGCCGCAACCTTCCTGCAGGCGCGTGGCATCGCTTACCTGCATCTCGTCGAAGCCGACTGGGACGACGAGCCCCAATTCACGGAAACGTTCCGGCGCGAGCTTCGCGAGCGCTTCTCGCGACCGATCATCGTGGCGGGCAAATACGACTTCGAGCGCGCGAACTGGGTGTTGTCGAACGGCTATGCCGACTTTGTCGCGTTCGGCCGTAAGTTCATTGCGAACCCGGATCTGCCGCGCCGCCTGGAGCAAGGTCTGCCGCTGGCCGATTTCGACGCGAGCACTTTGTTTGGTGGCGATGCGCGTGGGTATAGCGACTATTCGGCGTGGGCCGAGGATGAGGCCATGTCGGTCGAGTAACGCTGGGCAGGATTGATCGATGGTCGAATCCAGCGATCGGAGCGGACGGATGATGCGCCAGCGCTCGCCGCCGCTCCTCACCAGGGAACGACTCTTCCCAGATAGTCCAAGTAATGCAATCCCGAGCGGCCTTCGTAAGCCTCGATCGTGTTGACCAGGTTCGGGATGCTCTCATCGATGCTCAGACGGGCGTTGGGTCCTCCCATGTCCGTTCGTACCCAGCCAGGCGCCATTAGCAACAAGGTTCGCGGGTCATCCGCGTGGCGCGCGGCAAAGCTGCGCATGAACATATTGAGCGCGGCCTTGCTGCCCCGATAGACCTCGAAATTCCCGTTGACGTTGTTCGCGACACTGCCTTGGCCCGACGACATCACGCCAATCGTTCCGTTTGCATGAACGAGATCTTGAAGCGTCTCGATCACTCTCATTGGACTGAGCGAATTCGTCACCATCACACGGATGAATTCCTCGGTCGAGACATCGGCGATCGTTTCGCGAACGTCGTTGATGACGCCCGCGTTCACGAACAGAACGTCGAGTCGTCGATCCTTGAGACGACCGCGCAACGCGGCGACCTGATCGGGATGCGTGATATCGACGGTTTCGACTTCCAGCGCGCCCTCGGTGCTTTCTGATAGCCGGCGCAGCTCGTCTGTCGAGCTTTGCCTCCCGGTGGCGATCACTCGCCAGCCACGCTTGAGGTACTCCTCGACCATGGCGAATCCGAGGCCGCGCGATGCGCCGATTAGGAGGACGGTTTTCTGCGCAGAGACGTCTTGCATGTATAGCTCCTTGTAAGCGAGACCACGAGTCGGTACATCGAATATATCGATGAGACAGACATGCCGGAAGGCGCAGCAGATGCATTCATAACCTGCGCCGAACGCCATGTCTCGCCCCCCAGTGCTACGATCAGGCATGCCCGAACCCGATTTGAACCTCCTCATTGCGCTCGACGCATTGCTTGCCGATGGCAGTGTGGCGAATGCCGCGCGGCGGCTCGGCTTGAGCGCCTCGGCCATGAGCCGAACCTTGGCTCGCCTGCGCGAGACGACCGGCGATCCGTTATTGGTCCGCGCGGGGCGAGGTATGGTGTTGACCCCCTATGCCGAGGGACTTCGCGAACGCACGCACAATGCGCTGACTGAAGCTCGCGCCTTGCTTCGTCCCTCCCAGACGGAACTCGATCTCTCGACGTTGCGGCGCACCTTTACGATTCGAGCCAACGACGGTTTCGTCGACGCCTTGGGTTCGCGGCTGATCGCTGCGGCAACGGCGGTTGCGCCGCATGTGTGTTTGCGCTTCGCACCGAAACTCGACAAGACCGCGACGCATTTGCGTGACGGCTCGGCTGACCTCGAGATTGGCGTTTTGGGCGAGATGGGTCCGGAGGTGCGCTTGCAGGCGCTGTTCCGCGATCGTTTCGTGGGCGTCGTCAGACAAGGTCATCCGCTGGAATTCGAGCGCCAAGTCACAGCTGAACGCTATGCCGCTTTCGGCCACGTGGTCGCTTCACGACACGGGCGCGCAAACGGACCGGTTGACGATGCGTTGGCTGCATTAGGTCTCGAACGAACCATCGTGGCGGTGGTTCCGGGCTTTCCCGCGGCGCTGACCGTGGCTCGAGCTTCGGATCTCATCGCGCTCGTCCCCGCATCGTTCCTGGGCATACAGACAGAACACGGCGAAGGTGTCGAATGCGACGGCGCCTACGTTTTCGAGCTTCCCGTTGCAACGGAGAAGATTACGGTGTCGCAGATGTGGCATCCCCGTTTAGAGGCCGACCCCGCTCATCGTTGGCTCAGGCAACTCGTGCTCTCGGTTTGCCGCCGACAACAGTCGCTCTAACGCGTCGGTGAGCGAGGCCGTACAGCGCTCCGGTCGATTCCATTGACCTAAAGACTAAAGACGCGGCGGAAGTGCCGAGGCAAAGAAGTCGGTCGCGCGGCGCACACGCGCTGGCACATAGCGGCGTTTGGGCCAGACGAGGCTGACGTCTCTGACGTCGCGGATGAATTCGTCAAGCACGGTGATCACGTCCGGATGCGTGAGTTCACCGGCAAGCGACACCTTGGCAAAGAGGCCGATTCCCACACCGGCCAGCACGCCGGCCCGGATCGTTTCGACGCTGTTGGACGACAGATTGCCGTGAACGGTCACGCTGAATCTGCCTTCCGGCCCGACAAACGGCCAATTCGCCGACTCAAGCAGACCGCCATATAAAAGGCAATTGTGATCGACGAGTTCGGCAGGGCTCTTGGGTATGCCGCGTTGCTCGAAGTAGCGACGTGAGCCGACGCATACGAGAGGGGTGCCGCCTACGCGCCTGACGACCGCGTCGGGATCATCGACCGGGCCCACTCGGATCGCCAGATCGATCCGGTCTTCCACCATGTCTCGCACGAAGTCCGAAAGCACGAGATCGACCTCAAGGCCGGGATTGCGCGCTAGCAGTTCGGGGATGAGCGGCAGGACGTGAAGCCGGCCGAAAGTCGACGAGACGGCGATCCTGATGGAACCCGAGACATCGAGCGTGCTGCTGGCCAGTTCGCTGTCGACTTCATCCATCTCGGCGACGAGCGGTTTGGTCCGATCGTAGTAGCGCTGCCCCTGATCGGTCAGGGTCACGCTGCGCGTGCTCCGGTTGAAGAGCATCACGCCGAGGCGCTTCTCCAGCGCGCCGATGGCCTTGCTGATCGCGGATTGTGTCTCGCCGGTTCTGCGCGCCGCAGCGGTAAAACCGCCTGCTTCGACCACGGCGATGAAGGCGTTCAATTCGTGAAACCGATCCATTGCAGTCTTCCCGAGGACGCGTCATGCGCGAGATTGCGTGATTGCCGCTGATTTGACCAATTCTTTTGGAGAATGGGTCTTATGAAAAATCCGCTGATTATCATGGCCGGCGACGGCAATTACGATCTTCCTGTCATTCACGAACAGACAGAAGGTCCCCATGCCCACTCTCACAGGCAAAGTCGCCGTCATTAGCGGCGGGACAACCGGCATCGGTTTAGCAATCGCCCAGCGGTTTGTCGCCGAAGGCGCACACGTCTTTATCTTCGGCCGCCGGCAAGCGCAGCTTGCCGAGGCCGCCGAGCTGATCGGACGCAACGTCACCGCGATCCAGGCCGATGCGGCGAACCTCGACGACCTCGACCGTGTCGCGGCTGCCGTCAAGGAAGAAAAGGGTGTCGTCGATATCGTCGTGTCGAACGCCGGCTATACGAAACAGGCTTCGATCGACACCATCACGCCCGAGCATTTCGACAAGGCGTTCAACCTCATGGCGCGCGGCCCCGTATTCCTCGTGCAGAAGCTGCTGCCGCTGATGACGGGTGGGGGATCGATCATCTTGGTCTCGTCGGCAATGCACCTCATGGGCATTCCTGGCCACACCGCTTACGCGGCGACCAAGGCGGCGTTGCGTTCCTATGCCCGCACGTGGGCGGCGGAGTTCAAGGATCGCGGCATTCGCGTCAACATGCTCAGCCCTGGCGTCACCGATACGCCGATTCTCGACGCGCAGATGGCGCCACGCGAGGACCTGGTGAGCATGTACCAGAGCATGGTCCCGCTCGGCCGGCTCGCGCGGGCCGAGGAGATGGCGAGCGCGGCGCTCTTCCTGGCGTCCGACCAGAGTTCCTACATGACAGGGGCGGATTTGATGAACGACGGCGGCATCGGTCAAGTTTGAGACTCGAGAAATGGAGCGTTCTATGAGCTACGCAATCATCGGGCTTGGCAAGATCGGCACGGCCATCGCCCAGGCTTTCGCCCGCCAGGGGATCGAAGTCGCGGTAGCAGGCAGGCGGCCGCTGGATGCGCTCGCGGCGCAGATCGGCCCGTCGCTCGTCCCCCGGCGGATCGAGGAGGCGGTCAAGGCTGATGTCGTCATCGTGGCCGTTCCCTTCGCTGCGCATCAGGAGGTCGCGCAGGCCGCCGAAAACTGGCAGGGGAAGATCGTGATCGACGCTACCAACGCGTTCGGCGTCTCACCCGAGGCATTGGGCGGGCTGCCGTCGACCGCGGCCCTTGCGAAGTCGTTCGCGGGAGCGAAGGTGGTGAAGGCGTTCAACCATCTGCCGGCGGGCGTCCTGGCCCAAGGGGCGAAGACGCCCCGGGGCGGGAAGCGGGTCGTGTTCGTCTCCAGCGACGATGGGGAGGCCAGCGCCTCAGTGGCGGCCCTTGTCGACCGGCTTGGCTTCGCCGCTATCCAGCTCGGGAAGATCGGCGAGGGCGGCCTGCTTGTCCAAGCACGGGGTCGCACGTGGGGCCAACTTATTTTTCAGGACTTGGCCAAGTTCGGTGATGAGCCATCTGGTCGGGTCGGGAAGGTCGCCGGAGATGCGATAAAAACCGACGACATCTCCCCGGATGAACTGATGGGAATCCTAAATGCGGCGAGGTGATGGTCTGTGCGATTAATAAGCTCGATAAACGGTCGATGCGACACGCGTTCGAGAGCCGTTACAAGCGGTATCCCCGCGGACTCTCAATCGATCGCAACGCGCGGCGCGTTCGCGCGGAAGTGGTCGGACCATGCGTAGATGCGTGCGCGGTACGGCGCTTCCACGCGGGTGTACAGGAAGTGAGCCAGCGCGAATGACGAGAAGATGAATAGCGTGATAGCGCCCGCTTGCACTTGCCACGATGTCGTTGGCTGCACGATTGCGAAGATTGGGCGGAAGATCACATGCCCGAGATAGACCGAATACGAGACGCGTCCTAGGTATTGAAACGGCTGAGCATCGAACAATGCGGCAACCGGGCCGCGATTGTCGGTGAGGGATACGACCAATGGCACGAATACGAAAGGCGCGGCGAGCGCAAGCAACGGGGGGCGATGGGCGCACGCGAAGAATGCGACCGCAACCGCGAGTACGCAAACCTGTGCAGGTGGCTTTCGCAGGACGTGGAATATGCGTGCGTCGCGGAAGTGCGCAATCAGAGTTCCAGCGAAGAACCCAAATTGGCAACGCGTCCATCCGAACCCCAGCGTCATGTTGAAACAATCCGCGGTCGGAACGCACTTCCGCACGTGAACCGTTGTCGTCACGGCTAGGGCGTATCCCACAATCGCGAGCGCAGCATAGACAACAACACGCGCGCGTCCACGCAACGCGAGACACAGAACACCAAAAAGGATGTAGACGTAAAACTCATCGCTTACGGACCAGTTGGCGTACGATCCAACGAAATGATCGAACGGGAATAAACCGTGAGACATTGAGACGAGCGCTGCAGATTCGCCTACGTTCGGAAGCACGGCCGGCCCGTGTGCATACCCCGCGAAAACGGCCGCGATCACGCCTAGATTCAGGCTCACGTAGTACAGGCCCGTCGTGACCATGTGTACGGGCCAAAGGCGCCCGAAGCGGCGAATCATGAAGACTCGAAATTCTGTCGGATCATCGAGCCTTTGCTCGTATGCCGTGCAGATCACGTAGCCGCTCAGAACGAAGAACAGATCAACGGCAAGATACCCGTTGCGCGCCCAGGCCATCCACGAGATACCTAGGCTCGAATGATAGATAACGACTAAAAGCGCGGCGGCGCCGCGCAACCCCTCAAGGCTGGTTATTGTCTTTCTCATCCGCCGGTCCCCGATCGTTCAGGTGTCTCCCCGATCGTGTGGTTATATAAAAAAAACGGGCGGGACTCAATGAGGTCGCGGGAAAACCCCTGAAAATCACGCTGGACTCTGCTTCGGAGGACGGGCTGTCTTGCCTAATTTTTGTCACATCGATGTGGCATCATGACGCAAATAGTGGCATTATGTTGCGCCGTGACAGGGCGCCAATTTAGCGCCCCAGCACACCGTCATCCCCGCTTCGTCCCTATACGAGACTTCCATGAGCTCAGGCATTCCGTCGCATTCGCGCGTTGTCATCATCGGTGGCGGCATCATCGGCTGTTCCGTCGCCTACCATCTCGCGAAGGCCGGCTGGACTGACGTGACGCTGCTCGAGCAAGGCCAATTGTCGTGCGGCACGACCTGGCATGCGGCAGGGCTCGTCGGGCAATTGCGCTCGCAGGAGAGCATGACGAAGCTGATTCGCTATTCGACCCAGCTCTACGCCGAACTCGAAGCCGACACCGGCCTCGCGACGGGCTGGAAGCAATGCGGATCGCTGTCGGTGGCGCGCACGGCCGAGCGCATGACGCAGCTCAAGCGCACCGCCGCGGTCGCGCGCGCGTATGGCGTCGAGTGCGACGTGATCAGCGCGAGCCAGGCGGGCGAGCTGTGGCCCGTGATGCGCACCGACGATCTGCTCGGCGCTGTCTGGCTGCCCGGTGACGGCAAGGCGAACCCGACCGATCTCACCCAAGCGCTCGCACGCGGGGCGCGGATGCGCGGCGCGCGCATCGTCGAGAACGTGCGCGTGACGGGCATCGATACCGAGCGTACGGACGCCGGCCGCAAGGCGACCGGCGTGAAGTGGCGCACCAAGGACGGCGACGTTGGCACGATCGGCGCCGATATCGTCGTGAATTGCGGCGGCCAGTGGGCGAAGGCGATCGGCCGTTTGTGCGGCGTGACGGTGCCGCTGCATTCGGCCGAGCACTACTACATCGTCACCGAGAAGATCCCGGGCGTGCATCCCGACTTGCCGGTCATGCGCGATCCGGACGGCTACATCTACTTCAAGGAGGAAGTGGGCGGACTCGTGATGGGCGGCTTCGAGCCCAACGCGAAGCCGTGGGGCATGGAGGGCATCCCCGCGAACTTCGAATTCCAGTTGCTCCCCGACGACTGGGATCAGTTCGAGATCCTGATGCAGAACGCGCTGATTCGCGTGCCCGCGCTTGAAACGGCGCAGGTGCGGCAGTTCTACAACGGCCCGGAGTCGTTCACGCCTGATAACAACTTCATCGTCGGCGAAGCGCCTGAGTTGAAAAATTTCTACGTCGGCGCGGGCTTCAACTCCATGGGGATCGCATCGGCGGGCGGCGCCGGGATGGCGCTCGCCGAATGGATCATGGCGGGCGAGCCGACGATGGACTTGTGGCCCGTCGACATTCGCCGCTTCGCGCGCTTCAACGGCAACGACACGTGGCTGCACGATCGCGTGAAGGAGACGCTGGGGCTGCACTACGCGATGCCCTGGCCGAATCGCGAGCTCGATACCGCGCGCCCGTTCCGGCGCTCGCCGCTCTACGCGCACCTACGCGACGCGGGCGCGTGCTTCGGCAGCAAGATGGGCTGGGAGCGCGCGAACTTCTTCGCGCCGAAAGGCGAGACGCCCGCGATTGAATACGGCTTCGGCCAGCAGAACTGGCATGCGTGGAGCGCGGCCGAGCATCGCGCCTGCCGCGAGCAAGTGGCGCTGTTCGATTTGACGTCGTTTTCGAAATTCCTGCTCAAGGGACGCGACGTCGAAGCCGTGCTGCAGGGGCTCGTCGCGAACGACGTGGCGGTCGAGCCGGGCAAGACCGTCTATACCGGCATGCTCAACGAGCGCGGCGGTTACGAGTCGGATTTCACGCTGACGCGCCTCGCCTACGATCAATACCTGCTCGTCACGGGTTCGGCGCAAACCGTGCGCGATCTCGACTTCATCGAAAAGCATCTGCCCGGCGACAAGGACTGCACGGTCGTAGACGTGACCGGCCAATACGCGGTGCTCGCCGTGATGGGGCCGAATTCGCGAGCGTTGCTGCAGCAAGTGTCGAAGAGCGATTTCTCGAACGAAGCGTTTGCGTTCGGCACGAGCCGCGAGGTGGATATCGGCTACGCGACGGTGCGCGCGACGCGTCTCACCTACGTCGGTGAGCTTGGTTGGGAGTTGTATGTGCCGGTGGAATTCGCGGTCGGCGTCTACGAGACGCTGATGGAGGCGGGCGCAGCGTTCGGCCTCGTCAACGCGGGCTACTACGCGCTCGACTCGCTGCGTATCGAGAAGGCGTATCGCGCGTGGGGACGCGAGCTGTCGCCTGATCGCGATCCGTTTGAAGCGGGGCTCGCCTTCGCGTGCAAGCTCGGCAAGGACATTCCGTTTCGCGGACGCGAGGCGCTGCTCGAACGCAAAGGCCAGCCGCTCGCGCGCAAGCTCGTTGCGCTGACCGTCGATGGACAAAGCGACAAGATGCTATGGGGCGGCGAGGCGATTCTGCGCGATGGGATGGCGGTGGGCTCGGTCAGTTCGGCCGCGTTCGGGCATACGCTGGGGTGCCCGGTGGCGCTCGGGTACGTCGTTGCCGATGGCGCTGCCGTGGACGCGGACTATTTGAAGAGCGGGCGGTTTCAGATCGATCTGGCCGGAGAGCGGCTCGATGTGACCGTGCATGTGAAGGCGCCGTACGATCCGGCTGGCGAGCGCGTCAACTCCTAGCGGCTTGGCTAAGGCAACTCTTTGAGTCGCGCTTCGCTGCGATGGCGCGATTCGATCGCGCCAAAAAAAAGGATGGGCGCATGACAAGCCGCCCATCGAAAGCCAGCTTCGTTGGAAGCACGAGCTGGCGGGGGTCTTCGAGTTTAGAAGTCGTGTTTAAAAAAAGCGGGCCGTTAGGGGGCCCGCGAACGCACGCCGCACTGCGGATCAGCGCGGTGCCACAAGTTCAGTGCGTGTACCGGTCCTAGCCTCCGGTGCCCGCCATGGTCGGCAAGAGCACCCGGTAGATGTGTATGAATGCGGGCCCGAGAATCACGGTCAGCAGGGCGGGAAAGATGCAGAAAATCAGCGGGAAAAGCAGCTTCAGGGCGATCTTTGCCGCCTTTTCTTCAGCTCTCATCCGGCGCCGAGTCCGCAGCGTATCGGACAGCACGCGCAACGAATTGCCGATGCTCGTGCCGAAGCGCTCGGCCTGAATCAACATCGCGCAGAACGAGTCGATATCTTCCACGCCGGTGCGGATCGCGAGGTTGCGCAGCGCTTTTTCCTTGGCGAAGCCCGAACGCATTTCGAGGATCGTGAGGTCGAGTTCGTTGGCTACCACCTTGCTGCGCAGCTTGATTTCGTCGGCGACTTTGAGAAGCCCGGCGTCGAAGCTAAGTCCGGCCTCGACGCAAACCGTCAGCAAGTCCAGTGCATCGGGGAAATCTTCCATCACGGTGCGCTGGCGCGATTGCACGCAACGGGTGAGGACGATGGTTGGGATGTAGTATCCCAGGCCGCCGAGCCCGATCAGTATGGCGGACAGGTTAATGGGCTCTTCGGTGAGCGAGGTCCTGGCGAGCCAGATCAGAGAGATCAGCGGCAGTGCCAGCGCAAGCAGCGTCTTCGCGGCGAAATAGACGCCGGCGGCGCTGGGCGAGCGCCAGCCCGCGTTCATGAGCCGCACGCGCAGCGTGGAGCCTTCCCAGCCGTCCTTCGGGATCGACAATTTCGAAATCGGCTGCGAAATGACCGCGAGCTTTTCGAGCCACTCGGTCCCTGTCGATTCGGCATCGGCCGGAGACGCGACGCGCGTGCCTCCTGCCTGTTCGATGCGCCGCCGCATGTCGCGCGGCGAGAACATGAGCATCGCGCCGAACGCCGCCGCGAAGACGACGACGAACAGGCCCACCATCAACAACAGGTTCATCGAATTGGGCGATTGCATGGCATTCCCTCTTTATCTTGATCTGCCCCGAGCCGGGTTTTTAGGCCCTGTTATCAGCTTGAACAGGCTCTAGGCACTACACGCGAATCCTGATGATTTTCCGCATCCACAGGACCCCGAACACCATCGAAACCAGCACCGTCTCGACCAGCTTCAATCCGGCCGGATCTGTCCAGAGGACTTCCAGAAAGGTTGGGTTGATGAGCATCATGAATCCGCAGGTGACGAACGGCAGTAATCCCAGCACCCAGGCGGACAGCTTGCCTTCCGCGGATAGCACGCGAACCTTGTCGAACAGCTTGAGGCGCTCGCGGATCAGCGTGGAAATGTTGTCGAGCACTTCCGCGAGATTGCCGCCCGACTCGCGCTGGATCAGCACCGCGATCACGAAGTAGCGCAAATCGTCGATCGGCACACGGGTCGCGAGATTCATCAACGCATCGCCGATCGGTACGCCGTAGTTGATTTCGTCGAACGTGATGCGGAACTCGCCGCCCATCGGCTCGGCGAACTCGGCGCTCACCATGCCGATCGCGCCGGAAAACGCGTGTCCTGCGCGCAACGCGCGGGAAATCATGTCGGCGGCGTCGGGCAGTTGCCGCTCGAGTTGGCGCAGGCGCTTCGTGACCCGGCGCTTGACATAGAGCCAGGGCAGTGCGCTTGTCAACAACGCGGCGGGCACCACGTAGAGCACGTGCACCGGCAGGAAGGTCGAGACCGCGAGTGCGACTGGCGGCAGTGCCGCGCTGATGCCGATCAGCCGTGTGACCGGGCACTTCATCCCCGACTGCTGGATCAAGAGATCGAGCTTTTTGACGCGCGGCAGCTGCATGAACATCCGGTCGAGCGGCTTCGAATCGTTCAGCATCCGGTCCTTCAGGATCGTCAAGCGCTCCTTGTTCACCTGGCCGCCGGCGGACAGCGCCTGGATGCGCGATTGGATCCGCTTGGCGGCGACGCCGTGCTGATTTTGCCACCAGTGATACATGCCTTCGAACGCGAGCACGACAGCCGCGAACACCAGCACAAGAAAAGCGTAGAAGGTCGGGTCCATGCAAGTCTCCAGAGACACCCTTCAGTTCAATGAATCCATCGGCTCACGCCGGTCACTTGGTTTCGAAGTGCCGGTTTGGATCGTAGAGCTGATCCGGCAAGTTGATGCCGAAAGCCTGCAGCCGCTCGACGAATTTCGGCCGCACGCCGGTTGCGCAAAACCGCCCGCGCACGCCACCGTTCTGATCGACGCCGGTTCGCTTGAACGTGAAGATTTCCTGCATGTTGACGATGTCGCCTTCCATGCCCGTGATTTCGGAAATGCTGACGATCTTGCGCTTGCCGTCGTTCAGGCGCGTTGCTTGCACGACGACGGCGATCGCTGAACAAATCTGCTGGCGCATCGTCTTCGGCGGCAGCGAAAGGCCGGCGAGGCTGATCATGTTTTCGAGGCGCGTGAGCGCGTCGCGTGGCGTATTCGCGTGGATCGTGGCGAGCGAGCCTTCGTGCCCCGTGTTCATCGCGTTCAACATGTCGAGCGCTTCCGCGCCGCGCACTTCGCCGAGGATGATGCGGTCGGGGCGCATGCGCAGGGCGTTGCGCACCAGTGTGCGCTGGGTGATTTCGCCGCGTCCCTCGATGTTCGGCGGGCGCGTTTCGAGCCGCAGCACATGCGGCTGACGCAGTTGCAGCTCGGCCGCGTCTTCGATCGTGACGATCCGCTCGTCGGGCGGAATGAAGCCCGAGAGGATGTTCAAGAGCGTCGTCTTGCCGCTGCCCGTGCCGCCCGAAATCAGGATGTTGACCTTCGCCTTGGACAAGGCGTCAAGCAATTCGGCCATCGGCGGCGTGAGGCTCTGCAGCTCGACCAGGTCGGAGACCTGCAGCGGATTGACGGCGAAGCGCCGGATCGACACGAGCGGCCCGTCGATCGCCGAGGGCGGGATGATCGCGTTCACGCGCGAGCCGTCCGGCAGGCGCGCGTCGACCATCGGGCTCGACTCGTCGATGCGGCGTCCGACGCGCGAGACGATCTTCTCGATCACCTTCATCAAATGCGCGTCGTCGTAGAACGTGATGTCGGTCAGCTCGAGCTTGCCTTTGCGTTCGACGTAGGTCTGCTGGGAGGTGTTGACGAGAATGTCGGAGACCGTCGGGTCGCGCAGCAGCACTTCGAGCGGGCCGAAGCCGAACATCTCGTCGTAGACGTCGATCACGAGCTGCTTGCGCTCGAAGTCGTTGGCGGGCGCCTTCTCCTCTTCGAGAATGCGCGAGATCAGCGTGCTGACTTCCTGGCGGACCTGATCGGTGCCGAGCCGGGAAAGACGCTCGAGCTCGACGCGATCGAGCACGAGCTGATGGACGTCGCGCTTGAGCTTCTGGTACGCGGCGCGCGCCATGCCGGGCGCGCGTCCTGCGCTGTCGCGTTCCCCGAACGACTGCATGAATTGCGTGGACATCTGATCGCGCAGCGACATGATGGTCTCCTTGTCCCGTTTTAGCTGGTTTATCTAGTGTCGATTACATGGTCTTGAGCTTCGGCGTGCGCTGCAGCCCGAAGAACCGGCCTAGGCCCGGTTCGCCGCGCTCGCGTCCACGCCCCGCCGCGGACTGCCCGCGGACTAGGCTTTCCGCGAGCTTTTGCAAACCGCGCGCGACGCCGCTGTTGCGGCTGATGGCCGATACCGGCACACCTTCGTTCATCGCGTTGGTGACGATTTCGGGTTCGTCCGGCAGCACCTGGTGCGGCTGCATCCCCAGCACTTCCTCCAAGGCGGCGCGCGCACGCTGCCCGTGCTTGTTATAGCGGTTGAGGAGGAGGCGCATGCGGTCGGGCGGATAGCCGAGCGACACGAAAATTTCCTGCAGGCGGCGTCCGGCGCGAACGTGCGGCATGCTCGGCTGCAGCACCACGTGGATCTCGTCGCTGCGATCGAGCGCGAGGATCGACAGCGAGTTGATCGTCTGGCCGAGATCGAAGATCACGAAGTCGTAGCGCGGAATCGCGACGCCGAGCATCCATTCGAGCCGCTCTTCCTTGATCTCGGCGGCCTTGACCGGATCGCCCGCGCTCGCGAGCACGTGGAAGGTGTCGGTGACGTGGAGCAGACTCGTCTCGAGGAAGGCGGAATCCATGCGCTCGATCTGCCCGCACACCTGGGGCAGCGTCGAGGGCGGCGTATCGCTCGTGATCAGGAAGGCCGCATCGCCGAACAGCTGGTTGAGGTCGACGAGCAACACCCGCTTGTTGTAGATCCCCGAGATCGCTTGCGCGACGTTGCTCGCGACGAAGCTCGTCCCGGTTCCGCCCTTGCACGACATGAACGAGATGACCTGCGTCTCGTGCGCGCCGTGCAGCGCGGAGCGGCCTTCGGCGCGCTGCAGCGCATCGCACAGCGAACGCTGGTCGAGCGGCCAGCCGAGCACGTCGCGAATGCCGGCTCGCATCGCCGCGATCAGCGTCTCGGGCGACGCATCCTGCATCAGCAGGATGCAGGTCATGCGTTTGTGCCGATGACACAGGTCGGTGATGACCGGCAGTTCGGCATCCGCGAGCGAGTCGGCATCGACGATCAGCACGTCGAACGCGTCGAGACTGTCTCCGCGCTCCAACAGCAGCGAGGGGCTGCCCACGGCGCGCGTGGTCCGATAGTTGCCGCAATCGCCGATCAGACGCACAACCTGTGCAAGCCGCGCGGCGTCTTTTGAAGTGGTGAGGATCTCAATCATGATCGTAGGTGCCGTAATGTTGAGAGTTACGAGCAAGCGCTGCCGCCCGTCGACGACGCCATGCTTTCGCGCGGCAACGTGGTGGAGAAGGGTGGCATCGTGAGCGTGAGCGGGACGAATGGAATCATTGTTTTCACGCTGACGTTGGTCACGCTGACGGTGACGAACGTGCAGGTGTTGCGTGCCGTAGAAGGATCCGAGTCGCAGCCTGAGGGCGCGTAGCTCACGGTCACGTTCGACGAACTGAGCAACGGCAGCATGGCGGTCATCTTGCTCTTGATGACGGCAGCGTCGGCGTCGCAGACGACGGCGGTGCGCGCGCCCCGGCGCACGGCCTCGGTCGCGGTATTCCAATAGAAGAGGACGCGGCCGAACTCAACGATGCCGACCAGGAGCGTGCAAAGGATGCCGACGACGAGTGCGAACTCCACGGCGGCGGCGCCGCGCTGGCGGCTCGGCCGGGAACCGTTGAAGGTGAGGTGGCGGCTCATGATACTTGCCTCATCACGGTCACGATGTTGTTGAACGTCAGGGCCGAAAGATTCAGGATCGTAGTTTGCAAGTACGGCTCGATCGGCGAATACGGATAGCCTTTGATCTTCACTTCGACGAGGTTGATGCTGCCGGTCTGGCTCGATGCGTTGACCGCGTCGTTGTTGGTGTCGTAGGTCGTCACGTTGCTGAACTGCGCCGGGTCCGACGCATCGGAGCAGCCGGTCGTGTGGGACGCGTCGCACACGACGACCATCGACGTCGTCAGGCCCGCCACGAGCGGCGTGCCGCCGGAGCTGGGGCAGCTCGTGCTGCCGTACACGGCGAGGCATTGGGCCGACGCAAGCGGGTACGCGGGGTCGCTCGGCAGATAGGTCGACAGGTAGCGGGCGGCGTCGCGCGTCGACTTCGTGAGCGTCTCGTACTGGTAAATCGCGTGGCCGAATTCGACCAGGCCGGAGACGAGCACCACGAGCGGAATCAGCACGATGCCGAACTCGACGGCGGCGACACCTTGCATTGACCGGCGCGTTGCGCGGCGCGAGGGGAGGCGGGTTTTCATGATGCCTCCCGCCGGGCCGCCCCAAGGGAGGCATCCGCCCCCTCGGGGGGCAGCGAACGAATGTGAGCGTGGGGGTTGTTCACGTCGATCTCCTATTCCCTATTCCACGAGCATCGGCACTTGCGGGCCGAGCGAGCTGCCGCTGCCCGGGATGCCGTGCGTGGCGCACGGCACCGAGGGATCGGTCGACGAGCCTTCGTACTCGAGATGGACCGGGCCGGCGCCGCCGCCTGAATCCATGGGGTCCAGCATCAACACGCAGTCCCACCTGACCACCGGCGCCGAATGGCCGGCCGCGAGCGTGTTGCAGTTGAGCTCGGGCGCAAGCGCGAGGCGGCGATCCGCGCCATAGGTCGAGTAGTAGCTCGCCGTGTCCGTGCCCTTCGTGTTTTGGCCGGTGGCGCTGTCCCCCTGATACGGCGCGAAGGTCGTGCGTCTACTGACAAAGTCGCTATAGGCGTTGGCCCCGGCCGAAAACGTCGTCGTGTTGTAGTCGAATCCGGTGTAATCGGGCGTGCCGGAGGTGGGGTCCTTGTACGACGTCCCGTAGATGCCGAAGCGGGTGTTCCAGGCGCCCGAATCCGCCACCTTGTTGCCGGTCGAGCCGAGGCTTGTGCCGGTCGCGGGCAGGCTGCAGTAATTCCCTGTCAACTCGGAGGCGATCGTGCTCGCGCTGTTGCTGCCGTCGAGCGCCGCCCAGCCGAAGTTGCCGGGGCCGTAGTTGGGTGTGGAGCCGGATTTCGACGCGATCCACTCGCCTACGGTGTAGGTCTCGTTCGCGGGCGCGGTGCTCGATTCGGTGCCTGCCTGACAGACGAACACCGGAATCGCGCAGGTGGTTTGCGAAGCGCCGAGCGTGGCGACCGCGGAGGCGGAGACCGACGACGTGCTCAGGTTCGCGGCATTGGCGTTGTTCACGCCAGGCACCTGGGCGACGAGCTGAATCAGCCAGTTGGCAATGCCTGTCAACTTCGTCGAGCACTGCACGTATTTGACGTTGGCAAGCGAGTAGGTGAGGGCGTCTTTGCTTTCGAACGCGTCGCTCGTCGAATCGCTGAAGGTGACCGTGCTGTCCGTCGTCGCCGAAACTGCCGTGCTCTCGAAGAAGACCCGGTTCGCGTGCGCTGCCGCGATGCCGTCGGCTTCGGCGATCGACAGCGAGGTGGCCCCGGTCAAATCGCGAGCCGCGGACAGCGCGCAGGCGTCCGCGCTGTTCTGCAGCTCGCTCTTGGCGACATAAAGTTTCCCGAGATCGAGCGCCAATCCGACGAAGGCGATCAGCATCGCGAGCGACAGCGCAACGAGGATCGACACGCCGCCGAACTCGCGGCGACGCATACCGTTTCGTGCACTGCTTTGGGGTACTCGACGCATGATCGCCTCCTGCCTACGTTGACATCAATTCCCGCTCGATCCGCCGCTCGAACCGCTGCTGCTGCCCGAGCTGATGCCAATGACGAACTGGTTGGCGGCCGGCGCCGGAGCCTGGAAGGACTTTTCGTAGGCGTCCATGGCGGAGGCGGCGGCCTTGCCGTCGAGGCCCGGCGTCGACGGGTTGTGCTCGCCCGCATGCGGATCGATGATCTGCGCCTGCGTGACCGCGCGTTCGGCTTCGCCGAAATGCGCGTCCCAGATCGGCGAGCTTGAGAGGCACCCGCCCAGCGCGGCGGTGAGCGGCACGACGAGCAAGGCCCGGCGAGCGAAGATGAGAGTGGTCGATTTCATGAGATTCCCCTTGGCGGCTGGTCAGTTGGAGACCACTTGGCTGGGCTTGTGCGTTTTCGCAGGCGGCTGCTGGTTTTGCGCAGCGGCGATGCGAGCGGCGTCGGCTTCGATGCGGGCGATATGCGCGGCTTGGCCGTCGGCGACGGGGACCGGCGTTCCGGGGGCCGCCGGAACGCCGGCCGGAGCCTTGCGCGCCGGCGCTCCAGATGCAGACGTACCCGTGTTCTGCGTATCAACCAGCGGCTTCACGGTGACGGGCAGCGTGGTCGCCACGGGGCGCGTTTCGGCGGGCGCGGGTTCCTTCGGCGCAACTGCCGTATCGGCCGGCTCGTTATGCGCCGGAGCCGGAACTGGCGTGTTGGCCGGAGCGGGAGCCTGCATCTGCGAGCTCGAAGGTGCAGTGCCTGCGGGAGCCGCTACGGCCTTGGCTGCGCCGCGGCCTTCCATGTTGCCCGTCGCCAAGACGTCCGCTTCGCTCGGCTGCGTGAAGCTGTCGGTCGGCAGCGGCACTTGATTGTTCGGCAGCGGCTTCACGAGGTGCGGCGTAATGATGAAGACGAGTTCCGTGCGGTCCTGTTGGAAATTCGTGTCGCGCATGAGCGCGCCCAGCACCGGCACTTCGCCGAGGCCCGGGAACGCCTTCAACGCGCCGGTCACGTTGTTGTTGATGAGGCCGCCGATCGCGAAGGTCTCTCCGTCGTTCATCTGCACGGTGGTCGAGGCGCGGCGCGTCGTGATGAGCGGCAGGATCGAGACGCCGCTCACGTTGGTCGAGCTCAGCGTGACGCCGGTCGGCGACAGTTCCGACACCTCCGGCGCGACTTTGAGGTTGATGCGTCCGCCGGCCAGCACGGTCGGCGTGAACTTGAGCGCGACGCCGAATTCCTCTTCCTGCAGCACGATCGAGGTCGCGCCCGTGCTGCTGCTCTGCGGCACCGGAATGAACACCTCGCCGCCCGCGAGGAACGACGCCTCCTGACCGCTGACCGTCACGAGGTTCGGTTCGGCGAGGATCTTGGTGAGGTTGTCGGTTTTCTGCGCGTCCAGGGCGAACTGGAGCGGCAGCTTGTTCGACTTGCTTAACGCCAGGGCGCTCGCTGCGCCCGACAAGAGGTTGCTCACTAGAGCGCCGGTCCACGAGCCGAAGCCGCCTTGGATGTTGACCGCCGAGCCGAGCTGGTTGATCAGCGTCTTGTCGACTTCGGCGACTTTCACTTCGAGCATCACCTGCTGGGGCGCGTCGACGGCGAGCATGTTGAGCACGCCGCCTTTTTCGGACCCTCCGCCTTGCCCACCGCCTGCGGCCGCGGCGTGGTTGCCGTAGACCTTCGCGATCTCGAGCGCTTGCGCCGCCGCCTGCGAATTCGACACGGTGCCCGAGAGCACGAGATTGTCCCCGGCCGTCGAGACGCGGATATTGCGTTCGTTGGGGAGCAGCTGCGAGAGCGAGTTCTGCAGTCCGCCCGCATCGGCATTGACGACGACGTCGATGATCTGGCATTGGCCGCTGCGCCCCTGCACGATCATGTTGGTCGAGCCGACGGAGACGCCGACCACATAGAGCGTTTGCGGCGACACCATGGTCGCTTGCGCGATGGCGGGGTTGCCGACCGTGCGGTTGCGCACGGGTTCGTCGACCGGCACCAGCATCGACTTGCCGAGCGGGACCACGACGGTGCTTTGGCCGCGGACCGCGCCCGTGCAGGCGGGGCCGCGCAGCGGCATGGCCGCCGCTGCTGCTGCCGCGGCGCCGGCTGCGCCGGCGGGCACGGGGGCCATGCTGATGGTCATCTGCATGGGGCCGCGGTTCATCGGCATGGGCGCTGAGACCATGCCCTTGGAGATCGCGCCGCCCTCGACGGCTTCTTGTGCGCCGCCTGGCTGCGTTGCCAGCATTCCGGCACACAGCATGGCGGCCAGTGCGACACTGCGCGGCTTGAGGTGCCGCGGCACGCGGTGAATCGAGAAGTCAAGTTTCGTTTTCATTTCGTCATGCCCCCGTTACTCGATGCGTAAGCATCGTGACTTTTGGTATTTGCCCGCGTGATGCGGCGCGCTGCTGGTCCTGGTTTCTCAGACTCGGTGATCGGTTAAAAACACTCGACGCTGCCGGCGACTCCCGAGAGCACGCCGACGCAGTCGCGCTTGGGCGCGGGACGCGCGGCATAGTGCACGCGCACCTTGGCCGGCGCTGGCGCCGAAGCCGGTACAGGAGGCTGACCGAGCAGGGTCTGCTTCGTCGCGCCGTCCGTGTTCAGCGTGTCCTTGTCGACCTGGTTGCGCAGCACGAGCGAGAGCGTGCCGACGCTGCGCGCGAGATCGAGCTTTTCCGCCTGTTCGGGCGTGACTTCGAGCGTGACGGCGTTGACGACCTTCGGCGCGGTGTCGTCGCGATTGACTTGCTGAGCGACCGCGAGCACGAGGATCTTTTCCAGCACGGTCTTCGAGATGCTGTTTTGCTGCGCGTCGCCCTTGCCCGGCTCTTGCGTGTTCACGATCACGTCGACGTAGTTGCCCGGCAGCGCGAACCCCGCGACGCCGACCACATCGTTGACGCGCACCGTGATCGCGCGGTGGCCTTCGCCGATGACCGCGGAGAGTCCGCCTTTGGTGCCGAGCGGTGCGAGTTTCGATTCGAGCACCGGCTCGCCGCGCTCGAGGCTTGCGCGCACCACGCGTCCGTCGAGCGCTTTCACATCGGTGAAGGCGCCGGGAGGCACGCTGCCGGACGGCCAATTGATGACGTGGATCTCGCCGGCGTTGAGCGGCTCGCCGAGACTGATGTCGCCCGTGGCGACCACGACGGGCGTCACGGCGCTAGACGAGGTCTGTATCAGCCATTTCGATGCGAACACGACGGCGGCGATACCCGCCAGCATGGCGATCGCAAGCATGAAGAAAGCGCGACTGTTTTTCATGATGAAACTCCTCCTGGAACGTGGAACTCGGGCCGCTTAGCCTGCGGCGAGCTTTCTGCCGGGCCGCTCGGTGGCGGGCGAATAAGGTCCGTCGTGATCGGTCGTCATGCCGAAGTAGCTGTGCCACGCGTCGCGCAATCCGTCTTCGGTCACTTCGAGCGCCGCGCCGCGGTAGTGCAGCGACGCGCACACCAGATCGAGCAGATCGCGCGGGTAGCAGGCCATGAACGGCTTGCCGCTCGTCATGTGCAAGTGGTGCAGCAGGTAGTCGAATACGGCTTGCGTGCACGTCAACCCAAGGTTGGCGCAGTACGCATCGAACACGGCGCGGTAGTCCTCGAGCGCAAGCGGTCCGACGTGCAGCTTCGAGCCGAGCCGGCGCAGGAAGGCTTCGTCGCCGAGCTGGGCAGGTTCGAGATTGCTGGAGAAGACCGGCCACACGTCGAACGGAGCCGAAAAACGCGAGCCGGATTGCAGCGTGAACAAATCGATGTGCCGATCGAGCGGCATGATCCAGCGGTTCAGCAGATCGCGCGGCTCGACGCGCTGGCGGCCCAGATCGTCGACGATATAAAGGCCCATGTTCGCCTTCATGTGCGGCGGCGCCTGATAGAAGCCGGCGTTGCTGTCGAAGCGCAGGTCGAGGCCGTCGAGCGTCAGTTCGCCCCCCGAGATCACGACGGGGCGGCGGCAGATGCGCCAGCGCTTGTCGATGGCGGAGCCGCGGCTTTGGTCTTGCGCGTCGTAATGCAGCAGCGGGTCGTACAGTTGCACGATTTCGCCGCCCACGTAGAGCGCGTAGGGGATTGGCACGTCGCCGCGCAGGAGCCGCCCGAGTCGCTCGGCGATATACGTCTTGCCGCTGCCTGCCGGGCCGTGCAGCATCAGAGGGCGTCCGGCATTGAGTGAGGCGGCGGCGGCGTCGAGCAACGCGGGGTCGACGCGTACGTCCTGAAACGAGGCGCGCACGTCGGCTTGCGTGATGCGCTGCTTGCGGACCGAATGCGCGTGCACGGTCTCGACATAGGTGTCGAACGCGACGGGGGCGGGACCGCTGTAGCTGCAGCGCGACATTTCGTCGATCGCGACCGCGCGGCCGGCTTCGGTGAGACGGAAGTGCACGTCGACGTCGGTCGCCCCGCGGTGCGTGATCTCGGCGAGATGCTCGCGCACGAGGAACTGCAGCACGTCTTCGAGCACCGACACCGGCAAGCGGTGCCGCTCGGAAAGATCGAGGAAGCTCGACTTGCCGTGCAGCAGCGTGGACTTGGCCACGAGCCGGGCGACGAACACGGCGGGCAAGCCGGTGTCGGCGAGCGTGCGCGGTACGCGCGGCATCGCTGCCGACGCTGCGGCGTGATGACTGCGCGACGGCGTCGGGTCCGGCAGTCGCGTGACTTGCGCGGAACTGCCGGGTTCGGTGTTGTGCTCGTTCATGGTTTCTCTCCTACGCTGCCGCTGCGAACAGCATGCCCAGCGTCCCTGCTGCGATGGCCACGCCATACGGAAGCGATCCGACCGATGCGACCGGCGCATAGCGCATCGCGCCTGCATTGCGCCCAGCACGCGTCGTGTTGTTGAGCAGTGACCAGAGGTTCCAGAGCAGCTGCCTCGTGCGGCCGCGGCTCATCGTGACGACGAGCGACCAGGCGCCGCCGATGAGGAAGGTCGCGAGCGCGATGTGAAACGTCATCTCGGGGCCGACCCACGTGCCGATCATCATGAGCAGCTTCACGTCGCCGGCCGCCATGCCGCGCACGAGGTAGAACGGCACCAGGAGCGCGAACCCGGTCGACACGCCGGCAAGCCAGTTCGCGCCGCCGGCGAGCGGCCCGTGAAGCCATGCCTGGACCACGAGCGACGCGATCAAGCCGATGGCGATCACGACGTTCGGGATGCGGCGGCTAACGATGTCCGTGCTGGCGCAGATGGATACGAGCGCGATCACGCACATCGGAATCGGTTGCGGCGGCATTGCAGTGGTCCACATGGTGTGCCTCGCTGGGTTTGTCGAGTGCTCAGCCGAGGGCGGCGGCGAGCTGGGTTTCTATTTGGTTGTAGAGATTGGTGACGGAAGTGCCCAAAAGGCCGACTGACACGATGATGACGAGCACGATGAGCGATGCGATCAGCGCGTACTCGATGGCGGTCACGCCTTGCTCGTCCTGCAGGAACCGGGTCACAAACTCGCGCGCTGCTGTCATGGCGGCCTCCACTCTCCAATCTTGATTGCGGCGCGCAGTAGGCGGCGCAATACGATTCAATTCGTCGGGCGACGGATGAATCTGCACCACCCGTTCATCCGTCCAGGCCCGTCTAAATACTTGCTGCGATGTCGCTGAACACGAGATTGAGGTTCGTGCCGACGAGCTGCACGGAAGCGATGATCACGATCGCAATCAGAGCGGCGATGAGTCCGTATTCGATGGCAGTCACGCCTTCTTCGTCGCGCGCGAAGCGCAGTCCCTTTTCGATAGCCGCTGGAACCTTCGTTGCAGCGACCCGATTCCGCAATGCGTGATATCGCGAAAAAATATGTGTAGTCACGACAAACTCCTTGGCGCTTCGCGGGCGCAGGGCCCGGCCGGTATTGAAAGGGCGCCGACAGACGAATCGCTGAACCGGCCTCGTCCGTCGGCACGTCGCTTAAATGCTTGCCGCAACGTCGCTGAACACGAGATTGAGGTTCGTGCCGACGAGCTTGACTGAGGCGATAATGACGATCGCAATGAGGGCGGCGATGAGGCCGTATTCGATGGCGGTCACACCGTCTTCGTCGCGGACAAAACGCTTTACTTGGTTGAGGGCGAATTGCATGTTGATCTCCTTAGGATAACTATGGGTATGGCCTTGGCCGGCATTGGCTTTGGCGGCGAACTACGGGCACTGCGGGAACAAGCCAGAGAATTCTGGCTATTCGAAACGTCTCGACCTGTCCGGGCGATTGAACGCGCCAGGCACGAGGCAGAAATCGGGATGAGAGAGCAGGGCGGCTACAGGAGCCGCGCGACCGGGGGCGAAGACCGGCGGCCGGCCTTGCCTGATCGATTGATAGACGACGGGAATCGAGATTCCCGCATCGCGGTTACGCGTGGTCCATCGCGTCTTAACGTCGTTCTTCATTTGAAAAGCCCCCCGGCTTGCAGCGTTTATTTTTCAGCCCCCGGTCGAAACCGGAGCTGTGCGAGTCAGTCGACGAGTTACCGTTTGTCCGGATCGCATTCGCGTTTGCGTCGACTCATGATCGAAGCTTTCTGCAGCGAATGCGAAGGACCCTCCCCGCGGGTGACGCCGTTTGCGATTCAGGTTCTGTTCGTCCTGTTGCTTGCTTCGCACTCGGTCGTCACGTCGTCGACTTTCGCGCTTTTCGCTATGCAAAGGGTGGGCCAGGTGCCCCAAATACCAGGAAATATCAGGGTTTCGGGGGGAGGCCCGGTTTATTCCGCCTGGCACCTGCCGCCGAAACTGTAACGTTGTTGCGACAAAGCCCGCGCTATATCCGAAGATAAATAGCGTGGCGCGGAACCCTGTGCCAATTGGGCGTACAGCATTGTCTAGGGATTTTCCCGTACTCGAATTTGGCTTCGAATTCGCGATTTCGAGCGGCTTTCAAGTGGCCTGCCCGCCCGAAACGTTTCAAAGCTGAAACGCGACCCCTCTCATTGGCCGGAAAAGGCCTCGATTTTGCGTTTTGAGAAGGGTTTGATGAGCTCGCTCGACTCGAGCTAGGAAAACGCGGGGTTGAAAGTCGAATTATTTTGTTCCAACAATGAGCCATCTGAACCGGCTTTATCGTCTGTTCAGAAAGTTAGGAATCGAAATAAAAGAGCATGACCGGACAACCAACTAGAGCACGTCCGGCGATTAAAAAAAGGCGGGGGATCATGGAAATGCTACGTCGGGGGACGCGGTGTGAAGCACGCCGCGTGGACGGCTGGTTGACGCGAGGGCGGCTGGTGACGTACAGCTGCGCCGCACTCGTTCTTTACGTCGTCATTCTTGCTGCCTGGGCCAGTACGAGCCACGGATTTCACGAAGCGGCTGTCAAAAGGCCAGGTGTCGATTTTTCGGTCTTTTGGGCGGCATCGCATGTGATGCTGCACGGCGCGGCATGGCAGGTCTACGATCACCTCGCATTCGCGAAGGCAGAGGTCGCGCTTTTCGATTTTTTCAATAGCGGCAACTACATGCTGTGGCTCTATCCGCCGACGTTCTTGTTGGCCGTGACGCCGCTTGCGCTGCTGCCGTTCCCGATCGCTTATTTCTTGTTCGTTGCCGGCAGCGTGGCGTTGTTCACGCATAGCGTCCTTCGGGTGTCCGGGCTGGCTCAGTGGGTTCGCGGGGCACGCGTGGGCGCGCTCGTCGTGACGGCGTTGCCGTGCGTGTTCGTCGATGCGGTGATGGGGCAAAACGCGCTGCTGACCGCGGCGCTCGCCGCGCTCGCCGTGTACTGGATCGATCGGAAGCCATGGTTGGCTGGCTTGTGCATCGGCGCGCTCGCGATCAAGCCGCAAATGGCGCTGCTGTTTCCGTTCGTATTGGTCGCTGTTAGGGCGTGGCGTGTTCTGGCGGTGGCGGCGATCAGTGCGGCTGCGTTCGCGCTAGTCAGCGTGCTGGTTTGCGGAACCGACACGCTGCATATGTTTCTGGTGAACACGACCATAGGGCGCGAGTTTCTCCTCGAGCATGGCGAACTGTTCTGGTTCGCTTCGCCAACGCTATTCGCGGCGCTGCGTATCAACGACGTTCCGCTGCTGCCCGCCTACATCGCTCAGGCAGCCGTCGCCGCACTCGCGATCGCGGCCGCATGCCAGGTCTGGCGGAACACAGAGGACGTGCGCTTGCGGGTCGCGATTTTTGCGGTTGCCACGCTGATCGCCAATCCGTACCTCTGGCACTACGAGCTGACATGGCTCGGTGTCGCCTTGGCGTGCGTGATGGCATTGGGGCTTGGCGGCGGATGGCTTCGCGGTGAGCAGCCGATCCTCGCGCTTGCGTGGATCCTGCCGCTCTACGAGTACTTCAATCGTGTGATGAATTTCCCGCAGGTGGGGCCGGTCATTCTGTTGCTCGTGATGTCCTTGATCTTGCGCCGCGCCCGGGCCGCTTCAGGAGACACGCTATGAGCTCGATCTCCACGCGCGACACAGCGATGGCGCGCTCGCCGCTGTTGGCCGAGTCGCCCACGGCGTGTGCGACGCGCCGGCCGCATTGGCTCAATGGCGAGCGCTTGCGGACCTATTCGATCGTGACGCTCGCTTGCTACGCGATGTTCGTCTTGATCTATCTGTTTCGAGCCCTGTATTGGGAACGAGGGGAGCTTCCGCCGCTCGCGATGGATTTCCTTCCGTTCTGGAGCACGTCGTTTTTGGCATTGCACGGACACGCAGTCGATGCCTACAACGTGAAGCTGCTGACTGCGGTCGAAACCAGCGCGATCTCGTATCCGCACGATGGAGGGGGCATCCTCGCGTGGCTCTATCCGCCCACGTTCCTGCTGTTCGTTTATCCGCTTGCCTTGCTGCCCTATAAGCTGGCGGCGGTGCTATTCATCGGGACGACGTACGGGGTGTTCGTCAAGACGATCTACACCATCGTCCCGAGCCGGCAAACACTGCTCGTCGCGCTGGCATTTCCCGGCGCGGCGCTGGTCGCGATCGTTGGGCAGAATGCTTTCTTGACCGCTGCGCTTGCAGGCTCCGGGCTGGTGTTGCTGCGGCGCCGGCCGGTCGCCGCCGGGGTGATTTTCGGCTTGCTGTGCATGAAGCCGCATCTTGCCGTGCTCTTTCCGCTCGCGCTGCTGTGTTCGCGTTCGTGGCGTGCGTTCGGGGCATTCGCCATCACCGCGATATCGACGTTGGCGATCGCCGTGTTCGTGTTCGGCGTCGGAACGCTCAGCGCGTTTCTGCACAACGCGGGCATGGCGGCCGGCTACGTCGAAACCGGCCGCGCGGCGCTGGCCCGCATGCCGACGCTGTTCGCCATGGCGAAGTTCGCTCACGAACCGTCGGCGCTTGCCTATGGCCTGCAGGCCGCATCCGCGCTGTTCGCTGCGGGGGCGGTGTGCTTCGCATGGGGCCGCGAGTCGTCCTATTCGCTGCGCGCGGCCACGCTGATCTGCGCGAGCCTGCTCGTGAGCCCGTACCTCTATGACTACGATCTCGCGTGGTACGGCGTGCTCATCGCGTGGTACGTCAAGCACGCGATGAAGAACGGGTGGATGCGGGGTGAGCGCGAGTGGCTCGTCTTGCTTTGGGTGATGCCGCTCGCCGGCGTGCTGCTGGTCCGCCACGCGCCACTTCAGTTCATGCCGTTGATCACGGCGGCCACCCTTTGGATGCTCGTTCGGCGCATCGCGATCGAACGCAGCGCGCCTCCCGTCCTCCAAAGCGAACTCGGCGACTGAGGGATTGTCATGAAGAATCCGGCGATCCCGATGGAGTCATCAGTACACCAAATCAGACTGTTAAATTGGTGGCTGTGCATAGTCCTTGCGGGTACCGATTTCATCGCGCTCGAAGTGGCGCATATCGAGCTCGCGCCGGCCGGCGTCGTTCGGACTGGCGTGGCGGGCGCAGCGTTGCTGATATTGCGCTTCGTGTATTCGCGAGTTCGTCCGGAGCAGAGGATCTGCGCCGCGCTCGACACGGTCCTCTACCTGGTGATCTTCAGCCAGGCGGCCGCCGTCCTGAACTATTTGATCCTCGGTACGGGAACGCCGGTTGCCGACGCATGGTATTCACGGGCCGATGCGGCTCTGGGCTTCCACTGGCCCGCGTGGTTCGGTTTCGTGCGTGCCCACTCGCCGCTGGCAGAGACGCTGCACTTCGCCAATGCGCTGCTGATGCCGCAGATGATCGCCGTGGTTTTCGTTCTCGCATTCAGCGCCAGGCTCGACGAGCTGCGTGCGTTCGCGACCGCGGTCACCGCCGCGTACCTCGCGACGTTGTTCGTCACGGCACTGGCGCCCGCCGCGGGCGCGTGGACTTACTACCCGCCTGGTCCGGGAGTTGATCTCTCGCAGTTCTCCGATTTTGAGCTGCTTCGCAATCACGCCTTGTTGCGCGTCGATTTGACGAAATTGCAGGACCTCGTTTCGATGCCGTCGTTCCATGCGGCGGTGGCGGTTCTATGCACTTGGGCGATGCGCCGTTCCGGAGCGTGGTTCTGGCCTTGCGCACTGGCGAGCGGATTGATCGTGCTTTCGACGCCCACCGAGGGCGGGCATTACCTGGTGGACGTGCTCGGTGGCATCGCCGTCGCGTCCGCCGCCATAGGCTGGACTTCATATATGAGCCGCAAATAAGAAGCGCCGCAGACGAGCGCGAAAAAGGGGCTGTGCCGCCCGCATCGATAGATGCGGGCATGCGGTGTGAAATCGGATCAAGGGGGGAATCATGTCCGATCAGACCTACGCGCCACTGGTTTCATTGGTGGTGCCGTTCTACAACGAGCACGAGGCAGTCGATCGATTCTTCGATGAGATCGTGCCAGTCATGGAAGCGATCGAATCGATCCGCTTCGAGATCGTGTGCATCAACGACGGCAGCAAGGACGGCACGCTCGACAAGCTGATCGCCGCCAGCGCCCGCGATGCGCGCGTCCGCGTCGTCGACCTCACGCGCAACTTCGGCAAGGAAGCCGCACTAACGGCCGGCCTCGACGAAGCCTCGGGCGACGCCGTCATTCCGATCGACGCCGACCTGCAGGACCCGCCGAGCCTGATTCCGGTGATGATCGAGCACTGGCAGGCCGGGGCGGAAGTGGTGGCGGCCAAGCGGACCAACCGGGCCTGCGACACGTTCGCGAAACGCACCGCCGCAGCGCTTTACTACCGCGTCCACAACGCGCTTTCGGAAGTCAAGCTGCCGGAAAACGTCGGCGATTTCCGGCTGATGGACCGCCAGGTTGTCAACGCATTGCGCAGCCTGCCGGAGCGCCGCCGCTTCATGAAGGGGCTCTTTGCGTGGGTCGGTTACCGGACGGTGATCGTCGAATATCAGCGCGAGCCGCGCAGCGCCGGTCATTCGAAATTCTCCGGATGGCGGCTATGGAATTTCGCGCTCGAAGGCATCACGAGCTTCAGTACGGTGCCGCTGCGCAGCTGGACCTATATCGGCATGGGCATTGCCTCGCTTGCCTTCGTTTACGGCGGATTCATCGTCGGCCGCACCCTGTTGTTCGGCAATCCTGTGCCTGGCTACGCGTCGCTGCTTTCGGTGCTGCTTTTCATGGGCGGCATTCAATTGGTCGGCATCGGCGTGGTGGGCGAGTACATCGGGCGTATCTACTACGAGACGAAAGAGCGCCCCGTGTACCTCGTGCGGCGCCGCTATCAAGCGAAAAGCAAGGTCAGCACGTTGCCCGTCGGGCGCAGCAATTCGCGTGCATCCAATATCTCGCGGCTCGAGCTCGTGCGCAGGCGCGGGTCGCCGCGCGTGCGCGCAGCCGCCCGCTGACACCGCCAGGAGAGCAACATGTCACCCGAAGCTTATCTGGAGATGGCGGAGACCGAATCCGAGCATTGGTGGTTCAAGGGCCGGCGCGACGTGCTGCGCTCGGCGCTGCGCCGGCTTCATTTGCCGCCCCGCGCACGCGTGCTGGAAGTCGGCTCCGGCACGGGCGGGAATATGGAAATGCTGGCCGAATTCGGCAGCGTGTGCGGGCTCGAAATGGATGAAACGGCGCGCACCTTGACGATCCGGAATTGCGGCGGCCGCTTCGACATTCGCGCAGGCCACTGTCCCGACGATTTGCCTTTCGACAACGAGAAGTTCGATCTGATCTGCTTCTTCGACTGCCTGGAGCACATCGCCGACGATACCGAGTCGCTCGCGCGCATGCGTTCGCTGCTGGCGCCGGGCGGCATGATCGTCGTGACCGTGCCGGCCTGCCGTTGGCTATGGAGCGCGCACGACGTGTTTCTTCATCATTACCGGCGTTATAGCCGCACGTCGTTGATGGCGTGTGCTCAATCGGCGGGGTATCGAGTCCAAAGCATCACCTACTTCAATACGCTGCTGTTTCCGCTTGCGGTTGCTGCTCGCTTGGTGGACAAGCTGCTCAAGCGCGAGAGGTCGAGCGGTGATTCGATCCCGACTCCGGCGCTGAATGCGGCGCTCTATACGATCTTCAGCGCGGAACACTGCTGGCTCGCACACGGGACGTTTCCGTTCGGCGTCTCGCTGCTCACGGTGCTGAAAGCGGACGAGTGATGAATCTGACCTACGATCCGAGCTTCGGCGTTCGGCTCGCGCGCTTCGGTATTGCAGGGGTTTTGGCCACCGGCATGCATGTCGCTGTCGCTTACGTGCTCATTGCGCGGGCCGATGCCCCGCCGGTCATCGCGAACACGGTCGCTTTCACGTGGGCCACCCTCTGGTCGTATTTGCTCAATACGAAGTGGAGCTTTTCTTCATCGATCGGCGTCAAGAACCTGTTCCGATTCACGGTCGTGTCCATCGGGGGCGTGATCGTGACTGGACTGGTCTCGCAGATTGCCCAGTCCGCCGGGGCGAGCCCATGGTGCGGAATCGCCTTGGTGGTCTGCCTCGTGCCGCCGCTCACGTTCTCCGCGCATCGTTTCTGGACCTACCGATAAACCGCGCGCGTCTTCCTGGCTCGCCATGCCTCGACGGGCAGGGCGAGCGCTTCAACCTGTCCGTACGTTGGCCGACGTATCTTGCGATTCACGATTGATACGCTTTGCCCCTTTTAGACCCCCTCGTCGAGCGGACCGTCCTGGCGTCCCAAGCCCCGCCGTGCTTGGCGCGCGATGGTTCGATAGTTGCTTGTTTACCTGCGGGCGAAGTCGGTAAAACAGGTTGGTACGGGGATAGACATGGACCATAAAAAAATGCGGTGGCAAGCGGGTTCCACGGGCGTCGAAACGGCGGTCGTCTTTCCCGCGCTTTTACTGGTGCTGTTCGGTGTCGTCGAGGCAGGTGTCGGCGTATACGATCAGAAGGTGATCGCACAGGCGAGCGAAGAAGCGGCCCGCTTAGGCGCGGCTCAAGCGACGGCGCACATGAGCCCGGTCGCGATCATGGGCGTGGCGCAGAATTACGTTTCGGACAAGTTGATCACGTTCGGTTCGTCTGACGCCGTTAAGGTCGCGGTGGACAGGTCATCGGGAACCAAGTCGGGCGATCCGCTGACCGTGACCGTCAGCTATCCCTATAACGGGCTTGCGGTTGCGAGGATCATCAACGCGCTCACGGGGAGCCTGGTGCTTTCCGCCAAGACGACGACGAACTACGAGTAGCCGGGAGCGCGGCTGGATGGCCGCGCCGGGTGTTGACTGAGCTTAGTGCGTTTCAGTCTTCACCCGGCGTCGGCCCGCTATCACTATTGAACCAAGAGTGGCGGAGTGGTCCCACCGTAAGACGGACCAATCCCGGTTAGAGTCGCAGGCCGGCAATTCGAAAATTTGTTGGAAAGCTGGACCACGATGTACTTCCCGCTCCCGCCGACGGCCGAGTCAATCTTGAGACAAGCAAAGCCGACAACGGGCGCGTATTGCCCGGTGGTGATGTTCGTCACGACGGGAAAGAGCGCATACCCGCATGATCCGTTGCCATCGTTCGCGCTGCATGCGTCGACCGTAGAGTAGATGCTGGTTTTCGTGCCGGGCTGGATATAGGTGCTTTGTCCTATGCTCAGTGCCGTGGTGTTGCCGTTGTTGATTAGCCCATTCACCGTCGGCACGTCATTGGCGGTTGTCGTGAACGTGGTCCACTGGCCGGCTTCACACGTGGTGCCGACGTGGTAGGACGATGTGATCTGGAGCTGGTACGGCTGGCCGACCACCTGGGGCAGTGTCTGCCCGTTGCCCAGCGGCGCCGTGCTTGTCGCCAACTTCGGCGAATTGGTGGCCGAATTCCAAAGGCCGGTCAGCGCGGCATACATGCACTGGTTGATCGCTACCGGAAAGAGGCCACCGGGTGTAACGGTTCCACCGCCGGACATCACCGCAATGGCATGTGCCGCAATTGGCACAGATTTGATACCGAAGAGATCGGCGAAGTACGTCGCCACCGGACCGCCGTTGGTGGTTCCCGTCTTGTTGATCGTGACCTCCACCGCGGGATAATCGTTCGACCCCGGTGTTATGGACTGCGATTCAAGCGTACCCGGCGATCCGGTTTGGTTCCAGTAACCGGCTTGCACAACGCCGGTGGACAACTTGACGTCGGCGGCCGCATTCAACGGAACGCCGTTGGTCGCCCAACTCACGGATGTGGTCCAGTCAGGCGCGCTGCTCGTCGTGTTGCTGCACTCGGTGCGCGGCAGAAGACAGGCCGCACCGGCCAGGGCAGCCGCGTCCGCGGCGTTCTGGAGCTGGTTGCGGACCGCGTATTCATACCCCAAGTCGATGCCCAGCGCTGCAAAGCTGAGCAGCATCACAAGCGAGAGCGCGACGAGTACTGATACCGCGCCGCGCTGCTTCCTGTGGCTCTGCCTCAAAGCACGAGCTCGATCGACGCTCGGCGACTTCAGGTTCCGGCGGGTCATGATCGTCTCCTAGTCGTTATTCATGACCGTTGTCGCCGTAAGCGTCAGCGGACCTGTAAGCGGGCTGAGCATCTTGCCAAGCAGCAAACCCGTGAATTTGTACGTCACGGTGACCGTGAGAGGCGTCCCAAATGACCCTCCCGCGCCGGACGGGACGGATACGGACGGTGTCGCGCTCCCGAAACTGATCAGATAGTTGCTGCAATAGTTGTCGACGACAGTGCCGATTTGGGTCTGGATGGACGAGGGCGCCCCAGCCATCAGGGTCGTATTCAACGGCATGACAACGCCGGCTCGCGCGCCTTCGCGGCTCGCATTCGTAATGACGACCTTGTCGTACATGATCAGGCTGAATTCGATGATACCGAACAGGATGAGCAAAAGAAGTGGAAGAACGATGGCGAACTCGACAGCGGCGACGCCTTTTTGATTTCTGCGCTTCAGGTTGCCAGGCCCTCGGCTGATTCGACATGCAAAAGCAACGGCACGCGCCGCTCTCATACGAGTGTTCATTGACGACCTCCCCGTGGCCTCTGAATTGCCGGATCGGACTTATTGTTTGCTTGTCTGAATCCGGGCCTATGCGATGCATGCAAGGAGCGCACCAGCGCTTGCCCGCCGGAGGACGATGCGAGTGGCCTTGGTCAAATCGGCGGTTTTTCGCCCGATTTGTTTCAGTTTTGAAACGCGCGGCGAAAAAGGGGGGGTGAATTAAGGTGTATTCGTATTACGGGGAATGACGAAAAATAAAAAAATCTCCGGGGAAACCAGGATTAACGATTGCCGTATTAAAGCCGAAATACAGCTGAGAGAGCATTGAACGGCCGTACTGTGGTCTTCCGCACACGCTGAAAAAATGGCGCTTCTGTATCGTTTGCAATACAAATTCCTATAGCAATTCGATACACATTGGACTATGTTCAATTTCATGCGCCATTTAGAGCGTAGCATCGGAATAAGTCGCCACAGTACGACTGTTCAATACGGGGAAGGGGAAAATGAAAAGTACAAAAACGTACGACCGGACTATTTGGTTCGGCACAAATGCCACAAATGTTGAGCGCGAATTAGGGGCGCCTCTGGCGCAATCGCACAACCTGCAGCAAGGATGCCGAAGCAAAAGCGGCTGGCGCAGTTCGCAGACGCGGCCTTAAGGGGCGGCACTGCAGCGATCGGCCATCGTTCCATCTAGTCAAGTCAGCAAGAAACCGATGCGGTTCCAAGCATGCGCCACGAGGCCATGGGCTTAGGGTTCGGCATCGAAACCGGGGGCAACATGAATACCGCCTTGATTCAGCCGTGTGCTGAGCGCACTGTCCTTTGCATCTCGCCGAAACCCGATCAAGACACCATCGATGCGCTCGCGTCGGTGGGCTGGCACGTGGTGCACGCGAAAACGACGCAGCAAGCCGAGAAATTGCTCGAGCGCGGCGCGATCAAAGTCGGGCTGATCGAATTGCCGAAGGAATGCACGGCGCAGGCGCTGTCGAAGTTCGAGGCGTGCATCGCGCGCAGCGACGCGACCTGGATCGCCCAGGTTTGGCCGGGGCAGGCGGAAGACGTGCTGACGCGCCGCTTCATCCTCGACTACTGCTTCGACTTCGTCACGCTGCCGTGCCTCGACGAGCGCCTGCTGTTCGCGCTGGGCCACGCGCATGGGCTGTCGGTGCTGCGCGAAACGATGGCGGCGCCCGAGTCCGAATTGGGCCGCCATGAAATGATCGGCCAGAGCGAACCGATGCAGCTGCTGTATCGCGGCATCGACAAGTGCGCGCGCAACAACGCGCCCGTGTTCATCTCCGGCGAATCGGGAACGGGCAAGGAATTGACGGCGCGGGCGATCCACAATCGCTCGTCGCGCGGCCGCAAGGCTTATGTGGCGATCAATTGCGCGGCCATTCCGCCGACGCTGCTGCAATCCGAGCTGTTCGGCCACGAGCGGGGCGCGTTCACGGGCGCGCTGCAGAAAAAGATCGGCCGCATCGAAGCCGCCGCGGAAGGCACGCTGTTTCTCGACGAGATCGGCGACATGCCGCACGAATGCCAGGCGGTGCTGCTGCGCTTTCTCCAGGAAGGGACGATCGAGCGCCTGGGCGGCGAGGGCACGGTGCGGGTTGACGTGCGCGTCATTTCGGCGACTCACGTCAATCTCGAAGAGGCGGTCGCCGAGGGGCGGTTTCGCGCGGACTTGTATCACCGCTTGTGCGTCTTGAGGCTGGCGGAGCCGCCGCTGCGCGAGCGCGGCAGCGACATCAAGCTGCTCGCCGAGCACGCGCTCGCCATGTACAAGCAAGACGGTCCGCGCAAATTCCGCGGGTTTTCGAGCGATGCCGTCACGGCGATGTTCAATTACGACTGGCCCGGCAATGTCCGCGAGCTGATCAATTGCGTGCGCCGCGCGGTCGTGATGGCCGAAGGGCGTTTCATCACCGCCGCGGATCTGGGCTTGCCGGACGCGCCGCACAGCACCGGCCGCACGCTCGCGGAGGTTCGCAACGAGGCCGAGCGCATCGCCATTCAGCAAGCGCTGACGCGGCACGCCTACAGCTTGTCAGGCGCGGCCGCCGAGCTCGGGGTGTCGCGCGCGACGCTCTATCGCCTGCTCAACGCGATCGGCCTGCGCTCGGAGCCGCCTGCCATGAAGGATTTGCGTCTGCTCGACGCCCAAGCCGGGCAGAACGCGAAACCCGACGCGCTTCGCTGCACCGAGCACCTTTCCCAATAGCGCGGGACGTTTCCCGCCGATTTATTCCGCTGACTTTTCCCGCCTTAGTCGCCTCATGCCGGTGTTCGCGCCGCGCATGAGGCCGGCTTTCGTCCCCCCCGTTGCACCAATCTTGTCTAGCCAACATGCACCAACCCGGCGCAATTCTCGCTCATTGAGAATGTCGCGGCATCGCTCCCCATCTCTCACAGAGCCTTACCCATAGGGCTTACCCGAAGATTCCCGCATTCCTTCTCAAAAGCGCTTGCATGCGCTTTTTGTTTCTTGCAGAGTTGTATATACAAATTGGCCGGGCGATGGCTTGACCGATCAGAGGGTGGTTCACGGTTTCTTACTCAATCCATTGGAGATTCGAAGTGAAGGTCAAGCGCTCAACGTTGGCAAAGGTTTTGGCGGTGGCGGTGCTCGGCGCGGCGGCGACGCTCGCGGCGCCTGTGCAGGCGAAGGAATGGAAGTCGGTGACGATCGCGCTCGAAGGCAGCTACGAGCCGTGGAACCTCACGCTTCCCGGCGGCAAGCTCGGCGGCTTCGAGCCCGAGTTGGTCGCGAATCTGTGCGCGCGCATCAAGCTGCAATGCAATCTCGTCGCGCAGGATTGGGACGGCATGATCCCCGGTCTGCAAGCGGGCAAGTTCGACGTGCTGATGGACGCGATCTCCATCACCCCCGAGCGCGAGAAGATCATCGCGTTCTCGCGTCCTTATGCGGCCACTCCGGCCACCTTCGCGGTCACCGATACCAAGGTCTTGCCTAAGGCGTCCCCCACTGCGGCGGTCCTCAAGCTGACCGGCGACCCGAAGACCGACAAGCCGACCGTCGATGCGTTGCGCAAGGAGTTGAAGGGCAAGACGATCGGCATCCAGTCGGGCACGGTCTACACGCAATTCATCAACGACAGCTTCAAGGACATCGCGACGATCCGCGTCTACAAGACCTCGCCTGAGCGCGATCTCGATCTCGTCGCGGGCCGCATCGACGCGTCGTTCGACGACGTGACGTATTACGCCGCCAACCTCGCGAAGAAGGAGAACGCGGGCGTGACGCTGGCCGGTCCGCAGATCGGCGGCCCGATCTGGGGGCCGGGCGAAGGGCTCGCGTTCCGCAAGCAGGATGCGGATCTGAAGGCGAAGTTCGATACGGCGATCAGCGAGGCGCTGGCAGACGGCACGGTGAAGCGCCTGTCGGAGAAGTGGTTCAAGACCAACGTCACGCCTTGAGCGTAGGCCTCGCGCGCGGCGGCGGGCATGGCCCGCGCCGCGCGTCGAAACGCGGCGGCGCTTGGCCTTTGCCCAGCGCCGCCTGTCGGCAGGATTGGATGAACGTACCGGGTGAAGCATGGACCTGATCGAGACACTGGGTTTCGGTTCCGAAGGATGGGGCGGCGCGCTGCTGCTCGCCGCGCTGATGACGGTGGTGCTGACGCTTGCGGCGCTCGCGATCGGCGCCGTGTTCGGCGCTTTTGTGGCGGCGGCGAAACTGTCGCGTTTTCGAAGCGCGAGAGTGGTGGGTGACTTGTACACGACCGTGTTTCGCGGCGTGCCCGAACTGCTCGTGATTTATCTCTTCTATTTCGGCGGCTCGACGCTCGTCACGACGATCGGACAGTGGTTCGGCGCGGACGGCTTCATCGGCGTGCCGCCGTTCGCGATCGGCGCGTTCGCGGTCGGCATGATTTCCGGCGCGTACCAGGCCGAGGTCTATCGCGCGGCCGTCCTGGCGGTGTCGAAAGGCGAGCTCGAAGCGGCGCGCGCGATGGGCATGCCCACGCTCACGATGGCGCGCCGCATTCTGATTCCGCAGGTGCTGCGTTTCGCGCTGCCGGGCATCGGCAACGTCTGGCAGTTGAGCTTGAAGGACTCGGCGCTGATCTCGGTGACCGGTCTCGCGGAATTGCTGCGCACGAGCCAGGTCGCGGCCGGCTCGACGCACAACTACTTCCTGTTCTTCGTGGTCGGCGGCGCGCTGTATCTGCTGATGACGAGCGTCTCGAACCGGATCTTCAACCGTGCGGAAGCGCACGTCGGCCGATCCTTCCGCCGCAATTTCGCGCGCAATTGACGAGAAGACGAGAACCACCATGCACCTCGATATCGACTTCCTGACCGATACGCTCTCGCAACTGCTCGCGGCCGTGCCGATGACGCTGAGCCTGTTCTTTGCCTCGCTCGTGGTCGGCGGCCTGCTGTCGCTCGTGATCGTCACGATGCGCGTCTCGCCCCATTGGCTGCCGAATCGCTTTGCGCGCGCCTACATCCTGGTGTTTCGCGGCTCGCCGCTGCTGATCCAGATGTTTCTGGTCTACTACGCGCTCGGGCAGTTTCATGTGATTCGCGACAGCTTCGTGTGGCCGGTGCTGCGCGATCCCTATATGTGCGCGGTGCTGTCGCTCGCGCTTTGCACCGCGGGCTATACGGCGGAAATCATTCGCGGCGGCTTGATGGCGGTGCCGGTCGGCCAGATCGAAGCGGGCTACGCGTGCGGGATGTCCGGGTTTTCGCTGCTGCGCCGCGTGATCGGTCCGATTGCGTTGCGTCAGTGCTTGCCCGCGTATTCGACCGAAGCGGTGCTGCTCGTCAAATCGACGGCGCTCGCGAGTCTCGTCACCGTGTGGGAAGTGACGGGCGTCGCGCAGCAGATCATTCAAAAGACCTACCGGACGAGCGAGGTGTTCATCTGCGCGGCGCTGATCTATCTGCTGTTGAATTTCGTGATCGTGCGGCTGCTCGGCTTGCTCGAATGGCGGCTGTCAAGGCACCTGCGCGCGGCGCCCGTCGCGCAGAAGGACAAGACGCCGGCGATGCCCGCTGCCGAAGCGCGGGCTGAATCCTGAACCCTGAACGCAAGCTGGAAGCATTGAACGCCGCATCGGCATTCGCTTCATTCTGGATGGAGACTGATATGAGTCAAACGACACCTGTCGCGCTGTCGGCGAAGAACATTCACAAGTCGTTCGGCGATGTGCACGTGCTGAAGGGCATTTCGCTCGACGCGCACGAAGGCGACGTGATTTCGATTCTCGGCGCGAGCGGCTCGGGCAAGAGCACGTTTCTGCGCTGCCTGAATCTGCTGGAGACGCCCGACGACGGCACGGTGTCGCTCGCGGGCGAGACGATGCAGATGAAGCGCCGCAAGGACGGGCACTTGCAAGCGGCTGACCGCAAGCAGGTCGACCGCATCCGCTCGCAATTGGGCATGGTGTTTCAGAACTTCAATTTGTGGTCGCATATGACCGTGCTCGAGAATCTGATCGAAGGCCCGATTCGCGTGCTGAAGAGAAGCCGTGCCGAAGCGGTCGAGGAAGCGGAGGCGCTGCTCGCGAAAGTCGGCCTCGCGGAAAAGCGCGGGCACTATCCGGCGCATTTGTCGGGCGGCCAGCAGCAGCGCGTCGCGATCGCGCGCGCGTTGGCGATGCATCCGAAGGTCATGCTGTTCGACGAGCCGACTTCGGCGCTCGATCCCGAGCTCGTCGGCGAAGTGCTGCGCGTGATGCGCTCGCTCGCGGAAGAGGGGCGCACGATGCTCGTCGTCACGCATGAGATGGGTTTTGCGCGCCACGTGTCGAACCGCGTGATGTTCCTGCATCAAGGGCAGGTCGAGGCGGACGGCACGCCCGACGAAGTGTTCGGCGAACTGCGCTCGGAGCGTTTCAAGCAGTTCGTTTCCAGTCACCATCACCGTACGGCGAACTGAGGCTGACGCAAACATGACCGTGATTCGATCCGAGCGTCCCCTCAATTGGCGTGAGCTGGCCGCTGTGGCCGGTGGCGAAGCGCTGGAGCTTTCGGCGGAAACGCGCGCGCGCATCGCGGCGGCGCGCGCGCTGGTCGACACCATTGTCGAGCGCGGGATACGCGCCTATGGCGTCAATACCGGCGTCGGCGCGCTGTGCGACGTCATCATCGGACCGAGCCAGCAAAGCGCGCTCTCGCACAACATTCTGATGAGCCACGCGGTCGGCGTCGGCGCGCCGCTTGGCGCGGCCGAAACCCGCGCGATCATCGCGGCGGCGATCAATAACTACGCGCATGGCTATTCGGGCGTGCGGCTCGACATCGTCGAGCGGCTCCTCGCGCTGCTGAACGCCGATTGCTTGCCGGAAGTGCCGGCGCATGGCTCAGTCGGCTACTTGTCGCACATGGCCCATATCGCGCTCGTTTGCGTCGGCGCGGGGTACGCGCACTATCGCGGCGAACGTCTTACTGGCGCGGAAGCGCTGCGGCGGCTCGGGCTCGAACCGCTCGTGCTGCAAGCGAAGGAGGGGCTCTCGCTCGTCAACGGCACGCCTTGCGTGACGGGGCTCGCCGTGCTCGCGCTCGCCCGTGCCGAACGGCTGCTCGATTGGGCCGATGCGGTGGCGGCGATGAGCTTCGAGGATCTGCGCGGCCAGCTTGCCGCGTTCGACCCGAACGCGCTCGCGCTGCGCGCATCGCCTGGGCTCAACGCAGTGGGCGCGCGCCTGCACGCGATGCTCGCCGACAGCGGCGTGCTGGCCGCCGCCGTCGGAGCGCGCACGCAGGATGCGCTCAGCCTGCGCACGATTCCGCACGTGCACGGCGCGGCGCGCGACGTGCTCGCCACCACGGCGGACGTCGTCGATCGCGAGCTGGCCGCCGTGACCGACAACCCGATCGTGAGCGGCACGCCGGATGCGCCGCGCGTCCATTCGCAGGCGCATGCTGTGGGCGCGTCGATCGCGCTCGCGATGGACAGCCTCGCCGTGGCGATCGCACAAGTCGCGGCGATGGCGGAGCGCCGCGTCGATCGCCTGGTCAACCCGCTCGTCAGCGGCATGCCCGCGTTCCTGGCGCAGCAAAGCGGCACGTGCTCGGGATTCATGATCGCGCAGTACACGGCGGCGTCGCTCGTCGCGCAGAACCGGCGGCTTGCGGCCCCGGCGAGTCTCGACGGCGGCGTCACGTCGGGCTTGCAGGAAGATCACTTGTGTCACGCGACGCCGGCGGCGTTGAAAGCGCTGGAGCTGCTCGACAACAGTGCGCGCATCGTTGCGATCGAATGGATGGCCGCGAGCCAAGCGTGCGACTTGCAATCGTCGGGGCCGGCGCGGGCGCGCTATACCGGCGGCCTGTGGCGTCGTTTGCGCGAAGTCGTCGCGACGTATCGCGACGACCGGCCGTTGGGCGAGGATATCGAGCGCGTGTTTCGTTTCATGCGTGAGACGAGCGCGCCGGCGGTTGCTAGCTAAGGCGAGCTGAAGCGGCGGCGCTTTTGCGCCGCCGCCGTTTTTCCCCCGCTTATCCCTCGATCGCGCTCAACAGCGGTTCGCCGCGTGCTTCGCGCAACGCATCACGCCGTCCCGCGAGCGGATTCCGCAGATTGCCCGCCAGCTTGAGGTTCGCGGCCGGGTCGGCGAGATTGACCATCTGCAGGTTGTTGCCGAGTTGCAGACGGTTCAGGCACGAATGCAAGAACTCCGGCGCGAACAGATCGTACTTCTCGTACTTCGCGGCCAACTCCGGATGCGCGTCCTGATACGCCGAGACGCAACGGGCGACAACATCCCAGAACACGTCTTCGCTGCAGCATTCGTGTTCGACGAGAATCTGGTTCACGTAGCGGAAGAAGCCGTCGAACACGTCGATGAAAATCGCGAGCAGCTTGAGGCCGTCGGGCACGTCGACGGCGAGGCGCTTCACGTTGTCGGGCAGCTTCGCGTCCTTGTCGAGAATCACCGCTTCCTCGGCGATGTCCTTCATGATCGCGCGCACCGGCACGTGGTTTTCCATCACGAGGATCAGGTTCTCGCCGTGCGGCATGAACACGAGGTCGTACCGGTAGAAGCAGTGCACGAGCGGCGCGAGATACGCCTCCATGTAGCGTTCGAGCCATGCGCGCGTGCTCAAGCCCGAGGCGGCGATGAGCGCGGGCAGCAGCGCGTGGCCGTGCCGGTCCGTGTGCAATACGGCGGCCATCGTCATCAAACGCTGGCCGGGGCCCGCGAGCGCGAGCGGATTCTCGCGCCACAGCGCGGAAAACATCTTCTTGTACGGGCTGTCGGCTTGAATCGCGGCTTCGTAGTAGCGGTTGCGAAAGCCGAGCGAAGCGACTTCGCGCAGGATCGTGAAGCCTTGGCTTTGCAGATAGGCGTCGCTTTCGATGAGGTGCTTGAGGAAGTCGTTGATCGCCGGCGTGCCCGCCATGTAGTACGGCGACAAGCCGCGCATGAACCCCATGTTCAGAATCGATAGCGACGTCTTCACGTAGCGCTTCGCCGGATGCGTGATGTTGAAGAACGTGCGGATCGATTGCTGCGCGAGATAGCGGTCGTCGCCGTAGCCGAGGCAGATGATCCGATTGTTCGCGACGTAGGACGCGAAGCAGATCGACAGCTTGTTGAACCACTGCCAGGGGTGCGCGGGCATGAAATGGTAGTCGGCGATGTCGCATCCGTGCCCGGCGACGATTGCTATGAAGCGCTCAATGGTCGCTTCGCCGAGCTCCTCGGTCATCAGCCGCTCGTAATCGAGGTCTTGCGCGCAGTGGAACGCCGCGTGGTCCTTGTGCACCGCGAGCCACACGACGGCGATCTCCGAGCCGGCCTCGGGCGCGTAGGCGCGATAGTCGATGGCGTCGAAGCCGAGGCGTCCATTGTTGGCGACGAAGCCCGGGTGGCCTTCCATCATCGCGGTTTCGAAGGTCTGGAAGTCGGCGTCGACGAGCGCGACGGTGTCTGTGCCTTCTTTCGTCAGCTTGTACGCGCTGCCGTAGAGCGTGCTGCTGATTTCGTCGAGATAGACCGGCAGCATGTCCTCCTTGATGCCGAGCCGCTCCTTGACGTCGAGGATGAATTCGAGCGCATCGAGCGGCTGCTCGACGCCACCGGCGATGCATGTGATCGATTCCGGCCGGATGCTCCAATGCCGTAGCGCGAGCAGGCGCGCTTCGAATGCGTAGACGCGCGTGCCGTCGTCGGACGGCAGCGCGTAGCGCGCGAAGCCCGCGCCAGCGGCTTCGCCGGTCCGCTCGGGCTCGACGATGAGTTCGTGCGCGTACTCGGCGATCGCCTTCTTGACGAGCAGGCGGTTCGCGCGGCGCCAGATGTCAGGCGTCAGATGGAGCCCGGCGCGGGACGGGTGTTGGGACGGGTGCTCGAGGTGCTCGATAGGCAGGCGGGTCATGGCTGGGATTCCTTCTGGATGGCGGCGTGAAAATCCTCGCGTGTGCAGAACGCGATGGAAGCGGTTTTTTCGCGGAAGGCGACGTCTTTCCAATAGACGAAGCCCATCGCGCGGTTCAAGGCATGAATGCGCGTGTTGCGCACGTCGGGCTCGACGACGACGCGGCGTGCGTCGAGCCGTGCGAACATGAACGTCATCAGCGCGGCGAACACGCGTCGCGTGTAGCCCTGCACCGGGCGCGACGCGGGGGCGACGAACACGTGCATACCCAAGTCGCCGGGTTGCGCGTCGTAGTGCTCGCCGAGCTGATCGTGCGCGGGGTCGTAGCATTCGATCAGGAACGCGGACGTGCCCCGTTCGATGCCGAGCCACGCGGTGGCATGACCGGAGTCGGCGAGCGCGCGATAGATGGCCTCGACTTCTTCGACGCGCTTGTCCTGCATGTTCCAGAACGACGCGCGCTCGTCGGCGAACCAGCGGTGCAGCATCGGCGCGTCGCGAGCGGCATCGAGAGGACGAAACGCAAAGCCGTGGTACGTGCCGGGCGAATGCTCGGGCGGCGCGGGCCGCAGCGCGATCTCGGCGGTGGCGATGTCAGTTCGCACGGGCGGTGACTCCAGTGGTGGAAAGTTCATCGGGAGAGGAGTTGGCGCCGGCTTTGTCGACGTCGAGCAGCAGCGCGTTGAGCAAGACGGTCAGCAGCAGCCCGGCGGCGGCGATAAAGAACGGGGTGCGCAATCCGTAGCTTTCGACCACGGCGCCGGCAGCAAACGACGCCAGCAGCACGCCCAGGTTCTGAAAGAAGTTGATGACGCTATAGTCCGCCGCATACGAGGCCGGCGTGCTGAGACGAAACATCGTGACGTCGAGCTTCACGACGATCTGGAACAGCGCCCAGCCGAACAGGCAGCGTCCGATCACGATCCAGAGCGGATCGCCCGCGCCTTGCAGGAGGAGTCCCGCGGCGCCTAGCAGCAGATTGCCTAGCGTGTGATCCAGCTTGCGTGTGTCGCGTGTGGGTTGGCCGCCCGTGCGCGCGCCATGGCGATTGATGCGCAACGCGACGATGGCCACGATGCCCGGAATCGCGAACACGAGCCCTGACAGCAATTCGCTTGGGCGTCCGCTGATCGCCTGCCAATACGACGACATGAACGGCCGGATCAGATAGACGCTGAAGTCGAAGACGAGCATCAGCAGCGCGAGCCGCAGAATCGGCAGGCGATGGGCGAAGCCCACGCGAACGCGCTCGGCGCTATCGTCTCGGTCCGCAGGTGCGAAGCGGCAACGGCGCGTGATGCCGTGCGAGCGGATCAGATACAGACAGACGAACATCTGCACGAAATCCCCCGCCGCCATGGCGAAAATGCACTTGTCCGCGCCCCAGGTCTGAATGACGAAACCGCCCACGACAGCCCCCAGGATCGCGCCGAAGTGCACGACGACCGACAGCAGGCCGATGGTGTTCGCGTGCGCCGCTTTCTCTTCGAGCCGCATCAGGTACGGGTACATCAGCAGATAGCTGCTCTTGCACATGAACATCGCGAGCGACAGCGCCCAGAACGCGGGCACGCTCGGGGCCCAATAGCTCAGCACGGAAAACACGCCGGCCGCGAACTGCGTATAGACGAGCAGATGCATCGCATCGAGCCGCTTCGCGATGCGCGCCCACAGCGGCAGTGTGAGCATCACCGCGATCGAGATCGCGGCCACGTACGCGCCCGCGTGCACGGGGTTCGTCAACTGATAGCGCGCGGCGAAGAACTGCGGATAGAACGGGATCAGGATGGCGTCGCTGATCACCGCGAACGCCGTCATGAGGATGATGGCGCCCCGCATCATTCGGTCTCCAGCGGCACTTTGCGGAACGCATCGCTCGCGGGCACCGAGAAGTCCTGCAATGCGATGCGGCGCTCGATCGGGTAGTGCTCGACGCCAGTCAGCTCGCGCAGGATGCACGAGTTGCGGTAGCAGCTCATGCCGAGATCGAGATTCGTGAGGCCGTGGCTGTAGAGGCCCGCGTTCTGCGCGAAGATCTCCGATTCGCCGACGTCGATCGCGTAGTTGCGCGACATGCGGTAGCGCCCCTTCGCGTCCCACCGGATGCGCTCGCGGATGCCGTCGATGAAGCGCGGCACGTTCTGTCCGTAGCCGGTGGCGAAGACCGCGCCGTCGGTGACATGCGTGTACGGCTGGCGTTCGTCGCGCTGGATGAATCGCAGATGGAAACGGTCGCCGGCCGGGTCGTAATGGCAGCCCGTGAGCTCGGAGTTGGTGATGAGCCTCGCGTTCGAGTGGCCGCGGCTGCGGCGGTCGTCGAGCAAGTCGTAGATCTGATTCATCAGCGTCGCGTTCACGCCTTTGTAGAGGTTGTCCTGCTTCTCGATGATGCGTTCCTTGACGTCGTCGGGCAGGTTGTAGAAGTAGTCGACGTAGTCCGGCGAGCTCATCTCCAGCGTGAGTTTCGTGGTCTCCATTTGGAAGAAGCGCGAGGAGCGTGTGATCCAGGTGAGGGCGTAGTCGTTGCTGTCACTGTCTTTAAGCAAGTCGTGGAAGATTTCGGCGGCGCTCTGACCGCTGCCGATCACGGCGATCGAGCGCTTCTTTTGCAACTCGGCCTTGCGCTCGACGTATTGGGCGCTATGGAGGCAGTGCTCCGCCACGCCGGCGCAACAGGCGGGCAAGTGCGGCACCGACCCGACACCGATCACGAGCTTCGGCGCGCGATGCGTGAACGGCTGCTGCGTGCGCGAGTGCCGGCCGCTCACGACGTACTGCTTGCGCACGTCGTCATAGTCGATGCGCTCGACGTTTGAGCCGAACGCAATGCTCGACAGCTGCCGGATGGCCCACTTGCAATAGCGGTTGTATTCGGCGCGGCTCAGGTAGAAGCGCTCGCGGATGTAGTACGCGTAGAGCTTGCCTTCCTGCTTGCAGTAATTGAGGAAGCTGAACTGGCTTTTCGGGTCCGCGAGGCTCACGAGATCGGCCAGAAACGGGTTCTGCAGCGTCGTGTCGTCGATCAGCATGCCGGGGTGCCAGTCGAAGTCGTCGTTGCGTTCGAGGAAAATGCCGCGCAAGCCGCGAATCGGCTCGGCGAGGCAGGCGAGGCTCAGGTTGAATGGGCCTAGGCCGATCGCGATGAAGTCGTGCTCGTCGCTGTGCATGGCGTTCAGTCCTCGCGTACGTGATTAGAACTACTCATGGTTAAGCATCCTTTGGTTTCGTTGGCCGGCGATGTCCAGCCGTATCGCTAAAATCGCAAATGAGAATCGTTCGCGTTGGCGAATGATATGAAGAGAGGCCGGGGATGGCAAGCGCTCATTTTTCGATTTCCCGACGCTGGCTCGAAATTCGAGGGGGAAGCGCGTGCGTTTGCCGCAGGTGGAATTTCTTGCTGGACTCAGCCGCCAAGCGGTGCGAACGGCAGACGGCCAGGACGTGATCGACACCGCGATCGGTAAGGATTTCGTCCACGCGAGCGCGCTCGACTATCGGCAATAACCTTACTGTCTTGTAGGGTGTTCCAGCGCTTCGCCCACGGCGCGGCGCCGCTCGCAACCCGCGCCGCAGCGCCTGCAGGCTGGGCGGACGGCCTTATTTCCCGATCCGTCGCGGAAATCGATCGATTCAAATTGGCTTTCAAAACGGAAGGCTCTTTGCTAGGATCGCGATCTCGTAATGAGAATGATTCGCGTTACGAAATTCGACCACGCGCAAATTCCGATCGTAAAAATGAAGAAAACTGTTTCGCGCATCGCCCAGCCCAAACTCCGCCAACTCAACCGCTCATTGCAGCTTGCCACCTGTCTCACGCTATGCGCCGGCCACGCCGCGTTCGCTCAAGCATCGAGCGGGAGCGCGGCGGCGTCCGCCACCACGCCGCCTCAGGCGAATAAAACAGCCCCGCCTGCGGCACAGAAGGAGACGAAAGACGAAGCCCACGCCAGCGCGACCGAGAAATCGCTGCAGCCGATCACGGTGACGGCGCGGCGCGACACGCCTCAGCATCTCGACGCGCCGGTCGCTGCCGGCGCGCTTGGCTCGCGCTCCCAGCTCGACACGCCGTTCTCCACCACGGTCGTGACGAGCGAGCAACTGGCCGACCACCAGGTCTACAAGCTCGGCGACGTGTTTGCAGGCGATGCCTCCGTGTCGGACAACAGCGGCGCGTACAACGCGTGGGCGACCTACGTCACGGTGCGAGGGCTGCAAATCGATTGGCAAAACGGCTTCAAGATCGACGGCATGCCGTTCATCAGCTACGGCATCACGATGCCCTATGAGCAGCTGGAGAGCGTGCAGTTGCTCAAGGGCCTGTCGGGATTCATGTATGGATTCGGCTCGCCGGGCGGGGTGATCAACTACGTCACGAAGAAGCCGACGGACACGCCCGTGCGCAGCGTCGACATCGGTTACCGGACCGACGGTATCTGGAGCGAGCATGCGGATCTGGGGGGCCGCTTCGGCCCGGACAAGATGTTCGGAGCGCGCATCAACGCCACGCACGAAGAAGGGCAAACGTATAACGACGGCAACATCCGGCGCGACGCCGTCTCGCTCGCGCTGGACGCACGCTTGACGCGCGATCTGTCGGTCAATTTCGGCGCGCTTTACCAGGAGCGTCGCGCGACCGGCCTGACACCGTCGATCTCGACCTCGCAATACGTCGGCGGGAGCCTGCCGCCGACCATCAGCGGCGGCGCGTCGAACCTCAGCGGCCAGGACGCCTTCCTGAACACCAACCTGCAGCTTTACACGGCGGGCGTCCAGTACCAGCTCTCGCCCGACTGGCGTTTCTCGACGTCGTACAGCTACAGCACGGTCACGCGCGAACGCAACGAGAGCACGCTCTACCTGCTCAACGCCGCGGGCGACTACAGCGACGCCCGCTGGAACGGCAACGAGGCACACCAATTCAGCCAGTGGCAGGCGATGCTGGAAGGCAAGCTGAAAACCGGCCCGTTCACGCACGAACTCGTATTTGGCACCGCGTGGCAAAAGCAGTTGAACTATTACGCCGCGAATTCGTACTACGCGACGCTCGGCGCCGGCAATCTCTATCTGCCGAACCCGTATAGCTTCGGCGGCAAGAGCGGTTTGGAGACCTATCGCGACAGCGTCGTCACGCAGAAGTCGCTGTTCGCAAGCGACACGATGCAGATCACCGATCGCTGGTCCATCCTCGGCGGCCTGCGCTACACGAACTACTCGCAGACTTCGTATACGACAACCGGAGCGACGGCATCGACCTACGACCAGAACGCCGTGCTCACGCCGACCGTCGCGCTGATGTTCAAAGTCGAGCCGCAGACGACGCTCTATGCGAGCTATGTCGAAGCCCTCGAGCAAGGCCCGCAAGTCGGCGTCGGCTACGCGAACTACGGACAGCAATTGAATCCGCTGCGCAGCAAGCAATACGAAATCGGCGTGAAGAGCGAGCATGCGCGCTGGCGCGCGACGGCAGCGGTGTTCCGCATCGAACGCGGCGCGGCTTACGCGAACAGCGACAACGTCTACGTCGAAGACGGCCAGACGATTTATCAAGGGATCGAGCTGGGCGCGTCCGCGCACCTCGGCTCGCAGTGGGAGCTCGGCGGCAACCTGATGTGGCTCGATACGTGGTACGCGAAGGGCACGTCCTACGACGGCAACCGCGTCGCGGGGGCTCCCGCTTACGTGGCTGCCGCGTATGCGCAGTACGCGGTGCGAGCCGTGCCCGGCTTGAAGCTCGGCGTCGACGCCAAATTCACGGGGAATACGCAAGTGCGCGCAGCGGGCAACCTGGCCGCGCCTGGCTATCTGCTCGTCAACGCCGGGGCCACGTATAGCACCGAAATCGGCGGCCACGACGTCACGTTGCGCGCCGCGATCGACAACCTCACCAATCGCCGCTACTGGGAATACCAGTACGCCGATTACATCAAGCCGGGCGATCCGCGCACGCTCAGCCTGAACGCCAAGATCGATTTTTAGGCGTTGCCCTGGGCGTCGGCATAGGCCCGTAATGCCCGCGCGGTTTCATCGTCGGCGGGGAAGAACGCTTCGATGGCGAGTTCGGAGAGCGTCACGTCGACCGGCGTGCCGAAGACGGTCGTCGTGCTGAAGAACGACAGCACGCCGAGGTCGGTGGCGATCCGGAACGGCACGGCGATCTGATGCGCTTCGAAAGCGCCGGCTTGATCCGGCTTGTTCGCATGCGGCGGCGTGGGGTAGGCGCTCAATTCGCCGACGAGCGCGGCAAGCGTCGCGTCGCCGCTCGTTTCCGCCTGACGCTGCACGCGAGCGATCACATGCTCGCGCCATGCGTGCCAGTTGACGATGTGAGGCGCGAGCCCGTCCGGATGCAGCGACAGCCGCAGCACATTGACCGGCCCGACGAGCAGCTTAGGATCGGCCCGCGCGACGAGCGGCGCAATCGCGCGGTTGGCGTCGACCATCGTCCAATGGCGGTCGATCGCCAGCGCCGGATACGGTTCGTGGCCCTTGAGCACGAGATCGACCGCTTGCCGCGCGGCGCTCAATTGCGGGTCCGAAAGCGGCCGTTCGCGAAAGAGCGGCGCATAACCGGCCGCGACGAGCAGCGCATTGCGCGCTCTTAATGGAACCTCGAGCCGCTCGGCAAGGTGCATGACCATCTCGCGGCTCGGCAGCGCTCGGCCCGATTCGACGAACGAAAGATGGCGCGTCGAAATCTCGGCTTCGGACGCGAGCAGCAATTGGCTCATTCGCCGCCGCTGCCGCCATTCGCGCAGCATGTCGCCGACAGTGCGGCTCGCCGCGCCCGGCGCGGGGGAAGGAGTCAGAGGGGCGGTCAAGGTGCTCATGCTGCGGATCATAGTCAAACGACGCTGGGATTCCATTACCTGCCGGGTAAAGTCTTTCCTACTTGCGGTCGAAACAAGCGAACGCGCGCTCCACGGCCGCGTGGGCGTCGTGCTCGACGATCGAATTGTGCGCAGTGATGACGCGTTCGAACGGATAGCTCAGGATTGCCGCCGCGCTGGCGCGCGCAGCCTCGCGATTCTTCATGGCCAAGCGAATGGTGCGAGGCACGGCGAGACGATGTCTCACGCCGGTCAACGAGGCATACAGCGTGGACGCAAACGGCAGCTCGCCTTGCCAGCACTGGAGCAGGTCGGTCACGATCAGCGTGCGCGAGCGCTTGTGAAACCAGATGGATTCGTTGCCGAGCGGAAAGCCGTCGAAAAAGGTCTGCTCGAGGTCCTGCGACCATTGCGGCTCGACCTCGCGAGTCAGCTCGCGCATGGCGGCCAGATCGGGGCGCTTCTTTTTCAGGCCCGGCGCGCCGTAAATGGCCGCGCCTGGAAAGGCAGCGGCGCAGTCGGTTACGAACAAGTGATGCAATTTGTTCGGCGCGACGATGTAGCGAACGTCTCCTAACGCTTCGATCTGAGATCGCACTTCAGACGAAAGCGGCACCGGAGAGTGCAGCCAGAGCGACGAATCGGCGAGCCGGACGACCGTCATGCGCGAGGAAAGGCGTATCCCGCCGCCCACTGCGAATTCGTGCGGGAGATGCCAAATATCGGGGGCGATCGATTTGAGCATGGCAATTAGGGCGCGAAGGAAGCGGCCAGTGTACGCCACCCAAAGGGCCTGCCAAAGTCAGCCAATTAGTCAGTCAATTCACGCCCGGCTAGCAAGGACGTCAGCCCGTGTAAAACCTCGCGAAAGCAAATTGAGGCAAAATTCAGGGGTTTCATCCGGTCTGCGCCCCAGCCGGCGACGTTCCTCAACCTGTTTCTCGTCCAGAGCCAAGCAATGAGCACTCAGCAACCCACGATCATCTACACCCTGACCGACGAAGCACCGCTGCTCGCGACCAGCGCGTTCCTGCCCATCATCCGCACGTTCACCGGGCCGGCGGGCATCGAGGTCACCACGAGCGATATCTCGGTGGCGGGCCGTATCCTGGGCGAGTTTCCGGAGTTCCTGACCGAAGAGCAGCGCGTGCCGGACAACCTCGCCGAACTGGGCCGCCTGACCCAGCTCCCCGAAACCAACATCATCAAGCTGCCCAACATTAGTGCATCGGTGCCGCAGCTCGTCAGCGCGATCAAAGAGCTGCAATCGAAGGGCTACAAGGTGCCGGACTATCCGGAAGACCCCAAGACCGACGAAGAAAAGGCGATCCAGAAGCGCTACTCGAAGTGCCTCGGCAGCGCCGTGAACCCGGTGCTGCGCGAAGGCAACTCGGACCGCCGCGCGCCGGCCGCCGTCAAGAACTACGCGAAGAAGCATCCGCACAGCATGGCCGAGTGGAGCATGGCGTCGCGCACTCACGTCGCGCACATGAAGCACGGCGACTTCTACCACGGCGAAAAGTCGATCACGCTCGACCGCGCCCGTGACGTCCGCATGGAACTCGTCACGAAGAGCGGCGAGACGCTCGTGCTGAAGCCGAAGGTCGCGCTGCAGGATGGCGAGATCATCGACAGCATGTTCATGAGCAAGAAGGCGCTGGTCGAGTTCTACGAAGACCAGATGGAAGACGCGCGCAAGACGGGCGTGATGCTCTCGCTGCACGTGAAGGCGACGATGATGAAGGTGTCGCACCCGATCGTGTTCGGCCACGCCGTCAAGGTCTTCTACAAGGACGCGTTTGCGAAGCACGCCAAGCTGTTCGAAGAACTGGGCGTGAACGTCAACAATGGCCTCGTGAACCTGTACGAGAAGCTTGAAGCGCTGCCGGAATCGAAGCGCGAGGAAGTGATCCGCGACATGCACGCGTGCCACGAGCACCGTCCGGCGCTGGCGATGGTCGATTCGGCCAAGGGCATCTCGAACCTGCACGCGCCGAACGACGTGATCGTCGACGCATCGATGCCCGCGATGATTCGCGCCGGCGGCAAGATGTGGGGCGCCGACGGCCGTCCGGCGGACACGAAATGCCTGATTCCGGAAAGCACGTTCGCGCGCATCTATCAGGAAATCATCAACTTCTGCAAGACCAACGGCGCGTTCGATCCGAAGACCATGGGCACGGTGCCGAACGTCGGCCTGATGGCGCAGAAGGCCGAAGAGTACGGCTCGCACGACAAGACCTTCGAAATCCCGCAAGACGGCGAAGCGCGCATCGTCGATATCGCCACGGGTGAAGTGCTGACGGCGCTGACGCAGCAAGTGGAGAAGGGCGACATCTGGCGCATGTGCCAGGTCAAGGACGCGCCGATCCGCGATTGGGTCAAGCTCGCCGTCACGCGTGCGCGCAACTCGGGCATGCCGGCCGTGTTCTGGCTCGACCCGTACCGTCCGCACGAAGCCGAGCTGATCAAGAAGGTCGAGACGTACCTGAAGGATTACGACACGAAGGGCCTCGACATCCAGATCATGTCGCAAGTGCGCGCGATGCGTTACACGCTGGAGCGCGTGATTCGCGGCCAGGACACCATCTCGGCCACGGGCAACATCCTGCGCGACTACCTGACGGACCTGTTCCCGATCATGGAGCTGGGCACGAGCGCGAAGATGCTGTCGATCGTTCCGCTGATGGCGGGCGGCGGCATGTACGAAACGGGCGCGGGCGGCTCGGCGCCGAAGCACGTGCAGCAGCTGGTGCAGGAAAACCACCTGCGCTGGGATTCGCTTGGCGAGTTCCTCGCGCTGGCCGTGTCGCTCGAAGACCTCGGCTTCAAGACCGGCAATGCGCGCGCCAAGATCCTCGCGAAGACGCTGGATGCGGCCACCGGCAAGCTGCTCGACAACAACAAGAGCCCGTCGCCGAAGACCGGTGAGCTCGACAACCGCGGCAGCCAGTTCTACCTCGCGATGTATTGGGCGCAGGAACTCGCCGGGCAGACCGAAGACGCCGAGTTGGCCGCGAAGTTCGCGCCGCTGGCCAAGCAATTGACGGCCAACGAGAAGACCATCATCGGCGAACTCGGCGACGTGCAAGGCAAGGAAGTCGACATCGGCGGCTACTTCAAGCCGGACTTCGAGAAGCTGGCTTCGGTGATGCGTCCGAGCAAGACGCTGAACGCGGCGCTGGGTTCGGTTCAGGCCTAAGCCGTTTTTAACTCGACGCGGCTCGTTTCAGAGCCGCCATCGACATGGAGAAAGCCCCTTCCGGCAACGGCCGGAAGGGGCTTTGTTTTGACGACAGCCGCCAACAGACTCGCTCTGATCAAAATACGTGCGGCTTAATCTTCATTCGCTTTGCATTGCGGGCCAGGACGTCATCGAGCGTTGCCATGGTTTTGGCCTTTGCGTCGAGAGCGGCGGCGAGGTGCAGTGCATCACCCGCACGAAGGCCCGAGGACGCATCCAGGGTGAGCACGGCAGCACGATGGAAGGTAGTAGGTTCGATTGGCAATAACTGCAGGTCGCCAGCACATAAGCGCTCGAACGCCTGCCAGGCGGAGGCCCCTTGTTCGGCTGACAGTTGCTTCGTCCGTTGCTTGATGCCGAGAGCGCTCGCGAATTCGGTCACGCACCACGCCGCAGAGGCCATTTCTTCGGTGCACGCCGCGTACCACTGCGAAACGGCGGGACTCATCGGTTCATTCACGCACAGTGCTACCAGTACACTCGTGTCAACGTACACCATCAATAGCGAGCCCCATGCCGCAGTTCATCCATGACCGACTCCGTTATCGGCATCGCTTCGCGTGTTGACTCCAGATCCTGCGCGAACGCCTTGCGGTCCCATTTGGCCGCGCGAATGCTTATACCGCCATCAACGGTCAGATTGGCCTGCACCTGGTCACCCTCCTTGAGACCTGCGTGCCGAACGTAATCAGCGGGGATACGTAGCGCAAGGCTATTGCCCCATTTCGCGATTTGCAGGTTCATCGCCTCTCCAGTTGATATACATTTACGTATATACATGCTAGCGCATCGCTGGCTCTGAGGCAACCCCCTGGGGAGTCGGGCGCCCGGTAACCCCGTCCCAATGCCGGGCCACAACCCGCCTACGTCCGCTTCGCCATCCGCATCGCGACCGTATAAATCACCGCCCCCGCAACCGCCCCGATCAGCCATCCAAAATTGTTATCGGGCAGCACATGAAGCAACTGCGTGCACAGCTCCCATCCAATCGAAATCACGCCCGACAGCACGAGCGCCGCGAGCCCGACGCGATTCCACCCGCCGTCGTAGTAAAAGCGGCCTTCGCGCGCCATCGTATAGAGCTGCGCGGTCTCCACCTTCTGGCGCTTCACAAGATAGAAGTCCGCCATCATCACGCCGTACAGCGGCGCGAGCACCGCCCCGAACACGCTCACGAACACCGTGATCGCCTTCGGACTGTCGACAAAGATCCACGGGCAAACGAGCACGGCGAGTATCGATGCGATCAGGCCGCCTTTCTTGAAGTCCACGTGCTTCGCGAACAGATTGGCGATGTCGTAGGCAGGCGAGACGAAATTGGCGACGATATTGATGCCCATGGTCGCGACGATGAAGGTCAGGCTGCCGAGCACGACGGCCACCTTGTTCTGAATCTTCCCGACGATGGCCACCGGGTCCATGATCATCGAGCCGAACACATGCGCGCTGCCCGACGTCACGATTACGGTGATGATCGCGAACACGACGAAGTTGACCGGCAGGCCGAGGAAGTTGCCGACCTTCATCTGCGGCTCGCTTTTCGCAAAGCGCGAGAAGTCGCCGAAATTCAGCAGCAGGGCCGCGAAATAGCTGATCACGAGCAGGATCGCGTTGCCCATGCTGGCCATTTGCTCGCTGCCCGAGAGCACTTTGCCGCCGAGCGTGAGGCTCAAGCTGCTAAGCCCCGCCTGCGACAAGATCCACGCCATCAGCACGAACATCACGACATACACGGCCGGGCCGCAAAAGTCGATGAAGCGGCGGATCGTTTCCATCCCGCGCTGGAAGATGATGAGTTGAAAGATCCACATGAACAGGAAGCTGAACCAGCCGAGGCCGTCGAGCCGCAGAAAGCTCACGTCGCGCCACGCGGCGACGGACGGCACGAACAGAAGCAGCAGCGTGGCGACCGCCTTCGACGCGAAATAAGTCTGCACGCCATACCAGACGATGCCCACCACGCCGCGAATGATCGCCGCGAGGTTCGCGCCCATCACGCCCATGCTGACGCGAGCCATCACGGGAAACGGAATGCCGTGCTCGAGGCTCGGCTTGCCGACCCAGTTCATCAGCACGTAGACGACCAGAATGCCGATCGTCAGCGCGAGCAGCACTTGCCAGCCTGAGATGCCGAGCAGGAACAGGCTCGCGGCGAACGTATAGCCGCCCACGCTGTGCACGTCCGACATCCACATCGCGAAGATGCTGTAGCTCGTCCACGTGCGCTTGTTGCGCGGCACGGGCGCGAGATCGTGGTTGAAGAGGCGCTCGTCGGAGCCGGCAATCGTGCCGTCGGGACCGTAGGGCGAAGGACTTTCGATGGAAGGTGATGCGGACATGACACACCCCTTGCGAATCGTTGATGGCGAAAATCAGACTACCCTGTATTTATTTATTTCGCCACTGAGGGGCGCAAATGCGCTCAGCCGCTCGCAATGAGCACGGCTCCGGTCGTGGCAAGCGCCCCGCACCAGAGCCAGTCAAAATTAATCCAGCCGCGTCGAAGCACGCCGAGTCCCAAATACTCGTACGCGACGAGTGCGATCGCCCCTGTCGTGACGAGCGTCACCACGGTGTGAGCGACGGTGAATTGCAGCGGGACGAGCAAGCTGGCTGCGCTTCCCATGCCTGAGGCGCCGCACAGCGGCAGCACGACGGGCATCAGCATCAGCCCCGCGCCATGCAGCGTCGCCATGACCGCCGACCAGGCGGCCAGCCCCGCGAACCCCGCCGTCATGCCGACGCGCACGCGATGCCGATGCCCATACAGATGCTGATAAACGGCCCAGCCGATCAACAGCGCGCCGAGCAGCAGATGGAGCGGCAGCGCTGTCGATAAGCTGGGCCACGAGCCGAGCGCCGCGGCGGACGTCGTGAACAGCAGAATCGCCGCGGCGTGCCCTAGCGCGATGGGCGGAAGCGCCATCAGCACCGCGGCGCGGCTGCCGCGCTGCATTCCGAGCGCGGTCGCGAAGAGCCAGCCCATCGCCGGATTGACGCCATGAAACACGCCGCTGCCGACGATGGCGGCCCACGTCGTCGCCGAGGCTTGGAAGAGGCTTTCCATATCCGTGATGCCCGAGCGTTCGTTAGCCCTTCATGGATAGCAATACGAATCGGACGACGCGTCGCCGCCTTCGAGACGGATCTGATGCGGCCGGTGCGTCTTCGGCCATTCGATGAAGAACTGTTCGTCGAACGACAATCCGCCTGAAGGCGACGTGTCGAGCTTCACCATCCAGCCGTCGACGCCGTCGGGATAGAACTGCTCGTCGATCGCGCCGTAAAGCGAATTCGTGAAGTAGACGCGGCTGCCGTCGCGGCTCACCTCGACCATTTGCGGGCCGCCGTTGAGGCTGCGTCCGTCCGCCTTCGGATGCGTCGCGCGCGCCGCGATGCCGCCGATCCGCACGCTGCCCGTGAGCTTCGGCGCGTGCGGATCGGAGACGTCGTACTGCTTCAGATCGCCCGTGCCCCAGCACGACACGTAGAGGAAGCGGTCGTCGAGCGAGAGCGCGATGTCCGTTACGAGCGGCGGCACGGCGCCGAAGCTCTTGAGCATCGGCGGCAGCAATTCGGGATCGGCGGGCTCAGCGGGAATCTCTATGACCTTGCGTGCGGCCCACTTATCGCCTTCGCGATACCACGTCCAGATCGACGCCGACAAATCCTTCAAGCTGATCACGGAATTGACGAAGCCATAGGCGCGCGTCGGGTTGTGCGCGGGACGCAGCTCGAAGACGAGCTGGTTCTCCGCGCCAAAATCGATCACCTGCTGGTGCTTGCGCGAATGCAGATCCCAGAAGTGCAAACGGTGCCCGTATTGACCGCCGAGCAGCACCTCGGGCACGAGGCCGTTCTCGAACGTCGCGGGCAGTCCCCATTCGCTCGTCACCAGCGTGTCGTAGCCGAGGTGCCACCAGCCGTCGTACGCGAGCTGCTGCGGGCCGCGATCGATTTCCCATTGGCCGCGGATATCGAGGGTCTCGTGATCCATCAGGAAGATGCCGCCCGGGGCCTCGCCCTCGGCATTCGCGAGCGAGACCACGTAAATGCCCTCCGGCCCGCAATGGACCGTATGCGGGCGCGTGTAGCCCGCGCGCTCCGCCACTTCGGCGGGCTCGAGCACGCGCACGATCTGCGGCCGCCGCGGGTTGGGCTTGGTATCGAGGATGTGGATGCGCGAGGAGCGCAGGCCGGGCACGACGAGATAGCGGCGCTCCGAATGCGGATGCGGCGCGTTCGGGCACAGGCACGAGCTGCACGCGTTCCAGCCGAAGTGATGGAGTTCGTCGCCGACGTTGGGCATCGGCACGCGATGGACGATCGACGCGTAGTGCGGCGAGGCGGGGTCGAGGTCGATCACGTCGAGCGCATCGGGCGTTCGCCGAGTGGGGTCGAAACTCGCGACGTAGGCGAGCGTTTCTTTCGGGGCGCCGCCCGCCATGCGTGCGGACGGATAGAACGTGGGGTCTGGCTTCCAGGTTGGCATGGCGATTCTCCTGACCTGCCTGAACGTTTAGCCAGTGTCGGTAATGCACGCTCAATGCCGAACGAATTTATCCATATATCGATATTGCGGGTGGTCATTTGTCGTCGATGGCGGGAACATTTATTGCACGACTGCGACGAGATACAACCCGCCCAAGATCAGCGCGACTCCGAACCACTGCGAAAACCCGATGTGCTCGCCGAACACGAAAATCCCCGCTACATAGACCAATACGAACGTCAACGCGGTAAACGGATAAACGACGGTAAGCCCCGTGCGGCTCAGTGAGAAGATCCAGAGCAGCGTGCCGGCGCCGTAGCAAATCAGCCCGAACACGATCCACGCGTTGAAAAATTCGACGAGCGCTTGTCTGCCGTCGGCCCCCGCCTTGAGCGCGACCTGTCCGATTGCGGCAAACAACACGCCGCCCAATATAGGTAGATAAACCGAAATCCTCACAACCAGGCCTCGTTGTTCTTGAGCCTGCTCACCACGAGCCGGCTCTTCATGACGGCAATCGCTGTCTTCACGTTCACCGGCAGCCAACGCAGCAGCATTTTTCTGAACTGGTACGTCAGGGGCGATACGTCGCTAACACGCTCGCCCTTATTGACGACCGTCGTCGCGACTCGCGGCGAAAGGCGTCCCACTTCGCCGACATGGACAAAAAGTAGAATGTTGTACCTGTACCAGGGCTCGACACGCTTGTCCCCGCCGATCAGCGGGCGGACGAAATCGAACAGCATGTAATCGTGTTTTGCGAACAACTTGCGCCAATAGTCGTATCCCTGTTCGTTGACGTGATTCTCACCGCCTTGGCCGGGCACCGCTGCGGAAAACAAGACGCGTTTTCCGTGCCGAACCAGATTGTCGACGAGCACCTGGCTGCAGCTTTTCGGCACATGCTCGCCTACCTCGAGACACTGGACGAGATCGAAGGTCCGGCCCAGGTCGAAGCGCTTCGAGATGTCCTTCGGGATGAAGTGACTTTCGTCGAACATCAGAACTGAACGGTCGACGTAGTCGCCGTCGATGCCGACGACGTCCTGCATGCCCAACTCGCCATGCACGCTGAGCCATGCGCCCGCGCCACAGCCAACGTCCAGAATGCTTTCCGGCTGCAACTCGGCGTTCACTTTCGGCAGCACGTATCGTGCGGAGCGTGCCGCCCCCTCACGCTGATAGCGATAGAAAATCTCGTCGTATTCACGCGCCTCGTCAATTCCGTTCGATTTGAATCGCATCGTATGCACTCCCTGAGTTCTTCAACATCAGCCAGATCATTAGCGTCAAACCATTGCCGTCGACGCGACTGTCAGCCGCGGCGACACGATTGCCTTTCATAGACCGACCAGGCCCCCACCGTCTTTACCAGCACGACGGGACAGTCCGGATTGGCGAAAAATCCGTCAGGTATCGGCGACGTATGCCGGACGAAGAAGTACCGATACGCCCAGCCCTGGTGCCGGTGCCAGTCGAACGTCGAGACGAGCCGATGTGGCGCTACGTCCGCAGGCCCGACGGCAGGAAGCCGATCCAGCCGGTACCGGACGATTTGCGGCGGGAACCAGGCCGCATTGAAATCGACGAGCCCGCGATGGTCCGCTTGGTACCAAAGCGCGAAGTTGTCATAGACCACGGGGTTGTCCGCCGCGGGACTATTGATGTCGAACGCGATATTCAGGACGCGCTGAGCGGGCTCGACCTCTGCCGCAATGGCATCGAAATCGGCGCTTTCGTCGGCAAAGCGCATCGCGCGCAGACCCTGCGAGCTTAGGAAGGCCACGCAAACGGCAGCCAGCGCTATCTGCGTCCACACTGCGCGGCGGCGAGCGTCCCCGCGCGTCTCGTCGCCACAGTCGGCGGCTGAGAAAATCAAGGCATAAAAAGGGAGGAGGAACAGCGCGAACCGATGAAAGAGGTAATAAGTGTTCATCGCGAAAGCCGGCATGCAAAACCATCCCAGCGCAAAGATCGCGAGCGGCACGTAGGCCATGCCGTTGCGGCTCAAGCGGGCACCCATGCAGAAAGGGGCCGAGAGCATCAGCATGGTGGCGGCCAGCATCCACACGCTGGGGGCGATTCCCCACGGATAGCCAATCGCACAAACAAGCCGTATCAATGGATTAATCTTCCATTGCACCCTGTACGGATACATCGGCGCCAGATCAACGTCGTGATGCAAGAGCGCGTACACGCCGCACAGCGCGGCGAGTGCGACGTACGGCCAGACTGACCGCGCGATCCGCCGCCAATCGCGATGATTCCGGACCAGCAGGAACGTACCTCCGATCGCATTGACGAACACGAACAGCAACCCGTGCGAGAAGAACACTGCAAGGTCAGCAAGGAGTAGGACGGCTCCCCGCTTGCAGGAGGGCTGCTCGGCGTAATCGAGCGCGATCAGGAGGAAGCCCATTCCGATTGGCGTAGCGACGAGATACGAAAAGAACCCGAATTCGTATGCGAAGCCGAAAAATCCCGGCACGCACAGCCAGTCGATGCGCTCGTCGCCGTGAAACCGCTTTCTCAGCGCGACATAGGTGGCAACGAACCCGTAGAACGACAGCGTCAACACGAGCTTGAGCGCCGCCTCGACCGGCATCAGGAACGACAGAGCAGTGGCCAGCCCGTAAGCGAGCAGATACGGCGTGAACAGGTTGATCCTGAGAAGCTGTTCCCAAGGCGACTGGCCAAGCAACAAGTCGTGCAGCGCCGCAACTTGGGCCGCATGTTGTGGCAGATCGCTCATCGGCGGATGGGGGGCAAGCCAAAACAGTGCGCCACCCGCGATGGTGGTCACGAAAAAAAGAGCGCGGAACAGGCGTCTCGTCATATCGCTGGGATACGCATATAGCCTGCTTTGATCCAGGATCCGCATGGTCTTGCTCTAACGCTGCTCGGCAACGTCGTAGTCGCGTTCCGCGCTGGCGGAACGCACGGCAACGCTGTAGGGAGGTGCCTCGCCCGGCGAGGCGGACAGCTTCGTACGCTGCAGTGTCTTCTCGACAATGAAGCGGGGACGCTGTTTCGTTTCCGCGTAGATCTTCGCGATATACCCGCCGATCACGCCGAGAAACAGCAACTGCAGTCCGCCGAGGAAGTACATCGGAATGACGGTCGATGCCCAGCCAGGCACGCTCTGATCGGTAAACAGGCGGACGGACAGCGCCCAGAGGCCGAACGATAACGACGCCAGCGCGAGAGCGGCGCCCACGTAGGTGCTCCACTGCAGCGGTTTGGTCGAAAACGAAGTCACGCCGTCGGATGCGAGCATGATCATCTTGATCAGGGGATATTTGCTTTGGCCTGCGAAGCGCGCGTGGCGGTCGTACTTGACAGTCGCGGTGCGAAATCCCAGCAGCGGAACGATCCCGCGCAAGAACAGGTTCACCTCGCGAAAGCCACGCAATTCCTCGATCGCGCGTCGGCTCATCAGCCGGAAATCCGCGTGATCCTGCAGTACGTTGACGCCGAATCTCCGGAGCAGCCGGTAATAGCTGCGCGCGCTGAAGCGCTTAAAAAAACTGTCGGTGTCGCGGCGATCCCGTACGCCAAAAACGATCTCGGCGCCGTTGTGGAATTCGGCCAACATCCGGGGAATCGCGGCGAGATCGTCCTGCAGGTCGGCATCGAGACTGATGAGGACGTCGCCTTCGACGCTCAACAAGCCCGCGAGCAACGCGTTCTGGTGGCCATGGTTGCGCGAAAGCTTGATGCCGTGCACGCGCGGGTCAGCGGTATGGAAGTTCTCGATCAGCGCCCAGGTGCGGTCGTGCGAGCCGTCGTCGACGTAGGTGATGCCACTCGATGCATCGATCATCCCGTCGCCGACGAGCTCTTTTAGCAGCGCCAGAAGGCGCCGCGTGGTTTCAGGCAAGACGTCTTCTTCGTTGAAGCATGGAATCACCAGGTTAAGCCTGACCATACCCACCCCCGAATTGACTATTCCGGCAAGCTTATTAAGTCGCTTAGCGCGGGTTCTTTGTGCTTATGGTCGAACGGAGCGAAGGGCACCCGATGGCAAGGTCGCCCCGATGGCGGGCGGCCTGAGTGTGTGCCGACATGATTTCCCCCGGTTCGCGCATTGTTTTTGGCGCTTGCGCCGCTGTATTAACTTTGCTCGACGCAGCGTCTTAATGGTCTGTAACGTGCCCGTGCAAATAGCGGGCCAGCCGTGATTTCACCATTGCAGTCATTTGGGGCAGAGGCTGGGGATGTGTTTCCAGAACCCGCCTGCCCGCACAAATCGTTTCAATCCTGGAACACTCGTGAGCGAAAGCGGCGGCGCCAAACCGGTCGACCCGGGTGCTCGAACAACGCGTATTTACTTGCTGTTTGCGCCTCAGAGCGGCGCTCGCGCGTGACATGGACACGAGCGCCGCAAGTGTCGCAAAACTGAGAACCGGATCTGCTGTCGGGAGCGTATCTTCTCGCGGTCCGAGCTGAGCAATCGCGATCCATTGCAGGCCGGCTGTCACGCGTCAATCGCAATGACGAAGCCCACAGGACCCCGCAATCAATTGAAGGCAAGCCAATCAACCCAGCGGAGGATTCTGCCGGCCATGTCTCAGTTCTGAGACGATTGATGAGTCTTCGCGATGGTTGCAGTCGGGCGAAGACGGAGTGGCTCATTTGCCGCGTCTCGGCCCCTTGGTGCGCGCCAGCGCCAGCAGAGCGCGCTCGCGTGCGGCGTCGTGCGCGACGATCGGATGCGGATAATCGATGCCGAGCCGCACGCCGGCTTCAGACAACTGAGCCGCGCTCGCGCGCCACGGACTGTGAATATGCGGCGCGGGCAGGCGCGCGAGTTCGGGCACCCAACGCCGCACGTAGTCGCCCAGCGGATCGAACTTCTCGCCCTGCAGCACCGGATTGAAGATGCGAAAGTAGGGCGCGGCATCCGCACCTGAGCCCGCCACCCATTGCCAGTTCGCGGCGTTGCTCGCGGGATCGGCATCGACGAGCGTGTCCCAGAACCAGCGCTCGCCCGCGCGCCAGTCGATCAGCAGATGCTTGACCAGAAACGATGCCGTCACCATCCGCACGCGGTTGTGCATCCAGCCGGTCGTCCATAGCTCGCGCATGCCGGCGTCGACGAGCGGATAACCGGTGCGTCCTTGCTGCCACGCCTGCAATTGCGCGTCGTCGATGCGCCAGGGCATCGCGTCGAATTGCGCGCGTACGTTGCGCTGCGCGAGTTCGGGGAAGTGGTAGAGCTGGTAGTAGCTGAACTCGCGCCAGCCCAGCTCGCCGGTGAACTTTTCCAAGTCGGCCTCGCTTGCGGGCACGGCGCGCGAGGCCACTGCCGACGCGGCGGCATGCCAGATCTGGCGCGCCGACACGTTGCCGAAACGCAAGTACGGCGATAGACGGCTCGTCGCGTAATGGTCCGGTCTGTCGCGTTCCTTCGCATAGCCAGCCAAGCGTCCGTCGATGAAATGACGAAGCGGTTCGCGCGCCGCTTCCTCTCCACATCGCCACGTGGCGCGCAAGCCTTGTGCCCAATCCGGCGTGTGCGGTGTCAGTTGCAAGTCGGCAAGCGCTACCGCTTCGCAGCCGGCGAGGCGGGCCGGCGTGTCATGGAAGGCGAGCCGCTGTGGCTCGGGCAGCGGCGCCGTGTGCGCGCCGAGCCGGCGGCACGCGCGCCAGTACGCGTTGAACACCTGAAACGGCTCGCCCGAGGCGTTGAGCACGGTCCACGGTTCGTTGAGCAGGTGTGCGCCGCAGCTCTCCACGGTCAGGCTGCGTGCCTTCAGCGACGCTTTGACCTCGCTGTCGGTCGCGCGTTGAGCCGCGTCGTAACGGCGGTTCCAATACACGGCGCCTGCGCCTAATGCGGCAGCACACGCTTCGATCGACGCGCGCTCGGCGCCGCGCAGCAGCACGAGACGTCCGCCGCGCGCCGCGAGCGAGGCGTCCAGCGCTTCGAGCGCGTGATGCAGCCACCACTTGGCCGCACCGCCCAGCGCACGTGCGCCGCCCGCATCCGGATCGAACACATACACGCAAACGAGCGGACGCCCGCTGGCGGCCGCGCGCGAAAGCGCCGGGTTGTCCGCGAGACGCAGGTCGTCGCGGAACCACATCAGCGCGGGGGCGGGATTCGAAGCAGCAGGCATGTGCAGTGGGTTCATTGGAGAAGGGGCGAGGCGTCTACCGCTCACGATAACCGCTCTCGCCAACCTAAAAGCATTACCTGCCGCGTAATCGACCCGCGGCGCGCCATCGCCGATCCTTCATCCCAAGCGAACGGCCATCGACGCGATTCGATGGCCTCGCGAACCTCCCAGTGACCCACCGAATGGAGTCTGCGATGAACCCGCATATCGAACTGATCGACCGCTACTTCGAAGCATGGAACGAACCCGACGCCGCGCATCGCCGCGAGCTGATCGCGTCGACCTGGGCCACCGATGCCTCGTATGCCGATCCGCTCCTGTCCGGAGACGGCCACGACGGCATCGACGCGATGATCCGCGCGGTCCACGAGCGCTTTCCGCGCCACGTGTTTCGCCGCACGACGGACGTCGATGGCTTCAGCAATCGCTTGCGCTTCTCGTGGGAGCTGCGAACGCCCGACGGCGACGCGATCGTCAAGGGCTCGGACTTTGGCGTCGTCGATGCGTCGGGGCGGCTTGCGGCCGTCACCGGTTTTCTCGATGCCGCGCCGGGGATGGCGTGAGCCGAACCGCTAACCAACCTTAGAACAGGAGAACACGATCATGGCCGGGCCCGTTGCCTCCCTCCACACGCGCGCGATGCGTTGGCTCCATGCACTGTCGAGCGCGATCGCCGGCTTTGCGCTGCTCGCGGGCGGGCGCACCTTCGCGTTCGGCGCGCTGGTGTCGCTGCGCTCGCCCGTGCTCGGGGCGGCGGGGCTCGTGCTGCTCGCGCTGATCGGCTGGGCGCGCTGGGTCTGGCTTTCGCGGGCCGAAGTCGCGCCTTTTTCGCGGCAACCGTGTGCCGCGACGCTGTCTAGAAATAATCGTAACGACCGCTTGTTATGATTCTATCAAGTGATGTAGGATGCCTGCTAACACGCAATCAGCATTTGTTGTGCATCGCACAAAACAGGCCCTATGTCCGACGCTCCAACTCACTCCATCGTCATGCTGCGTGGCGCTTCGGCCGCGCCCTCGGCGCATCCGGCGCGCAACCCCGGCGTGCCGTTCGACGCCTCATGGCTCGACGCGCTGCGCGTCAATCAGTCGGCGGTCGAGCGCCGCACCGCCACGCTCGGCACGCGCCGCTCGGTGAAGAAAGACGCGCAGGCGGCGTGGCTCTTGAAGGCCATCACGTGCATCGATCTCACGACGCTGAACGGCGACGACACGGAAGGCCGCGTGCGGCGTCTGTGCGCCAAAGCGCGCCGGCCGGTGCGTGCCGACATTCTCGATGCGCTCGGCTTCGAGCCTGATGCGATCACGACCGGCGCGGTCTGCGTCTATCACCGCTTCGTCGCGGCGGCCGTCGACGCGCTCTCCGGCAGCGGCATCCCGGTCGCGGCGGTTTCCACGGGTTTTCCGGCGGGTCTGATCCCGCATCCGTTCAAGCTCAAGGAGATCGAAGCCTCGGTTGCGGACGGCGCTGAGGAAATCGATATCGTCGTGACGCGCGAACACGTGCTGACCGGCAACTGGCAGGCGCTCTACGACGAAGTGCGCGACTTTCGCGCGGCCTGCGGCGCGGCGCATCTGAAAGCGATTCTCGCGACCGGCGACATTCGCACGCTGTCGAACATCGCGAAGGCGTCGATGGTCTGCATGATGGCGGGCGCCGATTTCATCAAGACCTCGACCGGCAAGGAGGGCGTGAACGCGACGCTCGACGTCTCGCTCGTGATGGTGCGCATGATCCGCGAGTATCGCGAGCGTACCGGCGCGCTCGTGGGCTTCAAGCCGGCGGGCGGCGTGTCGACGGCGAAGTCCGTGCTCGCGTATCAGATCCTCATGAAAGAGGAGCTGGGCCGTCCGTGGCTCGAGCCGGAGTTGTTCCGCATCGGCGCGTCGAGCCTTCTCGCCGACATCGAGCGGCAACTCGAACATCACGTGAGCGGCCGTTACTCCGCTTTCAACCGTCACCCCGTCGCCTGAGCAGAATTCCAATGAGCGTAGCCGAGTATTTTTCTTCGATGGAGTACGGTCCCGCACCGGAAGACGACCAGCCCGCGCGCGCATGGCTCGCGGAGCACGGCGCGTCGTTCGGTCATTTCATCGGCGGCGCGTGGCGCGCGCCGTCTTCGGGTGAACGTTTCGACACGAGCGCGCCGGCCAGCGGCGATGTGCTCGCGCAAGTCGCGCAGGGCGATGCGGCGGATGTGGCCGCGGCGGTCGCGGCCGCACGTGCCGCGCAGCCGGGCTGGCTCGCGCTCGGCGGCGCGGCGCGTGCGCGGCATCTGTATGCGCTGGCGCGCATGGTGCAGCGGCACAGCCGCTTGTTCGCCGTGCTCGAAGCGCTCGACAACGGCAAGCCGATCCGCGAGACGCGCGACATCGATATTCCGTTGGTCGCACGTCACTTCCTGCATCACGCGGGCTGGGCGCAACTGCAAGAAAGCGAGTTCGCCGATTGGTCGCCGCTCGGCGTGATCGGCCAGATCGTGCCGTGGAATTTTCCGCTGCTGATGCTCGCGTGGAAGATCGCGCCGGCGATCGCGCTCGGCAATTGCGTCGTGCTGAAGCCGGCTGAATACACGCCGCTCACGGCCTTGCTCTTTGCCGAGCTCGCGCATCGCGCCGGCTTGCCCGATGGCGTGCTCAATGTCGTGACGGGCGATGGGCGCACGGGCGCCGCGCTCGTCGATCATCCGGGCGTCGACAAGATCGCGTTCACGGGCTCGACTGAAGTCGGCCGCCATATCCGCAAGGTGACGGCGGGCTCGGGCAAGTCGCTGACGCTCGAACTCGGCGGCAAGTCGCCGTTCATCGTCTTCGACGATGCGGACCTCGACGGCGCGGTGGAAGGCGTCGTCGACGCCATCTGGTTCAACCAGGGGCAGGTGTGTTGCGCCGGTTCGCGCCTGCTCGTGCAGGAAGGGATCGAAGCGCGCTTCATCGCGAAGCTCAAGCAGCGCATGACGACGCTGCGCGTGGGCGCATCGCTCGACAAGGGCATCGATATCGGCGCGATTGTCGATCCCGTGCAGCTTGCGCGCATCGAATCGCTCGTCGAGGCGGGCAGGAACGAAGGCTGCTCGATCTGGCAGTCGAGCGAAGTGGCGCTGCCGAGCGCGGGATGTTTCTACCCGCCGACGCTGATCACGGACGTGGCGCCCGCTTCGACGCTCGCGCAGGAAGAGATCTTCGGGCCGGTGCTCGTGACGATGAGCTTCCGCACACCAGACGAAGCCGTCGCGCTCGCGAACAACTCGCGCTACGGCTTGGCTGCGAGCGTCTGGAGCGAGACTATCGGCCGTGCGCTCGATATCGCGCCGCAGCTGGCATGCGGCGTCGTGTGGGTCAACGCGACGAACCTGTTCGATGCGGGCGTCGGCTTCGGCGGCTATCGCGAGTCGGGCTATGGACGCGAGGGCGGGCGCGAGGGCGTTTATGAGTATTTGAAGCCGCACGGCTGGAATATGCCGCTGCGCGCAGCTTCGGTCGTTCGCGAAGGTGTTGCGCAAGAGTCGATCGATGGCCTCGACCGAATCGACCGCACCGCCAAGCTGTTTATCGGCGGCAAGCAAGTGCGGCCCGACAGCGGTTACTCGCGCGCCGTGTACGCGCCGGGCGGCGAGTTCGTCGGCGAAGTCGGCGACGGCAGCCGCAAGGACGTGCGCGATGCGGTCGCGGCCGCGCGCAATGCGCAGAAGTGGTCGCAGGCGAGCACGCACAACCGCGCGCAGGTCTTGTACTACCTCGCGGAAAATCTCGCGGCGCGCGGCGACGAATTCGCACGGCAGCTCGCGCGGCGTGCGGACGTCAGCGTGAACGATGCGCGGGAAGAAGTCGACGCGTCGATCACGCGGTTGTTCAGCTACGCGGCGTGGGCCGACAAGTTCGACGGCGCCATCCACAGCCCGCCGCTGCGCGGCGTGGCGCTCGCGATGCACGAGCCGCTCGGCGTGGTCGGCATCGCGTGCCCGGACGAGGCGCCGCTGCTCGCGTTCGTGTCGCTCGTTGGGCCTGCGCTCGCGCTGGGCAATCGCGTCGTCGTGCTGCCGAGCGAGGCTTGCCCGCTGATGGCGACCGATTTCTATCAGGTCGTGGAGACGTCGGACGTGCCGGCCGGCGCGCTCAACATCCTGACCGGCGCGCGTAGCGCCTTGCTGCCGGCGCTTGCGAAGCATGACGACGTGGACGCGCTCTGGTGCTTCGGCCAGGCGGACGAGGCCGCGCTCGTCGAGCGCGAATCGATCGGCAACCTGAAGCGGACGTTCGTCGATCATGGTCGGCGTCTCGATTGGTTCGACCGGTCGAGCGAAGGCTTGGCGTTCTTGCGGCAGGCCGTGCAGGTGAAAAACATTTGGATACCGTACGGCGATTGAACTACTGATCCCCGAACGATAGATCGCTGACAAGCACGCCCATTAATTGGAGGAGACAACGTGCTAAAGAATCTAGACCCGCTGCTTAACGCCGATGTGCTCCACGCGCTGCGCGCGATGGGGCACGGCGACGAAGTCGTCATCTGCGACGCGAATTTCCCCGCCGATTCCGTTGCGCGCGCAACGGTGCTCGGCAAGCTGCTGCGACTGGACGGCGCCGATTCTGCGCGCGCCGTGCGCGCGGTGTTGTCGGTGCTGCCGCTCGATACGTTCGTCGATGCCCCTGCCATGCGGATGGAAGTGGTCGGCGACCCGCATGCCATTCCTGCGGTGCAGCGCGAAGCGCAAGTTGAAGTGAACGCCGCCGAAGGACGCGACGTGCCGTTCGCGTCGATCGAACGCCACGCGTTCTACGCGCGCGCCAAGAAAGCCTACTGTGTGATCGCGACCGGCGAGACGCGCGGCTATGGCTGCTTCGTGTTCACGAAGGGCGTGATTCTCGCGCCGGACGCCCCGAAGGAAGCAGGCAAATGAGCAAGGGCCGCGTCGTCATTCTCGGTATCTACGTGACCGACCTCGCGTTTCGCGCGAACCGCATGCCGGTGATCGGCGAGACGATCGCGGGCTCGGCGTTCGCGATGGGGCCGGGCGGCAAGGGCTCGAATCAGGCGGTGGCCGCCGCGCGCGCCGGTGCGGACGTCGTGTTTTGCACGCGCCTCGGCAACGACGCGTTCGGCGAGATCGCGCAAAAGACCTGGGCGGTCGAAGGCATCATCTCGCGCGCAACTGTGCTCGACGACGTCGCGACCGGCGCGGCTCACATCTTCGTCGACGACAACACCGGCATGAACGCGATCATCGTCGCGTCGGGCGCGGCGGGCACGATGAGCGCCGCCGACGTCGACGCGATCGAAGCCGACATCGCCGCCGCGCAAGTGTTCGTCACGCAGCTCGAACAGCCGCTCGCCGCTGCGCGGCGCGGTCTCGAAGTGGCGCGCAAGCATGGCGTGACGACGGTGTTCAACCCGGCGCCCGCGATGCCGCTGCCCGACGATATCTTCCCGCTCTGCGACTACGTCACGCCGAATGAAACCGAAGCCGCCGCGCTGACGGGCATCGAGATCCGCAACGCCGACGACGCGCGCCGCGCCGCCGACGTCCTGCTCTCCAAAGGCGCGGGCGCGGTGATCGTTACGTTGGGCGAGGCCGGCGCGCTGCTGCATTCGCGCTCGCAATCGGTGCTCGTGCCGGCATTCCAATGCGGCCCGGTCGTCGAGACGGCGGGCGCGGGCGATGGCTTTACGGGCGGCTTTGCGGCAGCGCTCGCGCGCGGCGAGGACCCCGTCGCCGCGATGCGCTTCGGCTGCGCGCTTGCGGGCATCTCGGTGACGCGCCCAGGCACGGCGCCGTCGATGCCGGGTTTGAGCGAAGTGAACGAAGTGCTCAACGGCGCGCTTGTAAGCCGTTGAGATGAAATCGTGACAAGGAGCACACCGACACCATGAAGTCCTCGTTCGGTTTACAGAATCTCTTTGGCGACCGGCAATTGAATTTTCTGCTGGGCGTGAACGTGCTGGTCGTGCTGATCGCGATCTGGCTGTCGCACGGACAATTCGTCGATATCGACAACCTGCAATCGATGGGCTCGCAACTGCCCGAGCTCGGTCTGCTCGCGCTCGGCATCATGCTGTCGATGCTCTCGGGCAACGGCGGGATCGATCTGTCCGGCGTCGGGCTCGCGAACTTGTCGGGCATGGTCGCCGCGCTCGTCGTGCCGAAGTTCGTCAGCGGCGACGATTCGCCGGTGCTCTATACGGCGCTCTTCTGCGTGATCGTCGTTTGCATGGGTTTCGTGGGCGGCTTCTTGAACGGCGTCGTGATCGCGCGTCTGCGGCTCACGCCGATTCTCTGCACGCTGGGCACGCAATTGCTGTTCACCGGCTTCGCAGTCGCGCTTTCCAATGGCGCTTCGGTGCACGTCGATTACGTCGACCCGCTTTCCAACATCGGCAACGGCACGTTCTTCCAGGTGCCGATTTCGTTTTGCATCTTCATCGCCGCCGTCGTGCTGCTCGGCTGGCTGCTCAAGCGCACGCCGTTCGGCTTGCGGCTCTACCTGATGGGCACCAACCAGCGCGCCGCGTTCTATGCGGGCATTCCGCGCGCGCGGATGCTGATCCTCACGTACACGATGTGCGGCGTGCTCGCCTCGCTTGCCGGGCTGATCAGCACGACGCACACGCTCTCCGCAAAGTGGGACTACGGCAATTCGTATCTGCTGATCGCGATCCTGATCGCGGTGATGGGCGGTGTGAATCCGGCGGGCGGCTATGGACGCATCGTCTGCGTGTTTTTCGCGGCGACGGTGCTGCAATTCTTGTCGAGCCTGTTCAACTTGATGGGCGTCTCGCAGTTCTTCGGCGACTGCGCCTGGGGCTTCTTGCTGCTGGCGTCGCTCGCGTTCGCGGGCGGCGATCGAGTGCGGGCGATCTTCGGCACGGGGCCTAAGCCGCAGGCAGCCGGGAAACCCGAAGCGAAGGGCTAAACAGCGCTTTACGGTAATCGGCGGACATCGCGCCTCGGGCGTCCGCTTGTCGCTAAGGGGCGTCGTCAAACGATAAAGGAGACACAGCATGAAATTGACTCGACTGAGCGTTGCGCTCACTGCCTGTGCGTTGAGCGCGGGCGTCATGTTCGCCGCGCACGCGGCCGTCAACGAAACGATCGTCACGGTCGTCAAGGTGACGGGCATCAACTGGTTCAACCGCATGGACGAAGGCGTGAAGCAGTTCGCGAAGGACAATCCTGGCGTCAACGCCTATCAAACGGGCCCGGGCCGCGCCGACGCCGCCCAGCAGCTGAACATCATCGAAGACCTGATCGCGAAGAAAGTGAGCGCGATCGCCGTGGTGCCGTACGATCCACCGACGCTCGAACCCGCGCTCAAGAAAGCGATGGATCGCGGCATCAAGGTCGTCACGCACGAAGCTGACAACGAAAAGAACACGATGGTCGATATCGAGGCCTTCGACAACACGGCGTATGGCGCGAACCTGAACGAGCACTTGGCGTCGTGCATGCATGACGACGGCAAGTGGGCGGTGCTGGTCGGCTCGCTCGGCAGCCGCTCGCAAGTGCAGTGGGCCGATGGCGGGATTCAGAACGCGAAGGCGAAGTATCCGAAGATGGACTTGGTCGAGCCGAAGCTCGAAACGAACAACGACGGCGAGCGCGCCTATGAAGTCGCGAAGGAAGTGCTGCGCAAACACCCGGACTTGAAGGGCTTCCAAGGATCGTCGTCGCTCGACGTGATCGGCATCGGCCGCGCGGTCGAGGAAGCGGGCCTGCAAGGCAAGATCTGCGTGTACGGCACGGGCCTGCCGGGCGAAGCGGGCAAGTTCCTCGAAAGCGGTGCGGTCAACGGGATCTCGTTCTGGGATCCGAAGCTCGCGGGCCTCGCGATGAACAAGGTCGCGCAGATGCTGATCGACGGCAAGACCGTGACGAACGGCCAGGATCTCGGCATTCCGGGCTACAACAAGGTGACCGTGGCGAAGGGGCCGGGCAAGGGCATCATCGTGCGCGGCCAGGGCTGGGTCGACGTCGACAAGTCGAATTACAAGAACTATTCGTTCTAAGTTGATGTAGTTGCACGGTTAAGGCGCGCGTTGTTTCAAACGCGCGCCGCTTATAACGCAAGCGGTCACGTGACGATGAATCAACAGACTTCCTCCGAGCCTTTGCTGCAAGTGGTCAGCGTCCACAAGCGCTTTACCGGCGTGCATGCGCTGCGCGGCGTCACGCTGTCGTTCGAACGCGGTCAGATCTATCACCTGCTCGGCGAAAACGGCTGCGGCAAGAGCACGCTGATCAAGATCATCTCCGGCGCGCAGCCGCCCGACGAGGGCGAACTGATCATCGAAGGCCAGCATCATGCGCGGCTGTCGCCGCTCGAAGCGCTCGCGGCGGGGATCGAAACGGTCTACCAGGATTTGTCGCTGCTGCCGAACATGAACGTCGCCGAGAACGTTGCGCTCACAACCGAATTGGCCGAGCACGGCGGACGCCTCGCACGCACTTTCGACCGCCGTGCGCTCGCGCAAACCGCGGCGCGGGCGCTGCAGGCCGTCGGCCTGCCCGGCGACGCCGAGTTTCAGGCGACGCTGATCGAGCAATTGCCGCTCGCGACGCGCCAGCTCGTTGCGATTGCGCGCGCGATCGCGAGCGAGGCGAAGTTCGTCATCATGGACGAGCCGACCACCTCGCTCACGCAAAAGGAAGTCGACAACTTGATCGCCGTGCTCGCGAATCTGCGCGCGCAGGGCGTGACGGTCCTGTTCGTGAGCCACAAGCTCGACGAGTGCTACGCGATCGGCGGCGAGGTGATCGTGATGCGCGACGGCCAGAAAGTGGCGAGCGGGCCGATCGCCGATTACACGAAGTCGCAGTTGAGCGAACTGATGACGGGACGTCATTTGTCGAGCGAGCGTTACCGCGCGAGCACGACGCAAGCGGAGGTGGTGCTCGCGGCGCGTGAACTCACGCGCGCGGGGCAGTTCCGCGACGTGTCGTTCGCGCTGCATCGAGGCGAGATTCTCGGCGTGACGGGCTTGCTCGATTCGGGTCGCAATGAATTGGCGCGCGCGCTGGCGGGCGTGGCGCCCGCGGACTCGGGACGCATCGCGCTCGACGGCCAGCCGATCGTGCTGCGCACGCCCGCCGACGCGAAGCGCCACCGCATCGGCTACGTCCCCGAAGACCGCCTGAACGAAGGGCTCTTTCTCGACAAGCCGATTCGCGACAACGTGATCACCGCGATGATTTCGAGCCTGCGCGACCGCTTCGGCCAGATCGACCGCAAGCGCGCCCGCGAACTCGCCGTCGCTACGGTCAAGGAATTGCAGATCGCGACGCCCGATATCGACAAGCCCGTGCAGTCGCTCTCGGGCGGCAACCAGCAGCGCGTGCTGATCGGCCGCTGGCTCGCGATCGATCCACGCGTGCTGATCCTGCATGGGCCCACGGTGGGCGTCGACGTCGGCTCGAAGGACATCATCTACCGCATCATGCAGCGGCTCTCGCAAAGCGGCATCGGTATCCTGCTGATCAGCGACGACTTGCCGGAACTGCTGCAGAACTGCGACCGGATTTTGATGATGAAGAAGGGGCGGGTCGCGAACGAGTACCGCGCCGAGGGCTTGAAGGAAGCGGCCCTGTACCACGCGCTGCTTTCCGAAGCGGCCTAGCAAGACGATGGACATGCGCATGAACCAGACCATGACTACCCCGAACGCCGCCGAAACCGCCGGAACTGCACCGCAGGTCAGGCCCCTCAACTGGCGCATGAAGCTCTCGCGCAACCCCGAGTGGTTCACGGCCGCGCTGATCGTGCTCACATGCGTGATCGTCGGCGCGATCAATCCGCGCTTCTTCCAGTGGGCGACGCTGTTCGACATGCTGCATTCGGCGACGACGATGTCGCTGTTCGCTCTCGGCACGCTCGTCGTGCTGGCGTCGGGCGGCATCGACGTATCGTTCACCGCGATCGGCGCGCTGACGATGTACTCGATCACGAAGGCCGTCTTCGCCTGGTGGCCCGATGCGCCGTTCGCGCTGATTCTCATGACGGGCGCCGTGGGCGGCATCGTGCTCGGCGTGATCAACGGGCTGCTCGTGCACAGGTTGAAGGCGCCGTCGCTGATCGTCACGATCGGCACGCTGTACCTGTATCGCGGGATCTTGCTGACGTTCGTCGGCACGACGTTCTTCATGAATATCCCGCACAGCATGGACCGTTTCGGCAAGCTGCCGCTCTTTTCTTATCAGACGGCCGACGGGCTGCATGCGGTGCTGCCGGTCTCGGTGATCGCGCTGTTCGCGGCGGCGTGGCTCACGTGGTGGCTGTTGAACCGGACGATGATGGGCCGCGCCGTCTACGCGATGGGCGGCAGCCTCGCGATCGCCGAGCGGCTCGGCTACAACCTGCGCGCGATCCACCTGTTCGTGTTCGGCTATACGGGGATGCTGGCGGGTATCGCGGGCATTCTGCACGTCGCGAACAACCGGCTCGCGAATCCGTTCGATTTGGTCGGCAGCGAGCTCGACGTGATCGCTGCGGTGATCCTCGGCGGCGCGCGCATCACGGGCGGCAGCGGCACGGTGATCGGGACGCTGCTCGGCGTCGTGCTGGTCACGATGATCAACAACGTGCTGATCCTGATCGGCATTCCGAGCACCTGGCAGAAGGTGATCATCGGCGCCTTCATTTTGATCGCGGGGACGTTGTTCGCGCTGCGGCGGCGAGGAACCTAAGACTTCTTTTGAGGCGCGCGGCCGTTCGGAAACGAACGCCACGCTTGAGTCTTGGCGGCTTTCGAGCCGCTTTTTTTACACCATGCGCTTGCGCAGTTCCTGCCCCTTCTCCGTGATGATCGAATCAAAATCATCGACCTGAGAAAAACGCACCGCCTTCACGACGCCGAATTTGCTTGCGTCCACAACCAAATGCCGCTCGACGGCACTCGCCATCGCCGCCTGTTTCAGCGCGACTTCATGAAAATTCCAGCAAGTGACGCCGCGCGCCGTGTCGACGCCGCCGGCGGAAATGAAGGCCTTGTTGATCCCCATGCGGCGCAGCATCTCGAGGCTTTCGTCGCCGCTGAACGAATCCGATGACGGCACATAGACGCCGCCCAGCAGAATCATCCGCACGTTCGGCATGCGCCGCAGGATTTCGGCGATGTTCAGCGAATAGCAGACGACTGTGACGTGATAGTCGGCCGGAATCAGGCGCGCGAGCGAGGTGAGCGTCGTGCCGCAATCGATGAAGATCGTCTCGTTGTCGGCGATCAGTTTCGCGGCGTGCCCCGACGCCTGCGCCTTCGCAAGCGCAAAGTGATCCGTTTCCTGCTCGAGCGAGTAGCCCGCGGAGTTCGGCACATCGTCGGCGCTGACGATATAGCCGCCGAGATAGGTGAAGCGCTCGGGGTTTCCGGCGATGTCGCGCCGCACGGTCATTTCGGATACGCCGAGTAGCGTGGCGGCGTCGCGCAGGTGCATGACGTTCTGCTTGGCGAGCGCGTCGGCGAGCGAGCGCAGGCGGTCGGTCTTCAGCATGGTGGCCCTGGAAAGGACGCTGCAATTGAGCGTGGCAGCGAGCGTTATATTTGTATCGGAGAATTGAGAAGATTATAACAACGGCCTTGTGAAACGGCGAGATCGGCGCGGGCTTTTCCTTCGTTTTTGCCGGTGTTGAACTCGCGCCGCATGCGCGGGTCGATGCATAACGCGCGCGCTGCCGATGTCATTTTTACAGTGCGCGCAGTAGAACGCAGTCATGCACGACCTACGTTTCGCAAGCGCTTTTTGCTTGGAAAACGGCTGTCCAGCACATATTCTGACGGTCAACCCGCGCCTCGCGCGAACGCCGCATCGTTTCTTCACTCGATTGAATTCAGGAGTTACCTCATGACGCGTCCCGTCGATTCCGGCGTTATTTTCATTGCACGTCTTGCTCTGTCGGTGTTGTTTCTTTGGAGCGGTGTCATGAAGCTGCTGGGGTATGCGGGCTTTGTCGGGTATTTGCAAGCGAAGGGCGTGCCGTTCGTGCAGGTCGGCGCGCCGATCGCGGTAGCGGTCGAAGTGCTGGGCGGCTTGTTCCTCGTGCTCGGCTTCAAGGTCCGGCCGCTTGGCCTCTTCATGGCGGTGTATTGCGTCGTTACGGCCGTGCTCGGCCACGATTTCTGGAACGTGACCGACCCTGCCATGCAGCGCGATATGGTGATTCACTTCTGGAAAAACGTGGCGATGGCAGGCGGCTTTCTTCTGCTCTTTGTGACAGGTGCCGGCGGCATCAGCATCGACGGCGCACGGGCCCCGCGTGGCGGGCGCGGGCTGCGCTGAGCGCCGCGTGCATGGAGCTTGCTTGATCGATTGAATCGAGCGCTTCGGCTCTGAACGGAGGGTAGCGATGATTCTGAACTTCGAGCAATTGATCGGCGGAGAAATGATGTCGTTTTGCGCGAGCCTCGGGGAAGGGGAGTCGAAGCATCGCGTGATCATCAGCCGGGAGGACTCGGCGGAAACGATGGTGGTGCTCGACGCATCCGGACTGTTCGGTGCGATTCGGGCCGAGATCGAAGCCCCCGACGTGCTGCTTGCCGACGCAGTCCGCAAAGCGAAGGAAGAAGGCTTGATCGAGCGCGCGCTCGATACGGGCTCGATTCAGAACGCGACGCTTTAGCCGCTCCAGCGATGACGGGGCGATCGCTTGATCGCTAACTAGCTAGTCCCCGCCACGACATGATTGCGCCACTGCGGCGGCCGATCGAACCGGCTCGCGCCGATGCGAATGCGGGTGAATGAAGCACGCGAGCACGCCGCCCACCACGAGCAATCCCGATGCGATCGCGGCCGAAGCCTGCAGGCCGAACACGACATGCGCGGCCGTCGCGCCGCTTGCAAGCGCGCCGAATGCCGCGACGCCAACCGCACCGGCCGCTTGCCGCGCCGTGTTGAGCACCGCCGATGCGGTGCCCGCGCGGTGCGGCTCGACCGACGCGAGGATGGCCGTCGTCATCGCCGGCACCGCGAGGCCCATGCCGGACGGAATCAGCAGGAACGGCAGCAGGAGCGCGAGCGTCGGCGTGGACGCTTGCGTCGCGTGCAGCAGGCCGTAGCCGAGCGCGCCCGTCGCCGCGCCGAGGATCATCGGCACGCGCGGACCATAGCGTCCGACCACCCAGCCGCTCACGACGTTCGAGATCAGGAAGCCGCCTGTCAGCGGCAGGAAGGCGAGGCCGGCCTGAAGCGGCGTGTCGCCATGCACGCGCTGCAGGAAGAGGCTCAGCACGAACACCATCCCGTAGTAGGCGAAGTTCACGCAGACGCCGAACAGCACTGCAGCGCTGAACGTCGCGTCGCGGAACAGCGAGAGCGGCAGCATCGGCGCCGAGCTGCGTGCCTGCACGGCGATAAAGGCGATTGCCGCCACGAGCGCGAGCGCAAAGCCGCCGGCGATGAGCGGATGCATGAAGCCGAGCGGACGCAGTTCGATGACCGCGCCGGTGAAGGCCGTGAGCGTGACGATGGCGAGGCACTGGCCGGGCAGATCGATGCCGCTGGTACGTGCGTGCACCTTGTTCGTCGAGCCGTGCGGCAACGATGCTTGCCGTTGTGCGAGAGCGGGCACCCAAGCGTAGGCAGCCAACAGACCCGCTGCGCAAATCGGCAGATTGACGAGAAAGATACTGCGCCAGCCGAACGCGGCAATCAGCAGCCCGCCTGCGATTGGCCCTGCCGCAATCGCAACCGCTCCCGATGCGGTCCAGAGTCCGACTGCGCGCGCTCGCAAACCTGGATCGTGGCGGCACGCCTGGTTGAGCAAGGCGAGCGAATTCGGCAGCATCGCCGCCGCGCTCACACCTTGCACGGCGCGCGCGCCGATCAGTGTTTCCACGTTTGGGGCGAGCCCGCACGCGAGCGACGAGAGCGCGAAGAGCGCAATGCCGCCCGCGAACAGGCGCCGCGCGCCGAAGCGGTCGCCGAGCACGCCCGCCGACAGCATCAGCACGGCGAACGCGAGCGTATAGGCGTCGACGATCCATTGCAGGGCCGCGACGTCGGCGCCGAGTTCGGCGCCGATGCGCGGCAGGGCGATATTGACGATCGTGACGTCGAGCTGCGTGACGACGAAGGCGATGCTCACCGTGGCGAGGATGCGCGTGATCGCGGGCGTGAAGGTTGAGGTGGTCGGGTTCATGAGCTTGATCGCGGTTTCGACACACCCATCGTAGGGCGCTTGAGCCTGCCGACGTTTCGGTCCTTGCTGAAGGGTCGATGTCGCGTGTCTTGCATTCCGCGCATGACGGTACTGGCAGCATCCCCCATACCCGCTACAATCGCGCGATTCGAGCGCACCACCGACAGACCACTGACAGCGAGGGATAACAATGAACGAGTTACCGCGTCTCATGCCCACGGCGGCGTCCGACGAGAGCTTCGGCGGCGTGACTTATCACATCGGCGGCGAGCTGGTGCCGGTGTTGTCGATCGATGTGTCGAGGCAGTCCGTGTACTTCGAGCACCACATCCTGCTGTGGAAGAACTCGAACGTGCGCATCGGCATCAAGGCCGTGAAGGGCGCAGTCAAGCGGATGCTGGCGGGCATGCAGGTGTTCGTCACGGAAGCGAGCGGCGAGGGCATCATCGCGTTCAGCCGCGACGGCGCGGGCCATGTCGTGCCGATTCATCTGCGCGAGGGCGAAGAGCTGCATGTGCGCGAGCACCAGTTCCTCGCGGCGACGGCGAATATCGAGTACACCTACGAGCGGATTCGCGGCATCGCGAACATGCTGTTCGGGCAGACCGGCTTCTTCGTCGACAAGTTTCGCGGGCACGGCGGCGAAGGCGTGCTGTGGTTGCACGGCTACGGCAACGTCTTCGAAAAGGTGCTCGCGCCCGGCGAGACGATCGACATCGAGCCGGGCGGCTGGCTCTACAAAGACCCGCAGGTCAAGATGGAAACCGTCGTCGACAGACTGACGAGCGGCTTGTTCGGGGCCGGCTTTAACTTCACGGTGAACCGGTTTACCGGCCCCGGGCGGGTGGGGATTCAGTCGATGTATGTGAACAACTCGACTGAGGAGCGGTAACGTTCAGCTCAAAGCGACGGCAGCGCGGGCCGCGTTTCGATCGAGTGACGGATCAGCGATTCGACGGCCTTGCGTTCGTCGCCCGCGAGCGGCAGACGCGGCGGGCGCACAGGCTCCGTGCCGAGGCCGACGATCGCTTCGGCTAGCTTGATGTTCTGCACGAGCTTGTGCGAAACATCGAGCGCGAGCAGCGGTGCGAACCAGCGATAGATCTTGCGCGCTTCGTCGAGACGCCCCGCCTTGACGAGCTTGTAGATCGCAACCGTTTCGCGCGGAAACGCGCAGACGAGCCCCGCGACCCAACCGTGCGCACCCATCAGCATCGCTTCCATTGAGAGGTTGTCGACGCCGCACAGAATCGCGTAGCGGTCGCCGACCGCGTTGATCAGATCCGTCACGCGCCGCACGTCACCGCACGACTCCTTGATCGCGACGATTTTCTTTTCGTCGGCGATCTCCGCGAACATATCGGGCGTCATGTCGACGCCGTACGCGAGCGGATTGTTGTAGATCATCAGCGGCAGCGGGCTGGCGTTGGCCACCATGCGGAAGTGGTTGAGCGTTTCGCGCCGGTCGGATAGGTAGCGCAGGCCCGGCAGCACCATATAGCCGGACGCGCCGCGCTTCGCGCCTTGCTCGACCTGGCGGCAGCCGTCGAGCGTGCTGTTTTCCGCCACCGTCAACAGTACCGGCACCCGGCCGCGCGACGCATCGACGGCGATATCGAGCACTTCGAGCTTTTCGTCGAGCGAGAGCGTCGACGCTTCGCCAAGCGAGCCGCACACGATGATGCCGTCGACGCCGGCTTCGATCTGTGCCTCGATATTCTTCTTCGTCCATTCATGGTCTATGCTGAAATCTGCGTGAAATTTGGTGGTGACCGCGGGCAGAACGCCTTCCCAGATATGTGCCATGTCGTCTCTCCTGATGTAAGTCCCGAGTAGGATTTGAAGCGCAGTGTAAGCATCAGAAATTGTGGCGTCTTGCGTCATTCGCGCGTGCCGGATGACGATTTCGGCACAGGGATGCGCTTTGTGAGTTGTGCCGAAATCGTCACGTCGTACGCGCAACGCCGCCAAGACGGCAGGCGTGCGCGTTCCTACCATTGGCCCCATGAAAACCGTCAACATCATCGATTCGCACACCGGCGGCGAGCCCACCCGCCTGGTCGTGTCCGGCGGCCCCGATCTCGGCCGTGGCCCGCTCGCCGAGCGGCTTGTCACGCTGCGCGAGCGCTTCGACGATTGGCGCGCGGGCATCGTGACCGAGCCGCGCGGGTCCGATGTGATCGTCGGCGCGCTCTTGTGCGAGCCGCACGCTTCCGATTGTGCCGCGGGCGTCATTTATTTCAACAACGTCGGCTACCTCGGCATGTGCGGGCACGGCACGATCGGGCTCATCGTTTCGCTAGCGCATATGGGGCGGATCGAGCCCGGGCGCCATCGGATCGAAACGCCGGTCGGCGTCGTCGAGGCGACCCTCAATGACGATCGTAGCGTGTCGGTTCAGAACGTGCCGGCGTATCGCCATCGGCACGCGGTCACGGTCGACGTGCCGGGGCATGGGCCGCTGACGGGCGATATCGCGTGGGGCGGCAACTGGTTTTTCCTCGTCTCCGAACATGGGCGCACGCTCGTGCCCGCGAACATCGCCGAGCTGACGGCGTTTACGTCGACGGTGCGCGATGCGTTGATCGCGCAGAACATTACCGGCGCCGACGGTGCGCTGATCGACCATATCGAACTGTTCGGCCCAGGCTCGCGCGACGGCATTGATAGCCGCAGCTTCGTGCTATGCCCCGGCAATGCTTACGACCGCTCGCCGTGCGGCACCGGCACGAGCGCGAAGCTCGCGTGCCTCGCCGCCGACGGTAAGCTCGCGCCGGGCGAGGTGTGGCGGCAGGAAAGCATCATCGGCAGCGTGTTCGAGGCGCGTTACGTCGAAAGCGATCGAGCGGGCACGATCGTGCCGACCATCACCGGGCACGCGCACATCATGGCCGAAGGGCGCTTGTGCTTCGACGCGCAAGATCCGTTCGCATGGGGCATACGCACCGCATGACGGCTGATGTCGTGATCGTCGGGGCCGGGATCGTCGGCGCGGCCTGCGCCGCCGAACTGGCCGCGCGCGGAATGACGGTGGACGTGCTCGACGCGCAAGGCATCGGCGGCGGCGCGACGGCGGCGGGCATGGGCCATCTGGTCGTGATGAACGATTCTCCCGCCGAACTCGCGCTCTCCCGCTATTCGCGCGACTTGTGGCTCGAACTGGCGCCGCAGTTGCGCGTGCGCGATGCGTTCTCGCGCTGCGGCACGCTATGGGTAGCCGCCGACGAAGAGGAATGGGATGCCGCGCGCGCGATGCACGACGCGCTCACGGCGAACCATGTGGCGGCGCAGTTGCTCGATGCCGGCGCACTGCGAGCTTGCGAACCGGCGCTGGCGCCCTCGATGGCGGGCGGCTTGCTGGTGGAGCACGACAGCATCGTCTACGCACCGGCCGCCGCGCAATGGTTGCTCGCGCAATCATCCGGCGCGGCGCGCATCCGTGTTCGTCTTGGGAGCGAAGTGCGCGAACTCGATGCCACGCACGCGACGCTCGCCAACGGCGAGCGCGTGAACGGCGCGCATATCGTCCTCGCGAACGGCCTCGGCGCGCGGCAGCTGATGCCGTCATTGCCGATACAGCCGAAAAAAGGCCACTTGCTGATCACCGATCGCTATCCGGGCTTCATCCACCATCAATTGCTCGAACTCGGCTATATCAAGAGCGCGCATCACGCGGCGGGCACGTCGGTCGCATTCAATGCCCAGCCGCGTCCCACAGGTCAATTGCTGATCGGCTCGTCGCGTCAGTTCGAGACCACCGATCCCGCCGTCGAAATGCCCGTGCTCGCGCGGATGCTGAAGCGCGCGGCGCGTTATCTGCCGATGCTGCCGCAAATGAACGGCCTGCGCGCCTGGACCGGTTTTCGGGCGGCGACGCCCGACGGTCTGCCGCTCATCGGCCCGGCCGGGGCTGCCGCGCCCGGGGTGTGGCTCGCGACGGGGCACGAGGGTCTCGGCGTGACGACCGCGCTCGCGACGGCAAAGCTGCTCGCGGCGCAGATTGCCGGGACCGAGTCCGCCATTCCCATCGAGCCGTATTTGCCTGAGCGCTTTCCGGTCGGATCGATCGCGGGAGCGTGTCATGCGTGAGGCGAATCGCGAACACGTGGCACAGGTGGCCGTGACGGTCGACGGACAGGCGCTTCACGTGCCTGTCCACACGACGGTCGCAGCCGCTCTTGTGTTGGCGGATGGCATACGTGGCAGCCGGGTATCAGTGACGGGCGAATCGCGCGCCATGCTGTGCGGCATGGGCGTGTGCCAGGAGTGCAGGGTGACGGTCGATGGCCGCGCGCATGTTCTCGCGTGCCAGACCGTTTGCCGCGATGGCATGACCATCGTTACGGGAGCCGGGTGATGAGCTTGCACTACGACATCGTGGTCGTCGGCGCGGGGCCTGCCGGCTTGAGTGCGGCGCGCGCGGCGGCGGCAAGCGGCGCGTGCATCGCGGTGCTCGACGACAATCCGCGCGCGGGCGGCCAGGTCTGGCGGCAAGGGCCGAATCGCGCTGAGGCAACGCCGTTGCGCGATGCGCTTAGCGCGCTCTCGGCCTGCTCGAACGTCACGTTATGGCCTTCCACACGTGTGATCGCGCTGATGCCCGCCAAGGGATTGCTGATCGAATCGTCGGAACAGGGCGGGGCGACGCTTTCCTACGATCGCCTGATCCTCGCGACCGGTGCGCGCGAACGCTTGCTGCCGTTTCCAGGCTGGACGCTGCCCGGTGTGACCGGCGCCGGCGGTTTGCAAGCGCTCATCAAAGGCGGCATGCCGGTGCGCGGCGAGCGCGTCGTGATCGCGGGCAGCGGGCCGTTGCTGATGGCGGCGCTCGCCACCGCGCGCGAGGCCGGTGCGCAGGTGCGCGCGGTTGTCGAACAGGCGAGTGCGGCTTCCGTGGCGCGTTTTGGCGTCACGCTCGCGGCGACGCCGTCGAAGCTCTGGCAGGCTGCGCGTTTGACGCGGGGTTTCGCCGGCCTGCGTTATTGGACCGGCAGCGTCGTGCGCGAAGCGCGCGGTGAAGGCCGTGTCGAAGAGGTTGTCATCCGGCGTGGCGCGCGCGATCTCACGCTAGCTTGCGACCGCGTGGCATGTGGCTACGGTCTCGTGCCGAACGTGACGCTGGCGCAGGCGCTCGGCTGCGAGTTGGTGGCGGGGCCTGATGGTGCAATCGCAGTCGACGATGTGCAGCGCACAACGGTGGTGGGCGTGTTCGCCGCGGGCGAATGCACGGGCATCGGCGGGATGGAACTCGCGCGCATCGAAGGCGAACTCGCCGGGCTGGCCGCGAGCGGCGCTGGTATCCCGTCCGCGCTGTGGCGTGCGCGCGAGCGCTGGGCCCGCTTTGCGGGCCGCGTCGAGCGGGCCTTTGCGCTCGGCACGGCCGCCTGCGAACCGCCGCCAGCCGATACGCTCTTGTGCCGCTGTGAGGACGTCACATTCGGTGAAGCCGCTGCTCATTCGACTTGGCGCGACGCGAAGTTGCATGCGCGCTGCGGCATGGGACCGTGCCAAGGGCGTATTTGCGGCACTGCCGCCCAGACGTACTTCGGCGAGGCCACCCTAGGCAGGCCCGCGAATGGCGGCCGCGCGCAAACCTGGAACGCCCCACCACCCCGCCCGCCGTTCAGCCCCGCACAGATCTCAACGCTCATCGCGGCGGCGCCTGACGACGATTCCGCGGACCTATAATCGACCGCACGTTCCCCATCTGGCCGTGCCGCGAGACACCCTCGACCATGAACACGCAGGCTTTAGCGCCGAACGTTTCCCTCGACCTGCCCACCGCGCCCGCGGCGGCCACGCTTGCCGACATGCTCACGCACTTCGCGATGCTCGAGCCCGTATTCGACGCGCTGCCCGACGTCGTCTTCTTCGTGAAGGACCGCGACGCGCGCTATGCGCTGGTGAACCGCACGCTCGCGCGGCGCTGCGGCTGCAAGGAGAAGAGCGAGCTGCTCGGCAAGACCACTGAAGACGTCTTCCCGCGCCGCTTTGGCCGTGTCTACATGGCGCAGGACCAGGCGATCATCGGCGCGGGCAACCCGATGCTCGACCAGCTCGAGCTGCATCTCTATCCCGGCCGGCAACCGGGCTGGTGCCTGACGACCAAGGTGCCGCTGCGCAATGCGGCGGGCAGCGTGGTCGGCCTGACCGGCATCTCGCGCGATCTCAAGGCCGACGAAGGCACGCATCCGGCCTACAGCCGTCTCGCGGCTGTCGTGCAATACATCCAGGACAACTATGTGCAGCCGCTGAATCTCAAGCACCTGGCGGAGATGGCGGACATGTCGGTGGCGCAACTGGAGCGCTATTTTCACAAGGTGTTTCACCTGACGCCGCGACAAGTGCTGCTGAAGACGCGGCTCGATGCCGCGACGGCGCTGCTGGTCTCGAACGACAAGGTGACCGACGTCGCCGCGTTGTGCGGCTACACCGATCACAGCGCCTTCACGCGGCAATTCAAGGCGACGGTCGGCATCACGCCGACCGAGTATCGAATGATGCTCAACGGCACAGCGCGCTGACATTGAGCTGAACGGCGTCAGCCTCGTCCGACGAACGGCATCTTGCTTGCCATGATCGTCATGAATTGCACGTTCGCTTCGAGCGGCAACTCCGCCATGTGCAGCACGGCATCGGCGACGTGCTCGACGTTCATGGTCGGCTCGGGCGCCAATTCCCCATTCGCCTGCGGCACGCCTCCGGCCATGCGCTCCGTCATATCGGTGGCCGCGTTGCCGATGTCGATCTGGCCGCAGACGATGTCGTACTTGCGCCCATCGAGCGACGTGGATTTGGTCAGGCCGGTGATCGCGTGCTTGGTGGCCGTATAGGCGATGCTGAACGGGCGGGGCGCATGCGCCGAGATCGAACCATTGTTGATGATGCGGCCGCCTTGCGGCGTTTGCGACTTCATCATCGCGAAGGCTTCGCGCGTGCAGAGGAACGCGCCGGTCAGGTTGGTGTCGACCACCGCGCGCCAGTCATCGACGCTGAGCTGGTCGATTTCGACGGGCGGCGCGCTGCGGCCTGCATTGTTGAAGAGCAGATCGAGCCGCCCGTAGCGTTGCCGCGTTGCTGCGAAGAGCGCGGCGACGCTCGATGCATCGGTGATGTCGGCGGCGACCGCAAGCGCATCTTCGCCGCGTTTCTGTGCGGACTCGGCGAGCGCATCGAGCGCCGCCTCGTTGCGCGCCGCAAGCACGACGCGATACCCGTGGGACAGCAGCTTGAGCGCGACGGCGCGTCCAATGCCATTGCTCGCGCCGGTGACCAAGGCGACTTTTCCTGATGTTGCATTCATCGAATGTCTTCCTATTAAGGGGTATCAAGCGGAGATAAAAACATACTTTATTAATTCTAGAGGAATACGAATAAACGTGCGAAAAAATGCTGGATTTATGGCGGATTAATACTAGTTGCGAACCGGCGGCATTGCTTGACGCGGGCCCCCAAGTGACACATATTGATTAAAAATTTGTGACCCCTTTCGTCGTCTTCTCTTCGACGGCGAAGCGCGTTGACAGCGTATGGCCTTTTGAGCGCAGCCGCCGCGATGTCGGTTTGCAGTATCCGTCGCGTATTCATCCAAGGGTCCGGCTATGTCTAGCCAATCCACTCCTGAAGCGGCCTTTCCGGTGGCGTGCAAACGCTGCGGCGGATTGCTGCTCGAACCAATCTCCTTCTGTCCTCATTGCGGCGCGAGTGCGCGGGTGGCGCTAGGCGCCGATTCGGCCGCGAGCGCTTCCGCGAATTCTGCAGCCGCTGCATCAAAGCCCTCTGCCGCCGACTTGCCGCGCGTCGAGCTGTCGATACCTACGCCGCCCGTGCCGCTGTTCGCGGCGGCGGGCGGCGGGAGCTTGTCGGCGGGCGCCACCGCGTCGCCGCTGCCCGGCGGTGCGCGGCATTGGGGCTTGAGCCGAGGAGCCGGGCTGACGCTCGTCGCGTTCGCGGTGCTGTTCGGCGGCTTCGTGCTGCTGCATCAGTTCGACAATGAGGCAGCACACGTCGAAGAGATGATGTCGCGTACGGCCGTCGGTACGGTCACGCCGGGATTCGAGCGTCCGGCAGCGGCGAGCGCGGCGGTTGCCGCGCCTGCTTCGCACGCGGCGGCGTCGCGCAATATGCAGGCGGCGCAAGAACAAGCCCAGCTGCAGGCACAAGCGCAGGCGCAGGCGAAACAACAAGCCCAGCAGCAGGCACAAGCGCAAGCGAAGCAACAGGCTCAAGCTCAAGCGCTGGCGAAGCAACAAGCGCTAGCGTTGGCGAAGCAACAAGCGCAGGCGCTGGCGATGCAACAAGCGCAGGCAAAGTTACAAGCCCAGGCTCAAGCGCAGGCGAAGTTACAAGCCCAGGCTCAAGCGCAGGCGAAGTTACAGGCCCAAGCGCAAGCGCAAGCAAGAATGCAAGCCCAGTCGAAAGCTGAACAGCCACCGCTGCTGCCGCCAACCATCCCGCGCGCCCAGGCATCGGCGCAAGCGCCCGCGCCGCCGCAGGCAAAAACAGTGGCGCCACCCGCGCAGCCGGTCCCGCAGCCCCCCGCTCAGGCCGCGATCGCCGCTGCGGCGCCAGAGTCCGCCGATCATCGCGGCAAGGCGATTCCGCGCGATCTTCAGTCGATTCAAGCGAGCCTGCAAAAGAACGATCTGACGGGTGCGCGCGCCGCGTTGAACGACGTCATCGCCGCGCAGCCGGACAACGCCGACGCACAAAGACTTCGTCAAGAGCTGCAGACACGCGAGCAGGCGCGCGACGCCTCGCTGCGCACCGCGCGAGGCTGTGCGCAACAAGGCCAGTGGACCTGTGTCTGGCACAACGCAGGCGACGCGCTGTCGGCCGACTCGAGCAGCGCCGAAGCGAAATCGCTGGTCGTGCGCTCGATCCGCGAATCGGGCTGGGGCAAGGCCCCGCCGCCGGCGCCCAGTTCCGATCAGCCGAATAGTCAGTAACGCGTCACATGATCGACGCGGCCGGGGCCGAGCTGGCCCAACACGGCGTCAGATGAAAATCAGGAGCGTGCGCTGTACTTGCGCACAACGATGAGGGGCGGCACGGCACGTCGGACACATGCTGTGCACGAGATGTGAACCAGGCCAACAGGTGCACCATGATCAGGACGATAGTGGCGGGGTTGGGGACAGTGGCGTTCGCGTTGCTTGCGACGCTCGGCTCGGCGGGCCAGGCGCGCGCCGAAGCGCACTACAAGATAGTCACGGGACCGGAAAGGGGCACCTACATCCAGATCGGCGCGGATCTCGCGAAGTACGTCGCGGCTCCGGCGGGCATCGATCTCGATGTGCTGGCCTCGAAAGGCTCGGCCGAGAACGTGCAGCGCATGCGCTACGAGCCGGGCGTGAAGCTCGCGCTCGTGCAGTCGGACGTGTATCAGGCATTTGTCGATATGGCCGATGCGGGCAACGACGAAGCGGGCACGATCATCCGTCCGCTGCGCCTCATCATGCCGCTCTATAACGAGGAGATCTATTTCGTCGTCCGCGCCGATTCGCAGATGGAGTACATCCAGGACATCAAGGGCAAGAACATCAGCGTCGGGCTGATCGGCAGCGGTACGGCGCAATCAGGCACGACGCTGTACCGCCTGATGTTCGGCCGTCCGATCGACGATGCGAATATCGCGCACTTGAGCAACGAAGACTCGCTCGCGCAGTTGATCGCGAAGCAGATCGACGTGGCGATCGTTGTCGCCGGCCAGCCGGCGAAGATTTTCACCGATATGAACCCGGAGCTGCTCGCGCAGCTCAAGTTCCTCAAGCTCGATCCGAACGCACCTGAAACGACACGCGGCAAGCAGACGTATTTCACGGACGTCATTCGCCAGAGCAGCTATCCGAACTGGCTCAAGGACGACGTGCCGACGTGGACCGTCAAAGCCTATCTGGTGACTTACGACTATGGATTGCGCGACACGGTCGGCAACCTGGACCGTTTCGCCGACTCGCTGTGCACGCACTTCGACGACCTGCAGGCGCACGGTCATCCGAAATGGAAGGAAGTGAAACTCGAATTGCCGCCGCTGAGTTCGGGCTGGAAGTACTACCCGCCGGTGGAGCGCCACTTGCGCGCGTGCCTTGCGCGCCGGGCGGCCATGGCGCAACGGCCACAACCGCGGCCCGTGGCGGAGGAAAAGCCGAAGGCGCCGTGTTCGTCGGAGGAACAGCTGCTGATGCTTTGCAAATAGATCAAGCGGCGATCAAGCGGCGCCGAGCCCGCGCAGGACCGCGTTGCCTTCCGAGGTCAATTGAAAGCGCGGGCTGTCTTGCGAGCCGTTCACCATCTCGACGAGTCCTGCTTCCTGCAGCATCGGAATTTCGGGCTTCGCCTTGAAGTCGATGGGAGAGTGCAGCAATAGAAGCAGCGTGGCCAGCTCGTGGTGGCTCAAAAGGCGCCGCAAGATATGCGGTTGCTTGGCGGGCGCGGCTGCGCGGTCCGGCAGGCGGTTCAGCTCGTTCATTTTCGCGTTCCTGTCGCTGATTCTGCTTGCGGATGATCGTCAAGAAGACTTAAGCGATTCTTAAAACGCGGACCTATACCGCATTTTCTGTACCGTCAGCGCCTTACAACCGATTACGACGATTACGGCGCGCAGGTCTTGCTCGCGCTTTCGAGCCAGAGGTTCGACATGTGGCGCTCGCCCGGATAGAAGCGATACGACGTCTGGCCGTTGTCGTCGCGCACCTTGACGACGTTCGAATCACCGAACTCGAGCATCGTGCCTTGTGGGATCGGCATAGATTTGAAGCTGACGCCGTGCTTGATGGCGTCTTGCGTCAGGCATGCGACGACATCGTTGACCGAGCGATTGGTCGCATGATCGATTTCAGGCTCGCCGGAATCCGGGTTGCTCTGAAACAGGCTGCATCCGGCGACGAGCAAGGGGATCGATACGGCTGCGGCGAGGGTGAGTCGTTTCATGAATCTGCGGTGCTCCTGAAAGGAAAACGCCGCGCGCGGCGGGCAATAGGGTCAGTTTCCATATGTCATTAGGCCCTAACACCCTGCACCGCGGCGCGCGGCGGAACAGCCGCCATTAGAACATATCGATGTGAGCCGCCTTTCTCGCTCAGAACGTGACCGCCAAGCCGAACATCGCGACGAACTGCGCGTGCGTCGACGACGGCGTCGTGTTTTGAGAGTCGCCGACAGCGGGCGCGGCCGCGATGATATTGCCCGCGCCTGCGGTACCGAGCGTATTGCCGCTCGCGTGCTGGTAAGCCTGCGTCGAGTAGAGCGTCGTGCGTTTCGACAAGCGGTACGACTCGCGCAGCGAGTATTGCTCGTAGCGCGCCGCGCTCGTGATGCCGTTGGCCTTCGACGCCGCCGTGTACGCAAAGCCGCCCGCGATATCGAAGGCGGGCGTGAAGCGATAGTCGGCGAGCGCGCCGTAGCTGTTGAAGACTGCGGTATTCCTGAACAGCGAGCTGCCGCCCGCCAGGTACTGGACGTTCGAATAGTTCAAGCCGAGCGTCAGATTGCCGAGCGCATAGTTGCCGGCGGCGGCGATGTGCTGGACCGCGCGGGCCGAGATGTACCCCTGGTTCAGCGCGGACGTGCCGAGCTGCGCGGTGGCGCTCGGGTCGAACCCCTTCGTGAGCCCGGTGTTGTTCATGCGCAGGTAGCCGGCGCCGAGGGTCATCGGGCCGTTCGCGTAGCTGAGCCCGCCGCTCCAGGTCTGGCCTTTGCCGGGGCTGCCCGCGATGCCGCTGAGCGCGTACATCGCGCTTGCGGTGAGGCCGTAGTAAGTCGGCGACGTATACGTGACCGAATTGTTGATGCGGATGGTGGTGTCGAGTCCGTCGATGTCGGCCGGATGCGCGCCGGTTGCGCCGGTGAGCCAGTTGCTGCCGGTAAGCGGACCGACCATCAGGTAATACGGCGTGTACTGGCGGCCGGCCGTGACCGTGCCGTATTGCGCGTTCTGCAAGCCCACATACGACTGGCGATTGAAGAGCAGGCCCGAGGTCTGCGCCGCGCCAGTGTTCGGATCGAAGCCGGCCTGCAGGTCGAAGATCGCCTTGGTGCCGCCGCCCAGATCCTCCGAGCCCTTGAAGCCGAATTTCGACGCGTACAAGTTGCCTTGCCGCAGATACACGTTCGAGCTGCCTTTCTGGTTGTTGACGTAGGTGATCGCGTCGTCCACCACGCCGTACAGCGTGACGCTGCTTTGCGCCCAGGCCGGGGTCGTGGCGAGAGCGGCGCCTGCGGCGAACAGGGCCCGCTTGATCGTGAAGCCAGATTTCATCAAAAAAGTCTCCGGTGTCGTTGACGAATTGTTGTAGTGCTGCGGTATTGCGGTGCGGCGGATGGAACTACTTGCGGTTCCGGGCTTGCGCGGCGAGTCTCACGGCTGCGTTGACCGCGCCATAACCGTCGTAGCCGCCGCGGCGCTCGACGATCTCCAGCGAGAAGCGCCGGCCGATCTGCTCGGTATAGGCGTGGAAGAACTCGCCCCCGCGCTCGTCTCGGTCGTACAGGATGTGTTTTTCGGCGAGCGCGTCGATCAGCTCGTCGGGCAGCGCGTAGCGGGCCGCGAGGTCGTCGTAGTAATTGCGCGGAATGCGCAGGAACGGCACGCCGTCGGCGACGAATTGGTCGATCGCGCTGAAGATGTCGTCGCTGCGGAACGCGACGTGGTTCAGGCCCGAACCGTGGTAGGTGTCGAGCGCGTCGGCCACCGCCGTATGGCGGTCCGCCGACGCGTTGAGCGCAATGCGCACGGAGCCGTCGCGGCTTCTCACCGCGCGGCTGCGCACCAGACCGTACGGATCGGGCACGACCCAGCTTGGTTCGGCGTCGAAGCCGAACGCGGTCTTGAAGAACAGAATCCAGGTGTCGAGCGCATCGGCGGGCAGCGCGAGGCAGACGTGGTCGATGCTCGTGAGCGGCCCGACTTCGGTGGGGCCGTTGACGTCGGTGAGCACGAAGTCCGATTCGTAGAGCGTCGGCGCGTCGGGCGCTTCGTCGACGAAATATTCGAGGCTGCCGTCCGGCGCCTGCACGCTCGGCAGCACGCGCTCGTTCGGCCCGACGCGGCCCGAGAACGGCGTATAGCCAAAACCGGCGGCGCGCTCGAAAGCGACCTTCGCATCGTCGACGCGAAACGCTGATGCGCACAGCGACAGTCCATGCCGTTGGTAGAACGCGTCGGCGAACGAATCGCGCTCGGCGTTCAGCACGATCGACGCGGCGCCGTGCTGATAGAGCGTGACGTCCTTTGAACGATGGCGGCCCGCGAGGCGAAAGCGCAGCTTGCCGAGCCAATCGGCGACTTGCGCGCCGGTGGCCGCGTCGACGGCGAATTCGAGGAACTGGAAGCCGACGTGCGCCGGCGGCGCGGGCGGCTCGAACAGCGGCTGCCCGGCGCGCGGCTTGACGCTTTCGCGTGCCAGATGCGCGCGCGTCTGTTCTTCGAGGTACAGCAGCGAGCGATAGCCGTCCTTCGCCGTGATGGCGGTTTGCGCGGCGCGAAACCCATCGTTGAAAATCTCGAGCGACAGCGGGCCCGTGTAGCCCGCTTCGATCACGCGCGCCGTGAAGCGGGCAAGATCGAAATCGCCTTGGCCCGGGAAGCACCGGTAATGGCGGCTCCATTCGAGCACGTCCATCGCGAGCTTCGGCGCATCGGCGAGTTGCACGAAGGCGATGCGCTCGCCCGGGATCGCGGCGATCTCGTCGACCGAATCGTTCAGCGACAACGTATGGAAGCTGTCGAGCGCGAGTCCGAGGTGCGGATGATTCACCGCGTCGACAAGCCGCCAAGCGTGGCGGTACGAATTCACGTGGCGTCCCCATGCGAGCGCTTCGTACGCGGCCACCACGCCCGCTTGGCTAGCAGCATTCGCCAGCGCGCCGAGCTGATCGACGATCAGCGCATCGTCGGCGATCGTGTCCGGCGACACGTTGCTGCACACGAGGATGCGGTCGCAGCCCAACTCATGCATCAAGTCGAACTTGCGCTTCACGCGATCGAGATTGCGGGCGAGGCGCTCGGCGCTCACGCCCTCGAAGTCGCGGAACGGCTGGAACAGCACGATCTTCAACCCCAAGTCTTCGGCGATCCGGCGCACTTCGGCGGGCGAGCCGTCGAAGTAAAGCAGGTCGTTTTCGAAGATTTCGACGCCGTCGAAGCCCGCCTGCCGGATCGCGGCCAGCTTTTCAGCAAGCGTTCCGCTGATGGATACGGTGGCTATCGAACGTTGCATGGTGAAGCTCCTGCGAAGGCGGAATGGGGCGAAAAATCGATCCGGATGAAACTGGCGGCGAAGCTGAAATGAACCATTTGATCCAATCTATGGTTCGAGCTTAGCCGCCAATACCAGTCGAATTTCCGTGAATTATACAAACTAACTAGACCGTACAAATTCTGGAAAACCCCAAAAGACGCGACGCGATGACACAGGCACACTTCGTCTCACGCTGGACGAGCCGCAGCCTTCAAGTCCGCGCCATTAATGGAGTCGCATCACATGAGCAAGCCGTCGGTGCTGGTCCTGAACGGGCCGAACCTCAATCTGCTGGGCACACGCCAGCCCCATATCTACGGGGCGGAAACGCTTCAGGACGTCGAGGCGCGCTGCCGCAGCGCCGCGGACGCGCTTGGGCTGTCGATCGAATTCAAGCAATCGAACGCCGAGCATCAACTGATCGACTGGATTCAGGCGTCGCGCACGACGGCCGACGGCATCGTGATCAACCCGGCGGCGTACACGCATACGTCGGTGGCGATTGCCGATGCGCTGAGCGCAGTGGATAAGCCCGTGATCGAAGTGCATATTTCAAACATTCACCGCCGCGAGGCATTCCGGCACCATTCGTATGTGTCGAACGTGGCGGAAGCGGTGATCTGCGGATGCGGCACCGAGGGCTACGAGCTGGCCTTGCGGCGCATGGCGACACTGCTCGCCAAGGCGCGCTGATCGCCGCCAAGGCTCGAACAAGCGTATTGAAGGAGTTTCAATGACATCGAAATCGTTTCTGACCGGCTTGATCGGTTCGGGCATCGGCGGCTCGCTATCGCCTGCGATGCACGAAGAGGAGGGCCGCCAGCTCGGCTTCAACTACGTGTACCGGCGCATCGATCTGGAGGCGCTGCGGCTCGACATGTCGTCGCTGCCATCGCTCTTGACCGCCGCCGAACGCATGGGCTTCAACGGACTGAACATCACCTACCCGTGCAAGCAGGCGGTCATCGAATTGCTCGACGACCTGTCGGACGATGCGCGCGCGCTCGGCGCGGTGAACACGGTGCTGTTCAAGGACGGCAAGCGCATCGGACACAACACCGATTGGTCCGGCTTCAAGCGCGCCTTCGAGCGCGGCTTGCCGGGCGTGTCGCTCGATCGCGTCGTGCAGCTCGGCGCGGGCGGGGCGGGCGCGGCGGTGGCGCACGCGGCGCTGATGATGGGTGCACGCGAGTTGACGCTGTTCGACGTCGACGCCGCGCGTTCGGCGAAGCTCGCGGAGGAACTGCAAGCGCGCTTTCCGGCGTCGCGTGTCAGCGCGGGCGGCGAGACGCCGAGTGCGCTGGCCGACGCCGTGGCGGCGGCCAGCGGCCTGATCCACGCGACGCCGACCGGCATGGCCAAGCTCCCCGGCGTGCCGCTGCCGGTGGAATTGCTGCACAAGGCGCTGTGGGTCGCGGACGTCGTGTACTTCCCGATCAAGACCGAACTGCTGAAGGCCGCCGAGGCGCTCGGCTGCCGCACGCTGACGGGCGGCGGCATGGCGGTGTATCAAGCGGTCGACGCATTCGAGATTTTCACCGGCATCGCGCCCGACGCCGAGCGCATGTTCCAGCACTTTCAGACGTTGCTGCCGCGCTGATCCGCCGGCCGCCCAATACATATCAATCAAGGAGACATCTGTGCGACAGCAGATTCAGGCGCAAGCTGCGCCGCAGGGCGAGCACGCGCGTGCGCAAGGCGTGCCGGCAGCAACGGTGCGCCGAACCTCCGCGCGCTACAAGATTCTGGCGTTGCTGGCGATCGGCACGATGATCAACTACCTCGACCGCACGGTGCTCGGCATCGCGGCGCCGCAGTTGACCAAGGAGCTCGGCATCAGTGCGGCCGTGATGGGCGTGATGTTCTCGGCGTTTTCGTGGACCTACGTCGCCGCGCAGATTCCGGGCGGCCTCTTTCTCGACCGCTTTGGCAGCAAGCTCACGTACTACCTGTCGATGACGTTCTGGTCGCTGTGCACGCTGCTGCAAGGGTTCGTGCATGGCGTGGCGCCGCTGCTCGCGTGCCGGCTCGGGCTTGGAGTGTCGGAGTCGCCGTGCTTTCCGACCAACAGCCGCGTCGTCGCCACGTGGTTCCCGCAAAACGAGCGGGCGCTCGCGACGGGGACTTATACCGTCGGCGAATACATCGGCCTCGCGTTTTTTAGTCCGTTTCTGTTCGCGCTGATGGGCGCGTACGGATGGCGCTCGCTGTTCTACGTCGTCGGCGCGGCGGGGCTCGTGTTCGCCGTGATCTGGTGGATCTTCTATCGCGAGCCGCGCGACCATCCGGGTGCGAATGCGGCCGAGCTCGAATACATCGAAGCGGGCGGCGGGCTCACGCATCGCCAATCGAAATCAGGCACAAGCGCGGACACAAGCGCCGAGCAACCCAAGGCCAAGCTGAGCTGGCGCACGATGGGGCACCTCTTGAAGCAGCGTCAACTGCTGGGCATCTGCCTCGGCCAGTTCGCCGGCAACTCGACGCTCGTGTTCTTCCTGACGTGGTTCCCCACCTACCTCGCGACCGAGCGCCATATGGCCTGGCTCAAGATCGGCTTCTTCGCGATCATGCCGTTCATCGCGGCGTCGGTGGGGGTGCTGTTCGGCGGGTGGTTCTCCGACTGGATGCTCAAGCGCGGCAAGTCGCCCAATGTCGCGCGCAAGCTGCCGATCATCACGGGGCTTCTGCTGGCATCGACGATCGTGCTCGCGAACTATGTGCAGAGCAACACGGTGGTGATCGTGATCATGTCGGTGGCGTTCTTCGCGCAGGGCATGGCCGCGCTCGGCTGGACGCTCGTCTCCGATATCGCGCCGGACGGTCTGCTCGGCGTGACGGGCGGCATCTTCAATCTGGCGGCGAATCTGGCGGGGATCATCACGCCGCTCGCGATCGGCTTCATCGTGACGGCGACCGGCTCGTTCGTCGGCGCGCTCGTGTTCATCGGCACGATCGCGCTGATCGGGGCCCTGGCTTATATCTTCGTGGTCGGGGATATCAAGCGGATCGTGCTCAGCGATTGAGCCGCCGCCTAGGCCTTCTATGCTGCAACGCTCGCCGCCTGCATTGCGCAGGCGGCGATTTTCTTTCCAAGTTGCTTTATTCCTTGCGCACGAACCGCAGCACCGCATCGACGATCATCTCGCGATGGCGCACGCGCAGTCGCGGATGCGACGGATCGCGCCCGAACGCGGTGCCGAACGTGTAGCGGTTCGAGACGCGGTGAAAGCACAGCGAACTGATCATCAGATGCAGGTCGATGGCATCGAGATCGGAGCGGAACGTGCCGGCTGCGACGCCGCGTTCGAGCAGATCCTCGATCGTCTTGATCACGCTCGCGTTGCGGTTCTTGAACGACTTCAGTTGCTCGATGTACTTCGCGCCGTGAATGTTCTCGATCGTGACGAGACGCACGAAGTCGCGATGCTTGTCGTGATAGTCGAACGTGAATTCGACGAGCCGCTTCATGCCTTCCTGGGGTTCGAGCTCGTCGATGTGCAGATCTTGTTCGAGCGTGCGGATATCGCCGTAGACCTTGTCGAGCACGGCCTCATAGAGACCTTCCTTGCTCTCGAAGTAGTAGTACAGCATCCGCTTCGTCGTGTTGGTGCGCTCGGCGATTTGATCGACGCGCGCGCCCGCGAGCCCCATCGCGGAGAACTCCTGCGTGGCGACATCGAGGATGTTGCGCTTGGTCTGCTCGGGATCGTATTTGCGCCGGGCTTCGGTGGGGACGTCGGTGGTATCCGACGGTGCGGCCTTAAGTGCCTTCTTCATTGTGTCTTCAAGTGCGCGGCGATGAACGCGGCGATTCTAGCACGCAGAATATGTGGCACTGCGCCCACTATTGTGTGGATTTGTCGCGCCGTAGACACATCAAAAACGTGTGTAACGCGCTTCGACGGAAGCGCCTTAGCTGCGACGTTCGGCAAGCGCGTCGCGCGCTTGCATCGCCGTGTAAGTCAATTGCGCGGCCGCGAGCCCGAGGCGTCCGAAAGCGCGTGTGAGGCCGAACGCCGCGAAGCCTTCAGGAATCGGCCGGCCTTCGCCGATGGCCGCGGCGAGCAACTCGCCCGCGACGGTGGTGGGCGCCATGCCGTGTCCGCCGAAGCCGACCGCATGCCAGACGCCGTCCGCGCTCTTGCCGATTTGCGGCATCTTGTGACGCGCGTAGCTCATCAAGCCGCCCCACGCGTAGTCGATCTTCACGTCGCGCAGTTGCGGATACACGCGCAGCAGATCGCGCTTCAAGAGACGCGCGATCGCTTCCGGCTCGCGTTCGAGCACGGAAATGCGGCCGCCCCACAGGATGCGCGTGTCGGCGAGCGGGCGGTAGTAGTCGAAAGCGAAGCGGGTGTCGTAGACGGCGCAGGCGCAATCGATCGCGTCCTTGAGCCGCTCGCCTAGGGGCTCGGTCGCCATCACGTAGGTGGCGATCGGCAGCACGGCGCGCTCGACGCGCCGGTAGACGTTGCGCGCGTAGCCGCCGCCCGCCATCACGACATGCTGCGCGTCGACGCGTCCGTGCGCAGTTTCGACGGAAAAACCGCTGCCGTTGCGGCGCAGCTTCAACGCGGGGCTCTGTTCGTAGATCCGCACGCCTGCGTTGGCTGCGGCGTCAGCCACGCCGAGCACGTATTTGAGCGGATGAAAATGAAAACCATGACGCTCGAGCAAGCCGCCGTGATAGCGATCCGATTTCAGTTGCGCGCGCAACTGATCGTTTGGAATCGGTTCCCAATCGACGCCGAACGACGTTTTCATCAAGGTGCGTTGCGCGTCGAGCCGCGCCGGATCGTCGAACCAGTTGGCGAGGATCACGCCGGCGTGGGTGGCGTCGCATTCGATGACGTAGCGTTCGATCCGCTCGCGAATCAGGTCGACGGCGTCGGTGGTCAGGCGATACAGCTCGCGCGCGCGTTCGGGGCCGAGCGCACGCAGCAGGTCGGCGCAATCGAGGCTGTAGCCGCCGAACACGAAGCCGCCGTTGCGTCCCGAGGCGCCGAAGCCGACGCGCCGGTCTTCGAGCACGACGATGTCGCGCACCCCGCGCTCGACGAGCCCGAGCGCGGTCGAGAGTCCCGCGAGCCCGCCGCCGACGATGCAGACCTGGGCCTCGCGCGCGTCCTTGAGCGCGGGCCGCGCGGTTCGCAACACCGTGGCTTCGTAAAAGCTCTGCATCGTCAGGCGATATCCGTGGCGGGTTTGAGAAAGAGTTCGTGAGTCGGCGCGAAATGCGCGTAGAGCGGCAGGATCGCGCCGCCCATCGCGCGTGCATCCGAACCGATCGTACCTTCGAGCAACTGAGGCCGCACTATACCTTCCCATTCGAAGCGGTCGAGCACGCGCTCCGTGCGGCGCAGGATTTCGCGCACGAGCTGTCGGTCGACCTCGCCGTCGATCACGACGGCTTCGAGATCGAGCAGCGCCGCCGATGTCGTGAGCGCCGAGGCGATCGCGGGGCAGGCTTCGTCGAGCCACTGCTCGGTGATGCCCCACAGCTCGGGGGACAGCGCGCGGTGATCGTGCGCCGCCGTCGCCGGCGCGCCGGCCTCGGTCATGCGCTGCTCGAGCACGAAGCCCGATGCCGCGTGCAGCAACTGTCGCGTCGCTGGACCGTTGCCGGCTGCGAGGGGAATCGATCCCACGGCGCCCGCGTTGCCGTGCGGCCCGCTATGCAGGCGTCCGTCGATCACGAGCCCGCCGCCGATGAACGTGCCTACGAACAGATACAGGAACGTGCGGATGCCGCGGCCCTGGCCCATCACGAGCTCGGCGGCGCAGGCGGCGGTCGTGTCCTTCGCGAACTCGACGGGCAGCCCGGTCATCGCTTCGATCCGCGCGCGGATATCGATCGCGTTCCAGGCGTCGAGCGCTTCTTGCGGCGCGCCGAGAAACTCGCGCCAGCCGCCGAGCCAGAGCGGCGCGGCGACGCCCACGCCGACCACTTTATCGGCGTTCTTGCCGAGCGTTTCGTTCACGCGCGCGAGCTTCTGTTCGAGCGCGGGGAACAGCACGTGCGGATCGGGGTAGGCGTACTCGAGCACGTCGCGGCTGCAGACGCGGCCTGTGAAGTCCATCGCGAGCACGTCGAGGCTGCGGCGGCCGACCTTGATGCCGATCGTGTACGCGCCGTCGGCGCGCAAGGCGATCGGCACCGACGGCTGGCCGATGCGTCCGCGCACGCGCGCCTGCTTGGCGAGCAGGCCGTCGTCGATCAGCCGCTCGACGATCAGCGACGCCGTCTGCATCGACAGGCGCGTGAGCCGCCCGACATCGGCCTTCGGCAGCGGCCCATGCAAGCGGATCGCCTGCAGCACGATCCGCTCGTTGAATTGCCGCATGCCGACCTGATTCGAGCCGACGGGCCGCGCGAGCGGCGGACGGGAACGTGGGGTAGTGCTCATCGCAGAAGCCGCATCACGTCATCCATCACGCAATCGCCTTGACGTCCGCCTGCTTCGCGCCGGTCATGATCGCGACGGCGTCGGACATATGGATGTCCTTCGTCTTCACGAGCGCGGCGCGCTTGCCGAGGCGCTGGATATGGATGCGATCCGAAATCTCGAACACGTGCGGCATGTTGTGGCTGATCAGGATCACCGGCAGACCGCGATCGCGCACGCGGCGGATCAGCTCGAGCACCATGTTGCCTTCCTTCACGCCGAGCGCGGCGGTCGGCTCGTCGAGAATCACGACGTGGCGCGCGAACGCCGCGCTGCGCGCCACCGCGACGCCCTGGCGCTGGCCGCCCGAGAGCGTCTCGACCGGCTGGCGCATCGAGCGGATGCCGATTTGCAGGTCCTTCATGGCCGCAATCGCTTCTTCGAGCATCCTGCGCTTGTCGATCATCTTGAGCAGCGAGCCGCGCCAGCCCGGCTTCTTGATCTCGCGGCCGAGAAAGAGGTTTTCCGCGATGCTCATCGCGGGCGCGACGGCGAGTTCCTGGTAGACGGTCTCGATGCCTTGAGCGCGCGCGTCGAGCGGATTGCGAAAATGCACGGGCTGGCCGTCGAGGCGGATCTCGCCTTCGTCGGGCACGGTCGCGCCCGACAGCGCCTTGATCAGCGACGACTTGCCCGCGCCGTTGTCGCCGATCACGGCCATGATCTCGCCGGGCATCACTTCGAAGTCGCAGCCGTCGAGCGCGGTGACGTGCCCGTAGCGCTTGATGAGCCCTTTGGCTTGCAGCACCGGGGTGGCGGCGGTGGAAGAGGGTGTCGACATGGTGGTTCCTCTACTCTGTGTGTCCTTGGGGGCGCCGTAGCGGGCGCCCGATATCGATGGCTTGCTTAGCGGCGCCGCGTTTTAGCGGCCGCGGTGCGAGAGCTTGTCGGCGGCGACCGCGAGAATCACGAGCATCCCGGTGATGAGCACCTGATAGACCGACGACACGCCCATCAGCGTCAACCCGTTCCGGAACACGCCGACGATCAGCGCGCCCAGCAGCGTCCCGACGATCGAGCCGCGTCCGCCGAACAGACTCGTGCCGCCGAGCACCACCGCCGTGATGCTGTCGAGGTTTTCCGTCTGCCCGGCTTGCGGGTCGCCCACGCCGGTGCGCGCCACGAGCAGCAGCGCCGCGACGCCGTAGATCAAGCCGGCCAGCGAATACACCATGATCAGGATGCGGTTCGAGTTCAGGCCCATGAGCCGCGCCGATTCCGGGTTGTTGCCGAGCGCATACAGATGGCGGCCCGGTACGGTGTCGCGCAGCACGAACCAGGTCCCGAGATACATCAGGAGCGCGAGAACCGTGCCGTACGTCACCTCGGCGGGGCCGACGCGAAACGTGCTGCCGAAGAACATGATCGCGTCCGGCAGATTCGACACGCTTTCGGCATTCGAATAGAGCTGCGTGAGCGCGAACGCGATGTTCAGCGTGCCGAGCGTGACGATGAACGGCGGCAGCTTGATGCGCGTGATCAGCACGCCGTTCAAGAGACCGAACAGCGTGCTCGCCCCGACGCCGCACAGGATCGCGAGCGCGGGCGGCAGGCCTAGCACGACGGCGAACTTCGTCATGACGATCGAGCCGAACGCCATCAGCATGCCGCACGACAAATCGATGCCGCCCGTCAACACGATCAGCGTCTGGCCGATCGCGATGACCGCGACGACCATCGTCTGCTGCAGGATCAGCGAGAAGTTCTGGAACGACAGAAAGCGATTGCTCTGCGAGATGAAGAACAGGCACGCGAGCAACAGCGCAATGAGCGGGCCGATTTCGGCGAGGCTCGGCATGCGGTCGGCCAGACGGCGGGAAGCGGGCGCCGACGCGACCGGCGGCACAGAGTGGGTGGTAGGCATGATGGCGATTCCAGGCAGGGTCGAACGGGTGCGAACGGGGGGTACTGAGCGAGGCGGCGCGCGTGCGGGGTGCGCGCCGCCTCAATGCACATCATCGAGACATCTCATTCAGGCATATCAGGCACGCGCGGGGTCAGTTGGCGCCCCAGCAATTGGCGAGGCCGTAGCCCGTGTCCTTGCTGTCGACGCCGCCCATCGGCTTGTCGGTGATCAGCGTGACGCCGGTGTCGTGATAGCCGTTGACCTTCTTGCCGCTCTTGGCGTAGTCGACGCCGGCCTCCACGCCGAGCGCGGCCATCTTCAGCGGATATTGCTGCGAGGTCGCGGCGATCTGGCCGGCCTTGACGTTGCGCACGCCTTCGCAGCCGCCGTCGATCGACACGATCATCACGTCCTTGTCCTTGCCCGCCGCCTTCAGCGCGCGGTAGGCGCCGGCCGCGGCTGGCTCGTTGATCGTGTAGACGACGTTGATGTCGGGCGCTTTCTGCAGGCAGTTCTCCATCGCGGTCTGGCCCTTCGCTTGGTCGCCGCGCGTGTCCTGGCTGCAGACGATGCTCGGATCGCCGTCCTTCACGCCCATGCCCTGCAGGAAGCCGTTGTGGCGCAGCACGCCGACCGACACGCCCGGCGCGAGATCGAGCGTCGCGATCTTCGCGGGCTTGCTGCCGAGCGCTTTTTTCGCGTACTCGCCGATCAGGATGCCGGCCTTGAAGTTGTCGGTGGCGAAGAGGGCGTCGGTGGCCGATTGCGGGTCGGTCGGGGTATCGAGCGCAACGACCATCACGCCGGCGTCGCGCGCTTTCTTGATCGACGGGACGATCGCCTTCGTATCGCTCGGCGTGATCAGGATTGCCTTCGCGCCCGCCGTCATCATGTTTTCGATCGCGGTGACCTGGCTCGCGTTGTCGCCGTCGAACTTGCCGGCGGCGGTCAGGAGCTTCGCGCCGTCCTTCTGCGCGGCGCCTTCGGCGCCTTGTTTCATCTTCACGAAGAACGGGTTGGTGTCGGTCTTCGTGATGAGGCCGATGACGGGTTGATCCGCGAACGCGGCGGTGGCGCAAGCGGCCGACGCGGCGAGGCACAGCATGGCGATGCGGGTGACGACAGGGTGCTGACGGGATTTCATTGGTGTGCTCCTCCGGATTTGTAATGACGGCGTTTCGATGACGGTGACTGTTCCTGGGCGACTAAATCAACTTGTTTTATTTAGTAAAGCGGCGGGCGGAACGGGTGTCAAGGAATCATCGTTTGCGCGGTGCGGAGGGAAAATTCGGGTCTGATTTGGCCGGGCCTTGCTGTGAAAAGGCTGACGTCGATTGGTGCGCTGCAATGTAAGCACCCATTGATTGGGGTAAATCTGGAGGCGTGAAGAGGCGTGTGATCGGTGTTTAGTCCCCGCGAATATCCGTTGGGCCGCTGGGTGGACTTCGTGCATTTTGGGAATGAAGTGGTGAGTTTTAATCAATTGCCAGTGCAATGCACCGCCTAGACAATGGCGCTCGGCCAATGACGGCCGTGCGGTATCGGCCATTCGGCCGATGCTTTCGCAGCTTGCGCGGAGCACGCGAGCGCGATTCAATCGGAGAGTCGCAGGCAGACGGCGCGTGCCGATGAGTACGCGGCGCCGTATCAACACTCGAACAACAACCCGGTCCGCAAGGATCGAATCGACCCTTAGCGGCGGCTGATCCCGCCGCGCATACCGCGCATCGCGGCCGGCTTGGCGCCCGACTCGCGCGCCAAGCCACCCGGTGCGCTTCGACCCAAAGAGGAAGTGATGGCAGTCAACGACATTCTTGCAGCGCTCGATATCGATCTCGCCCAGTGGAAGGGCAACGCGCTCACCGCCCGCTCGCCGCGCGACGGCGCGGCGCTCGCCACGCTCGCCGTCGACACCGCTGCGGACGCCGAGCGCAAGATCGACGCCGCGCATGCCGCCTTTGCGAAGTGGCGCAACGTGCCCGCGCCGCTGCGCGGCGAACTGGTTCGCGTGTTCGGCAACGTGCTGCGCGAGCACAAGGATGCGCTCGGCAAGCTCGTCACGCTCGAAGCGGGCAAGATCCAGTCGGAGGGTCTCGGCGAAGTGCAGGAAATGATCGACATCTGCGATTTCGCGGTGGGCCTGTCGCGGCAACTGTACGGTTTGACGATCGCGTCCGAGCGCCCGGGGCACCGGATGATGGAGACGTGGCATCCGCTCGGCGTGTGCGGCGTGATTTCGGCGTTCAATTTCCCGGTTGCGGTGTGGGCGTGGAACGCGGCGCTGGCCTTCGTGTGCGGCGATCCGGTCGTGTGGAAGCCGTCGGAAAAGACGCCGCTCACGGCGATCGCCTGCTATGCGCTCTTCAACAAGGCCGTGCGCGAGTTCGAGAAAACGCACCCCGGCGTGGTGCCGGAGGGGCTGCTCCAACTGTTGATCGGCGCGCGCGATGTCGGCGCGGCGCTGACGTCATCGCCGAAGGTGCCGCTCGTGAGCGCGACGGGCAGCGTGCGGATGGGCATGGAAGTCGCGCAAGTGCTGTCGAAGCGGCTCGGGCGCAGCATTCTCGAGTTGGGCGGCAACAACGGGATGATCGTCGCGCCTAGCGCCGATCTCGATCTCGTCGTGCGCGCGGTTACGTTCGCGGCGGTGGGCACGGCCGGCCAGCGCTGCACGACGCTGCGGCGCCTGATCGTGCATCGCAGCGTGGCCGACCAGCTGCTGCCGCGGCTCGAAAAGGCGTTTGGGTCCGTGAAGATCGGCGACCCGCTGGTTGCCGATACGCTCGTCGGTCCGCTGATCGACCGCGCCTCGTTCGATGCGATGCAAAGCGCGCTTGCGCAAGCGCGCGCGGAAGGCGGGGAAGTGAAGGGCGGCGAGCGCGTCGACGCAGGCCATGACGACGCCTACTACGTGCGTCCCGCCATCGTGCGGATGCCGAAGCAGAGCGCGGTGGTCGAACGCGAGACGTTCGCTCCGATCCTGTATGTGCTCGTCTACGACGATTTCGCCGAAGCGCTTGCCGTGCACAACGCCGTGCCGCAAGGCTTGTCGTCGGCGATCTTCACCAACGACATGCGCGAAGCCGAGCAATTCATGTCGGCGGCCGGCAGCGATTGCGGGATCGTGAACGTGAACATCGGGACGAGCGGCGCGGAGATCGGCGGCGCGTTCGGCGGGGAGAAGGAAACCGGCGGCGGACGCGAATCCGGTTCGGACGCGTGGAAGAGCTACATGCGCCGTGCGACGAACACGATCAACTACAGCCGCGAGCTGCCGCTCGCGCAAGGCGTCAAGTTCGACGTTTGACGTCTCCGGTTTGACCGGAAGGCTCCGCCGCGGCGTTCGTCGGCGGGCCTTCCGCTTAGGGCCTTTCATCTAGGGCCTTCCAGCTTTACCCCCTCCCATAGACGCTACAATGCGCGCCAAAATACTGGCGCAAGAGACGATCTCGCGTTAAAGAGTTGAGGAATCGCCAAAAGCGTCGTTAACGAATAAAAACTGGGGTACTGGAAATGTCGATGACTGCATACCGTAAGCCGTCCATTCGGTCCTGGGCTGGCGCATTTTGCGTGGCGTTCGCAGCGGCGTTGGCCGCCGTGGCCGCGCAAGCCGCTCCGCTCGCGCTCGACGTCACCGGCCAGATCACCCAGACCAACGACGCCGCGCACACCGTCTACCATTTCAGCGAAGCGCAACTGCTGAGTCTGCCGGCCCATTCGATTTCCACCGCGACTGCCTGGACGAAGAAATCGGTCTTCGTCGGGCCGAGCCTGGCGGACATCCTGAAGATCGTCGGGGCGCGCGGTCAGATGGTCGAGCTGCATTCGTTCGACGACTACACCTACGCGATCCCGGCCTCTGACGCCGACCGTTACGGCGTCATCCTTGCGTACAGCATGAACGGCAAGCGCTTGGAGGTGAGCGATTTCGGCCCGCTGTTCCTGATCTATCCGCGCGACCAGTATCCGGACGAACTGTCGACGGCCAGCGCAACGGCTAAATTCGTCTGGCAGATCAAGTCGCTCGTCATCAAATGAAAAAGGCTTCCCTGCGGCGCCTGGCGTTCGTGCTGATCTGGCTGACCGCGCTGGCGCCGCCCATCGGCGCAGTCGGTTATCTGCTTTACGACAACCTCCTGGCACCGCGCGCCGAGATTCAGGTCACGGCGCCGTATGACGGCTTTTACTGGGATGCCGCGCAGTTCCAGATCGCCTACTCGCGCCTCGAAAACCAGGTGCTGTGCTATCAGACCGGGGAGGACTGGGACCTCGGCACGCTGACGCTGCGCTACCAGATCCTGCAATCGAAGCTGCGGGTCATGCTCGGCTCGACGAGCCGGCTCGCGCAGCACCCATCGCTCCAGCGTTGGCAGCACGATGAACTGATTGCGCTCGAGAAGACGATCGACGCGCTGCGCCCCGATTTCGACGCCTTGCCGGGCGACCCATCGCGTGCCGGGCGGATCGTCGAGACGCTGAACGCGCATTGGGACGACGTCAACGATCTCGCGCAGAGCCGGCGGCTCGTCGATGTCGCCGAACACGATGCGCTCGCGACCGATTTCGTCGCGAAGCGCCGCTACCTGTTTGCGGGCGGTATCGTGCTGCTGCTGTTGTCGGCGGCCGCGACGGCGCTCTTGATCTTCAACGGCATGCGCCGCAGCAAGCTCATCGCGCAGCAGCACGCCGCCCTCGACGCCGAGCAGGAAGCGGCGCGCGTGGCGCGCGAAGCCAGTCTCGCGAAGGACACCTTCCTCGGCATGATCAGCCACGAGTTGCGCACGCCGCTGCACGCGATCGTGTCGTCGGTCGAGCTGCTCGGCTTTCATCTGCAATCCGAGGCGGACCGCAAAGTGATTCGCCGCCTGGAAACGGCGGCGCGGCACCTCGAAGTGCAGATGCGCGACTTGACCGACTACGCGCGGCTTGGCGCCGGCAAGCTCGTGCTCCACGACGAGCGCTTCGATCCGCGCCTCCTGATCGAATCGATCGTCGACGAGCACTTGCAGGCCGCGAGCGCGAAGGGTCTCGTGCTGACCAGCGGCGTCGCAGGAAGCGCGGGCATGGTCGAGTCCGATCCGCACCGCATCCGCCAAATCCTCAGCAACCTCGTGACCAACGCGATTCGCTACACCGACACGGGTTCGATTCACGTCGCGCTCGACGTGCAATGCTGCGTGCTCGCCATTTCCGTGAGCGATACGGGACCGGGTGTCGAAGAGGCGCAGATTCCGCTGTTGTTCAAGGAGTTCACGCAGCTCGACGGCTCCCGCACGCGGCGCTACGGCGGCGCGGGCATGGGGCTCGCGATTGTCAGCGGGCTGGTGGAATTGTTCGGCGGCGCGATCAAGGTGACGAGCCGTGTCGGCGAAGGGACGACGTTTGCCGTGACGATTCCCGTGCGCATGGTCGAGCCGCCCGTGACGTGCGACATCGAGCAACCCGATGCGGCGACCGGCATGCGGCCTCGCGTGCTCATCGTCGACGACAATCCGCCGGTGCGCGAATCGCTCGGCGAGCTGCTCGCGCATATGGCGTGCGACGCGGTGGCGGCCGGCAGCGCGGACGAGGCGCTGCGCTGGCTGGACAGCGAGCGGTGCGATGTCGTGCTGGTCGATTTGCACATGCCCGACAAGGACGGCTATTCGTTTATCGCCGAGTTCCGCGAACGCGGCGGGCCGAGCGCGGGCGTGCCCGTCATCGCGGTGAGCGCTTACGCGCCGGATTCAGCCTTGAATGGCGAGGGCGGGCCGTTCTTCGAGGTGCTGTCGAAGCCGTTGCACTACGATCAATTGCGCGAGGCGGTGGAACGCGCGCGGGCGGCGCAGCGCGTGGTTTGAAGGGCGGTTGATGAAGGGCGGCTTACGCCCGATTCAGCCGCTTGGTCAGATCCGCGACAAGAATGGCAAGGCGCGCGGGCTTCTCGTAGCACGCGACGTCGAAGCGGCGAATCACGTCGCTGATCTCCGATTCGCTGGCCTTGCCGGTCAGCAATTCGCCCGTCAACACGAAAATCGGCGCGTCCGGGTTCTCGGACGAGCGCACGTTCTGGATCGCGGCGGCCGCCGTTTGTCCGCCGAACAGCCAATCGATCACGACGGCGTCAAATATCTGTGTTTGCAGCGCGTTGTTGAACGCTTGCAGCCCATAAAGCGCGGTGGCCGAAAAGCCGCTTTGCTCCAGGTAGTCGCGCAGGTTGTCGGCGGAGGTTTGATCGTCGTCGACCACGGCGATCGACGGCTTGTCGGTTTCGCCCCGCCGCGGATAGATCTCGATCTTGTGGACTTCGAACGCGTTTTGATAGAGCGCGCCGTCATGGCGCACGACGCGCCATTGGCCTTGCTTTGAATACGCGATGAACTCGGGGCGCGTGCCGGCTTCGATCTGGGCGCCGATCCAGGCCGTGCAACCCATCTCGACGGCGCCGATGCAAAACACGGCTTCCTGAGCATTGGCGCCCACCATGCCGGGATCGAGCGTCTGCGCGCCGAACAGTTGCGCCGCCGGTTCGCCGAACGCCTCGGCCACTTTCTTGATCTGCGAAAGCGTCCACGGACTGTTGCCGCGCAGTTTGCGATGACCCTGCGAGAAACTGAGGTCGAGGATGCGGCACAGTTCGGTCGTTTGCTGCCGCTTGCCAATGCCGTGTCGGCTCATCAACTCGCGCACGCGCTCGGCGACTGCGAGGGAGTCGGTTGAAGTTGCTTCGTTGGTCATGCTGCTTGAAAGCGTCTCGATTTCAATTGTAGTAAGAGGACACCAAGCTGAATATCAACGCAAATAGCGCATCAATAAGCCGCTTGCTTCGCAAGCCGACCGGTCACGCTGGGGAGTGAGGCGAACGGACTAATAGAAAGCATCACAACTATGGGGTAGCGCCGCTTTTCGGCAGATGAAACCGGTTTCGAGGCGTCGTGTCACGCTGGGAATCGGAGTATATCTTAGCGAGAAAAGCTCGCCCATCCTGCGTCAAATATGTTTCAACGCGTTACGGGTCGCACAATATGCAAGCAAGTACCGAATTTCGCTAGGGAATGCCTTACATTACCTTCCGCCTCTGTCATTTCCAACGGTGAAGGTGAAATGTAAAGAAATTGCAGGCGGGCAAGATTGTACCGAATGGCGGTTATTTGATCCGAGGAATTAACAATCAATGACAGATGATTCAATTCGTCATATTAATGTGCCGTATTACTCGCAATGGGGGAGCCCCGACTGGGTGCGGCCGATAGTCGAGGAATCGGCCGATCCTTGCGACGATCCGCATTGGCGCCAAAGCGGCTTTGCCGATCCGGAGCACTATCGGTTTTGGGCGCCGCGCGTATGCGGGTTGACTTGTCTCGAGTCGGTGCTGGACTTTTGGCGGATCCGGCGCGCATCCCGCGCGGCGCTGCTCGATCAGGCGCTGGAGCGCGGCGCGTACAAGATGCGCGCGGATGGCGGTGTCGACGGGCTGATCTACCGGCCGTTTGCCGATTGGGTTGGAGATACGTTCGGCTTGATGGTGGACGTGTTGCCCGAAATCGGCATCGAAGCGCTGGCTGGGCGCATCGACTCGGACACGTTTGCGATCGCTTCGGTAAGTCCGCGGATTCGCTATCCGGACGAGCCAAATGAAGCCCGTGGCGGCCATCTGATTCTGCTGCACGGCGCCGACCGCCATGGCGTGTGGTTTCACAATCCTTCGGGCATCGCTCCGCATCAGGCCGATGCCTATCTGCGCTTTGACGCATTCGAGCGCTTCTTTGCCGGTCGAGGCATGACGATCTCGCGCTCGCACGGCTCACGGTCGTTCAATCGATAACAGTTGGCGGATGCCGCGGCGAAACTTCGCGCGGGTTGCGCCGGCGCGTCAGTTAGAGGCGTCCGGCTCGTCGAAGTAGTGGGCTTCGGCTTCGCTTTCGTTCGCGAAGTTATAGACGCTCGCGAGCTTGTCGCCCGCCAGCGCGCGCTCGCAGATTCCCTTGATGAGTTCGAGCCGGTCCAGTGCATACCAGCAGCTCGGCGTGGTGAAACCCTCTTCGCGCACGGTCTGCACCTCGTACTCGATGCGTCGCAGCACGCGGCGAATGTCTTTCTCGTCTAGCGGGGAGCAGGACATCGTAGGTTCTCCGGTCAGTGACGGCGAAACGGCGTAAAGGCGTAAGGGCAATCGATACTAGCCTAGCATCGGCGCCGCGTCGTCAAGCGGTCAAGCGCAGTCTGCCGTGCCGCGATGATTTTTGAAAACGTTGCTGCGCGGCGCAATGTCGTCTAAGTTTCCAGCCACCATCAATGGCACAAGAAACAGGAGGACATGATGGAGCGGCGGGGCGATAAATCGTCGGATGCATCATGAAGCTCAATCGGACGATCGACACCGTGGATGTGCACACGAACGGCCGGCCGTTCCGGCTCGTGACGCGCGGGCTGCCGAAATTCGCCGGCACGATGCTCGCTGACCGGCGCGCATGGCTCGAGCGCAACGCGGACCATTGGCGGCGCGCGCTCTTTCTCGCGCCACGCGGCTACGACGGTCTGGCAGGCGGCTTCCTGACCGAACCCGTGAGCGAAGGCGCGAATCTCGGGATGATCTTCGTCGACGCGGACGGCTACTTCGAGCGCAATGACGACGGCGTGATCGCACTCGCGACGGTCGCCGTGGCGCTCGGCTGGGTCGAGCGCAGCGCGCCGGAAACGCGCGTGGGTATCGATTTGCCGGGGCGCGTCGTCGTTGCGTTCGTGAAGTGGGATGGCGATCATGCCGGCACGGTGCGCCTCGAGGGCGCGCAGGCAGGGGCCGTGGCGCATCGTCTATACGCCCAAGCGGCCCACGCGGCGGCAGGCGCAACGCGTCATGCCAAGCAACCGCAGCACGCTGCCGCGCCGGCTTGGACGGCATTGCCGGAGACCGCCGGCTGCGCGCGCATCTGCGGCTTTTCCAATTGGATCATCGACGAGAGCGATCCGTTCGCGTACGGTTGCGTTCTATGAGCGGCTGATCCGCCAAGTGCGATGATCGGCCCGCGGAGTTCCATGGAGCGAGCCCAAAAAACGATGACCACAATGAAGATTTTCGACGCGGACGACACCGCGCGCCTGACACCTTTTCCGAAGCTCGTCGACGCCTTGCGAACCGCGTGCATCGAATACGCGCAAGGCGCGATTGCGAGTCCGGCGCGTCTTGTCGTGCCGCTCAACGACGGCGGCGTGATGCTGTCCATGCCGGCGACCGCCGGTGATTTGGCGATCCACAAGCTGGTGACCGTGTGTCCGCGCAATCGCGAACGCGTGCTGCCGACCATTCACGGACAAGTGACGGCTTGCGATCCCGATACGGGCGAAGCGCTTTTCGCGCTCGACGGCCCGACGGTGACCGGCCGCCGCACGGCAGCGGTCACAATGCTCGCGATACGGACGTTGATGCCTGAGGCGCCGCGCGACGTGCTGCTGATCGGCGCCGGGACGCAATCGGTCCATCATGCGCGGGCTTTGAGCGAAGTGTTCCCGCAGACGAGGGTGCGCGTGCGCGGCAGTTCGTACGCCAGCGCGCAGGCGTTCTGCGCCGCTCACGGCGCGGCGGTGCCGAACCTGGAGCCGATCGATGGTGTGGAGATACCGGAATCGGTCGACGTCGTCGTGACGCTCACGACCAGCAAGGTTGCCGTCTACGACGAGGCGCCGCGGCGCGAGCGACTGGTGGTCGGTGTCGGCGCGTTCACGCCCGATGCCGTTGAGATCGGCGCGCGGACGGTGCTCGGCAGCACCTTGTTGGTCGACGATCTCGCCGGCGCGCAGCACGAAGCCGGCGACTTCATTCAGGCCGGGGTGGACTGGGCGCGTGTGGCGACGCTCGCGTCGGTGTTGAACGATGCCGGGGCGGCGCGCGCGCTTGCGCCTGTGGTGTTCAAGAGCGTCGGCTGTGCGGCCTGGGATTTGGCGGCTTGCCGGGTTGCGCGAGGTTTGGTCGCGTGATGCTTGGGCTAATGTCCAGACACCGCGAGTTTTTCCAACGCCGACCTCTGAATTGATGCCATGCGCAGACTGCCGCCGCTCAACGCTCTCCAGATCTTCGAAACGGTTGCGCGCCACCGCAGCTTCACGCGCGCGGCCGAGCATCTATGTCTGACGCAGGGAGCGGTCAGCCGCCAGATCCTCGCGCTCGAAGACTACTATCAATTCCCGCTGTTCAAGCGCCATGCGAAGGGGCTCACGCTGACGGCCGAGGGCGAGCTTCTGCTCCCCGCGGTCAAGGAGAGCTTCGCGCGCATCGAGGAAATTTCGCTGCGCCTCACGCGCCAGCGCACCGACCTCGCGCTGAAAGTGCCGACCTGCGTGATGCGCTGGATGCTGCCGAAGATCATGCGCTTTCAGGGCGAACACCCCGATCTGCAGTTGCAGATCACGACCAGCTCGCAACACGACGTCGATTTTCAGGTCGAGCCGTTCGACGCTGCGATCATCTACGGGTCGTCGCCGGGCGTCGACGTGCACGCCATCCCGCTGTTCGACGAGCGGCTCACGCCGGTCTGCGCGCCGGATTTGCTCAGAGACAAGCCGCTCGCGTCAGCGGCGGATCTCGCGCAGCACACGCTGCTGCATCCGACCCGCGATCATCGCGACTGGAAGCTGTGGCTCGATCATGTGGGGGCGCACGACGTGAATGTGAGCCTGGGCCCGAGCTTCGAAACGCTCGACATGGCGACGAACGCGGCGATGCAGGGCTTCGGCGTCGCGATCAGCGACTGGACGCTGGTGGGCGACGATGTTGCGGCCCAGCGGCTCGTCATGCCGTTCGACACGCTCGTGGAGACGGGTTTGCGCTACTACTTCGTCTACCCCGACAGCGTCGCGCATCAGCAGAAAGTGGCGTTGTTCAGCGAGTGGATCGCAAAGCACCGGGACGATTGAACCCGATTGGATAGTCATGCTTTGGGATGACGGCAGAGGGATTGCGGCCTTTATTTGCAATGACCAATAAAACAGAATGACGGGCCCGGCTGTGGTTTGCAATACCATTTCAATCGATCTGCACATTGCACCGATTCAAATAGATTGCGTCGTCTTGCGCCGCTATTTCTCAGGTTTTTTATTGACATAGCCATTGTCCGGACGCGCGGCCGCGAATAGCGAAGGCGCACGACGAACCGGTCTGACAGCCTTGCTTATCGCCGGTGTTGAGCTTACGCTTCAACACGCCTGTCATTAGGTCAATTCGGAATCTGCAATTGAGATTTAATTAAATGGCGAGAAATGTCGCTACGCATCTTTATTGTTGACGATTGACTTTTCAGGTTGCGCATATCTGTACGTTCGATGCCGTACTTGCTCCTGTCGAACCCACGTGTCCGTGCGCGCTCGCGCGACGTGATGCCGGCCGTCGCGTATCATCCGTTCGGCCTTGAGCAAGGCACTGCAATACGAGATGGAAATCGACAACTCCGAGAGATAATTCGTCCGTCAATGAAATCGCATGGAGCACTGGGGTATGAAGCAGTCTTTTAAGATTCGAAGCGCGGTGCTGGCAGCGCTCGCCTGTGCGGCGATGCTGGCGGGCACCGCATCGGCGCAAGACGTGGATCAGGGAGAAGCGGCGCCGGTGGCGGGCGAGCGCCCGGCGCTCGGTACGCTGGACGGGAAGGCCGGGCCTGGGGCGCAGCAAGTCGCGCCAGCGGGCGGCAACAATGCGCAAGGTAACGTCGCCCAGCTGATGCAATTGATCCGCGACGGCAGACTGAACGAGTTGCGCACCACCTACAACGGCACCTACGGTGCGAGCCTGTTCTTCGACGCGCGGGAAATGACGTACTACGTCGCGCTCTTTCAGGATAAACATTTTTGGCGCGTGATTCAGTCTCAGGATCGCACGCGAGCGGAAGCGATCTACGCATCGTTCGTGCAACAGACTGCTCAACTGTCCGAAATCGAAATTCGCCGGACCGAGTTGCAGGCGCAGAACGCCTTCCTCGATCGCATCATCGCGCTGCAGAATGACCGCGCGAAACGCCTGCAGGCCGACATCGATATCGCCCACGCCCAGCAAGCGCAGGTCGTGGAGCAGCAACGCCAGGCGCGTGGCGAAGCCGCCGAGCTGCAAGCCGAGAAGACCGAGGCGCAGGCGAAACTGCGTGACCTGCAGCGCCAGGTTCAGCAGCTGCAAAAGCAGAACGACGCCGATTTGCCGCTTAGCCGTTAAGCGCATGATGCGCGTCGACGCGCGCGCGTCATGCGAACCGCTGCCGCGCGTGCCCGAAACCGTCAGTGGACGGCGCGCGGCGACGACGCCGCGTTGCTCAATGCGTAATCGACAAGAACAAATACGCGGCGAACAGCGATAGATGCACGGCCCCTTGCAGAATGGTCGTGCGCCCCGTGGCAAGCGTTAGCGTGCCAACCAGCAGCGTCAGCGCCAGCAGCACCGTCTCCATCCCGCCTATGCCGAGCGTCAGCGCCTGCCCGGTCCAGATGAACACCACCGCAACGGTCGGAATCGTCAGGCCGATACTGGCGAGCGCCGAACCGAGCGCCAGGTTGAGGCTCGTCTGCAGGCGATTTGCGCGGGCTTGGCTGACCGCAGCGAGCCCTTCGGGCAACAGCACGAGCGCGGCGATCACGATACCGACGACAGCCTCCGGCGCTCCTGCCGCCCGCACGGCACGCTCGACTGCCGGCGAAAGCAGCTTGGCGAGCAGCACGACGGCGACGAGGGCGATCAGCAGAAACGCGGAACTGATGAGCGCGGTGCGCATGCTGGGCGGATCGGCGTGAACGGATTCATCCTCGGCCTTTGCGTCCGCCAGGAAATAGTCCCGGTGGCGAATTGTCTGGACGAATACGAAGACGCAATAAAGGACTAGCGACGACACGCCGGCGAACGCAAGCTGCGAAGTCGACAAAACCGGCCCCGGTACCGCGCTCAAGTAGTTCGGCATGACGAGCGTCAGGATCGAGAGCGATGCAAGAACCGACATCGCGGCATTCGCGCCGCTCACCCGGAAGTTCTGCTCGCCGTGGCGCAGCCCGCCAACCAAGAGGCAAATCCCCACGATGCCGTTGCAGACGATCATGACGGCAGCGAACACGGTATCGCGCGCCAACCCCGCCTTTTCGGGTCCGGCGCTCAGCATCACCGAAACGATCAATGCGACTTCGATGATGGTCACAGCCACCGCGAGCACCAGCGTGCCGAGCGGCTCGCCGACCCGATGCGCGACCACCTCGGCGTGATGCACGGCGGAAAACACCGCGCCCGCCAGGCACAGCGCGACCAATGCAACGAACCATGCCCCTCCGCCAGCGACCGACGATGCGGCCAATATGATCCAGGCCGCAATCGGCACCCAGAGAGTCCAGCGAGGCAGGTTGTTTGGTGATCGGGCCATCAATGATTTCCTTTTGTTCTAGCGGTGTGGCGAGCGAGCGGCAGCATTGTGCCGCTGGCGGCGCGATTGTACGGAAACTTTCAATTTATACATGAAGTAAGATGCCAAACGACTTTCCTTGCGGAGAAAAGTTTGCGGGATCTTCATGAGGCCGGCGCGCGCGGCAGTCAGTCGATTCGGACGCCGAACGCGTGCAACAGTTCAGGATGTCTGCAACAACGGCTCGCCGAGCTCGGCGCAGCCGCTGCCGGGCGCGAGCGCCTCGATCCCGTAAGGAACTAACCGTGCCCTCGGAAACGTTTCCAATCCTGCGGCTTACGCGTGACGAACTGCCCGTCGATACCGTCGAGCTCGCGCGTTGGATGATCGGCAAATGCATCGTCTACGATTCGCCGCACGGGCGTATGAGCGGTCGGATCGTCGAGACGGAGGCGTATCCGGTCGGCGATTCGACGAGTTACGCGTTTCGCGGCCTAAGGCCCCACAACGGGGCGATGTTTCGGGCGCGGGGCCACGCGCACATGCGGATGGTCTACGGCGCTTCGTACACGCTCAATATGTCGAGCGAAGAGGAGGGCGTCGGCGCGGGTGTGCTCTTTCGCGCGATCGAGCCGCTCGACGGGATCGAATTGATGCAGGCGCGCCGTCCGGGCGTGAAGCTCGTCGACCTCGCGCGCGGGCCGGGGCGCCTGTGTGCCGCGCTGGCGATCGGTCCCGAATGGGATTGCGCCGATCTATGCGGCGAGGCAGCGCTGTGGATCGGGCGGCTCGCGCCGGACACCGTGTGTGTCGCGTCGACCAAGCGCATCGGCCTGTCGCGCGAGATGCATGTGCCGCTGCGCTTTTACGTGCCGGGCAGCCGCTTCGTAAGCGGGCCGAAGCGGCTGCTCGAGCCGCTCGCGCTCAGTGGGTCGCCGGACGCCCGGTCTTGACGGTTTCGACCGACGCGACCACGGCCAGCAATTTCTTCTCGGGCAAGGCGGCGAGGGCTGCCAGCCCGGCGCGCAACAGCTCGCTTTTCTTCACGACGACACCGCTCTTCAAACAGACGGCCTTGAGTTCGGCGATCTTTTCGAAGTCGTGCTTGGGCATCGTGAAGCTGTCGCGGATCACCTTGTCGCGTTTCTCGGCTTTTTTCTTCTTCGCGCCGGCGGCCTGCGCGCCGTTGCTCGCCGGGACAGCGGCCGGCGGCGCAACGACCGCCGCCTTGGCCGGCTTTTCAGCGGCCTTCGCGGCGGGCTTCGCCGTTGTTTTGGTGGTGGCTTTGGACTTGGCGGCAGAAGACGATGCGGGCTTTTCGACGGTGTCGGTGGTTGCCTTTTTGGTCGGCATGGTCGGGCTCCTTCGCAAGTTGGAATAATTTAAACGGTATATCACGTTTTCGAGATGCCTCCAAGGCTTGCGGGGGAAGGGGGAGCGTTGGGGTTGGTAAGAACTGGAGCGAAACCGGCCGGACTTAGCGAGTCGGCCGGTTTTCGGTGTGTTGGGACAGCGATTACGCGGCTTTTGCAACTTGGCCGAAAAGCGCGCGGTGGGTCTGCTCGCTCATTTCAATGGTCAGAGCCACGGTGTTTTCGACGCCGATTCGCATCGGCGGGCCGAATCGGTGCATGTCGATACCAGTCCGCTTCAGCAAGCGCTCCACGCTCGTCGTAGTCACCGTGACGTAGCTCACGATGCCCATGCGATCGGCAAACTTCACGATTTCGCGCATTGCATCCAGCGCGAGATCGCCAAACGCGAAACGCTCCTCTGAGTCCGACTCGATCGCAAAACGGCTTAGTTCCCAAACGCGAGGATCCTCCGGGGTAGGGTGCCCATGCAGCAGTTCGGGGAAGGTGTCTTTCAGCATGTACGGGCCTTCGGTGGGCAGGACTCGCCAGCACCCCCGCAGTTCGTTCGAGCTGCCGTGCACGAGCATGTAGTGAGGCGACAAAGCGTCATACCCGTCGATTTCCATACCGGACAGGATAGCGACGTTCCACTTCATCCGGTCGCGAAAGACCTTGGCGCGCAGACGATACATCTGAGCCAATTCCGCCATCGCGAAATCTTGCCGCGTGCCGATTCTAATCGTTGCTTTCATTTTGCTCTCCAGTGTTAGCGTTGCTACGTAAAGAGCATGTGAAATTATGCGTTTTGGGTGGCGCGTGTAACTGTCTAGCAAGATAGGTACAAATTGCTGCAAGGCTTGAGATGATGCGAACCTTAAGATGTCAACGAGGAGGCAATTATGTCGAGCGTCGAACTTTACTCGGTGGAGTCCCACGAGCCGCGCCTGCCAGCGCACGTCGAAATCAATAGTGCCTTTATCCAGGCCTATCGCAAGAGAGTGAAGGAGAGTCAGAAGCGCTTCTGGTCACGCTTTGGCGTGACGCAGTCGCGTGGCAGCCGGTTTGAACTCGGTGCGAGTATTCCGAAGCCTGTGATGATTCTGCTCCGACTTTATTTCGAAAAAATTATATCGGACGACGAAATTTCGCGTGTTTCGCAGTCGCGCCCCGCCGCGCGCTGGCCAACGGTGGTCAATCCGGATCTATCAAGCCCATTCGGGTTGCTTTGACCGCTGCGGCGCTTCTGGAACTGACGCCGAACTTCGTGCGAATGTTGGTCATGTGGAAATTGATTGTGGCTTCGGAGCAACCGAATATCTTCGCGATCTCCCACGTCGATTTCCCTTGAGCCGTCCATTTCAGGCATTCGGATTCGCGCGGCGTCAGTTTCGGGATCAGCGATTCGGTGTGGCTATGCAGGAAGCGCTGGCTCATATCGAATGCGACATCGCGCAGCAGGGTCAACGTTGGCAGATCTTGTTCAATCTGCCTCCGAACATTCTCCGTCGTTTTTTCGCTTGACACGAAGCACAGCATCCCGAGCTCTTGCTTCGGTCCATGGATCGGCAGCGTCACACCGGTTCGCAAGCCATACATGCTGGCTTCTTCGTAAAGTCTCTGCTGCTCGTCGCCCACGAATTGCTGTGATGACCAGATGAGAGGGCTCATCCGTGTCCAACAGTGTTCGACTGTCGGGTCAATCAATACGTACCCCTCGTCGACGTAGGTCTTCCGCCAGTCGGTCGGGTAGTTGTTGCGCAGATACACGTCGGTGTACTTCATCCCAGGCCTTGGCACGACTGCGAAAAGCGTGTGCTCGAAGCCGTATTGGCTCCCAAATGCGGAAAGCGCGTGGAACCACGATTTCTCGTCGGTTGCCTGCCATAGCGGAGACATTTGGTCGATGAATTGTCGCGGCATTACACCCTCGGAAGTTGCAAAGACCATGTTCGGTGAATAGGCTGATTCGCTTTCGACGGATTGGCTTTGCTTTTTAAGACAATAACGGTATGTGAAAAATCATACCAGACAAATGCATCTTTAACTTCTTATCCTTCTTTGCCGAACTGGAGCGGCGATGCTAAATGCGCGCTCAATGTTTGTCTGTTGCGTTTGAATTCCATTTCAAGTGCGGATTGGCATGTATCGCACCGTCTGTCTAGCGTAGCGCGGATTGAATTGCGCAGCCATGCGTCGAATCGCGGCGTGTTATCGCAGGCACCGCGAGAAACGTATCGCGCTATGCACTCTGTTAGTGCCGGCTTTGCGGCTAGTTCGATTTTCTGATCGTTCTCGCCGCGGGAGTCTCACGGCAAATCCGCGGCTGGACAGATTTTCCCCGTCAATGAGCATTAATGCGAAACGCGTGATGTATCGCGAGAAGCGTAACGCATCAATGCGGAATTATTTCTGAGATCGTAAAAGTGCTTATCTGAGCTTGGGGTTTTTGTCGAAAGTGACGATGACTAGACTGAAGTTAATCGCTTAAGACATTCAGTCATTGCGACAACCCACAAAATCTGGAGGTAATCATCATGAAATCGATCGTCTATGCCGCTGTTATCGCTACTGTCCTGGCCGCACCGGTGGCTTCGTTCGCACAATCGGCACAGCCGGTGAGCCGCGCGCAAGTGCGCGCAGAACTCGTGCAATTGGAAAAGGCAGGGTATCAGCCGGGATCGGACAACCTGACCTATCCGTCCGACATTCAGGCTGCGGAACAGCGCGTGCATGGGCAGGACGTGCAGGCCGCCGCGGCTGGTACGAGCGGCTACGGCCCGCAAGTGAGCGGCGCATCGCAGTCGGGTGCTCCGGCTGCTAACGCCAACGGCCCGATGTCGGTCTACTTCGGCCGCTGAGGTTGAGTCGTCGGCACCCGCGGCGCGCAAGGCGCCGTGCGATGCCGTACGACGTGGACTGCGGCGGGCTCGCCCGCATCATCCGATGCGCGGCGCGCCTGCCGATGTCGCGGATGCGCCAAGCTCAGGTGTGCGCACCCGTGATGTAGTGCTCGAGCTGCTGAATCGTGAACTGCTGCTCGTCGATGATGTTCTTCACCAGATCCCCGATCGACACCATGCCGACGAGCTTGCCTTCGTCGATGACAGGCAAGTGACGCATCCGATGCTCGGTCATGAGCGCCATGCAGTCCTGTGCGGTCTCACTCAAGCGCACGTAGCGCACCGACTTGGTCATGATGTCGCGTACAGGCGTGGTTTTAGACGAGCGGTCCATCAGCACGACTTTGCGAGCGTAGTCGCGCTCCGTCACAATGCCGACGATGTCGGCGTCCTGCGTTACGATGAGCGCGCCGATTTGCCGGTCGGACATGAGCTTGATGGCGTCGAAGACCGATTTATCGGCCCCGATCGTTACGACAGACTGTTCGGGTTTGGACTTCAGGATTTGCGCAACGCTTGGCATGAAGGTGTCTCCGATTTGATGTGAAGGGGCACGGTTCAACGGCAAAAGCGAGGGGCTTGGGTTCAAGTATAGGCCCGCGCGCGGCGTCTCGCGCCAGTGCCGACCCTTAGCTTGTATGCAAACGCGCAAAAGTGCGTTCCGAAACCGATATTGGGATTAGCGGTAAACTTCGATTCCGCGTACCGGTTGCCGGTACCCCTGAAATCTTGCCTCGCGCATTTCCTTATCGCCATGTCCACGCCTCACACTTCGTCGCCAGCCGATGGCGCCTCCGCCGGAGAATGCGTCACGCTCGCCGCGACGGCGACGCTTCCCACCCGCTACGGCACGTTCACCTCGTACGCGTTTCGCGTGAACGGCGGCGATGCCGAGCATCTTGCGCTCGTCATGGGTGAGGTCGGCGATCAGCAATCGGTGCTGACGCGCTTGCATTCGGAATGCCTGACGGGCGACGTATTCGGTTCGTATCGCTGCGATTGCGGCGAGCAGCTCGACCAGGCGTTGCGCTACATCGCGGCCGAAGGGCGCGGCGTGCTGCTTTATCTGCGCGGGCACGAAGGACGCGGCATCGGTCTTTCCAACAAGATCCGGGCATATGCGCTGCAGGAGCAGGGGCTCGATACCGTCGAGGCGAATCTCGAGCTTGGCTTGCCCGACGATGCGCGCGAGTACGACTCCGCCGCAGCGATTCTGCGCATCCTCAAGGTGACGTCGGTGCGGCTGATGAGCAACAACCCGAAGAAGTTCGACACGCTGTCGAAACACGGCATTCCGATTTGCGAGCGCGTCGCGCTCGCAATCCCGGTGCGTGAAGAAAACGAACGCTATATCCGCACGAAGCAGGTCAAATTCGGGCACTTCTACTTTGAAGAGAACGAGTAGCCTGCGGGCGCGCTGTTCGCCGTGAGTTCGGCACCCGCGCCCGACTGGCCCGGCGTCTCATCCAGAACGCATTCAATGGGCATCTGAAAGCGCGTCGCCAGTTCCGTCTCGATCCAGGCGCAGACTTGCATCGTTGCTTCATGCGCCGCCACATCGGCGAATTCGTAGCGGAATTGGACGCGCACGTCCCGCCCCGTCAGCCGTGCTTCGATGTCCTGCAATTGGACAAAGGGCGACGCGAGTTTCAAGTGGGCGTCGATCTCCGCGAAGTGGTATTCGAGCCAGTCGGCGAGAAAGAGCGCGTCGTCGCGACGTTCGACTGCAAACGTCACGGCGCGAAGCGCGCAGGCGCCGAGCGGTTCGCCTGCGGCCGGGTCGTTTTGCGGGTCATTTTGCGATTCGCAGACCCAGCCGGTTGGAAGCGGGAATCGCAGGCGCCGCAACTGTGCGTGGCGGGTGTGATCGGGTGCGCGCCCCGGCTCCGGCTGGCGCACGAGGGTCGAGTGGACGAGGTCGCGCCGGTGCCGCTGCTGGTAGGCCCGCAGTGTTTGCCAGAGCAACTCGTGATCGTCGGAGCGCGAAGGTTGCACTGTCAGTTCGAGTCTGCCGCCGACGGCGCGGTCCACGCCGCGTATGACCAGGCGCATTTCACACAACGGCTCGTCGCCGCAAACAATCGTGGCTGGCCTCGGCAGGCCGATCGGCGGCAGTTTGGCGGGCTCGCCGAGGCTGAACACCAGACCCTCGCGGTTGAGACGCACAAGCGGCATGGGTTGCGCAATGCCGGCGTATTCGAGCGTCATCCGTGCTCGCTTCGCGAAGCTGAAGCCTGATAGTGCCGCGCGGGAGGCGGAAGGTTTGGACACGTTGTTCTCCGTGTTAACGGTCACTGAAGCGGCTGCTCGGTTCGAGAAGAGACGCCGGACGACGGGGCGTTCAAGCGCCGAGGCGCAACACAAGGTGCTCGCGGCGCTTCGACCCGGAGCGCGTCTGCCACGTGCCACCACACGTTGAGCGATCGATGCTGTTCAAGCGCGGCAGCAAGACTTCGAGAACGGCGTGCGCCTGCATTTGCGCGAGCGCCTGTGCAAGCGGGCGCTGGCCGTGGTCGGCGAAGCGGGTGAGGACGTCACGCTGGGCGAGCCATTGCGCCGCCAGCTCGCGCCGATCGATTAGCGCATTGACGAGGTCGCCAATCTGTCCAGGCACGCCAACGCTGCCGCAGAGCAAGATCCGCATGCCCGCGATAACGATTACATCCTCGATCGGCCCAAGCGCCGGCGTCCAGCTGGTCTCGAGCGAAGCAAACAGGCTCGGCATGCGCGCCACGTTGCGCGGTTGGCGATAGGCGCTGGCGAAGATCCGGCGCAGCTCGTCAATGGCGTCGATCGCACCTTTGACGCCAGCGCGGGACAGCTTGCCGGGCGCGAGCGTAAGCCGCAGCGCGCGGCCGAGATGATGCAGCCTGCGGCGCTGCTGGTCGGCGAGACCGCACCATGCCGCCAGCAGATCCGGCCAGAGCGGTTGCGCGATCTCTTCGACGAGATCGAAGGTTGAACGCGCTCGCGTTTGGATGAGCGTCAGGCGGTTTCGCACGCTCGAGCGCGCGCAGACTTGCAATGCCGCGAGCGCTTTAGGCGGGCACGCGCGAACTTCCCAGGCACCGAAACGCAGCGAGCCGCTGTCTTCCGGCGACGCGAACACGCGCGCGGCGTCGCGCGCCACGCGCGGCGGCATATCGATGCGCCAAAGCGCGGCCAGCGCCTCGAGCCCAGGCGTGGCGCTCGTGCACGCCGGATCGTGCCCGATATCGAGCGGCAGGGAAAACAGCTTCGGCGACAAGGCGGGAGGCGTCATGCTTGCGATTTCATATAGCTGCGAATGGCTTAGCGGGCAGGGATGGCAGGCTCAAGCCGCCAGCTTCGACTGCATGCGCTCTAATGAGGGATCGAGCCCCAGTGCGCTCAGCGTCTGGCTATCGATATCGATCCAGCACGCGACGACCATCCGGTCGTCAATCCGCTGCGGCGCACCTGCCCGGTGAGCGTGCACGCCGATTCTCCGAAACAGCCGCTCCATGCTGAGAAACGTCACACCAATCAATTGGCGCGCGCCAAGCCTCGCCGCGCACTCGACGACCGACGCCAGCATCGGCCGCACCGCCCATGCCGAGTCCTCATGGCTGAGGTCGGACGCGGCCGGATTCGCCGCCGGATTCGCCGCCGGATTTGCCGCAAATCGCGACAACTCCCAGACATCGCCGGCAACGGGGGCCGGCATGTCGTCCGCGAGAAGAAACGGGAACAGTTCCTGTAGCAAATAGGGGCGGGTCGTCGGCAACAGCCTGGCGCAACCGCAAATCGACCCCGTCTCGTCGTCCTGAGCGACCACATAAACCGTGTCTTCCCGGTCGTATTGATCGCGCTCGAAGTGATCGTCGGCGCCTGGGAGCTTCCAGCCGAGCTGCTCGACGAAAATTCGATGCCGATAGTGCGCGAGAGCTGTGTCGAGGGGCGCGGGCAACCGCCCGTCGCCATGAACTGACGTTCGCATGGAGTCCTCGCGTGTGCTTTTTTAATGAGCGCATTACATCGCGCGCCCCGAGGACACGAAACTGTCAACGTTGACAGGCGTTTACGTCAGACGAGAGGGCGTTTGCGGCACCCCGACGCCTATTCATAATGAGATTGAAATGAGCCCGGAGTTTGCTTATAAAGAGAGTTGAAGGGATATTTCGAGATAATTGTCGGGGGTTGGGAGGGCGTCTTGAAGGCGGGTGGCGCTAGTGAAGGCCGGAGCCGCAGACGCGCAAGTCGAAGCGCGGCACGAGGACGGCGTTTGCGACTTCGTTCGGCCAGTTCAGTTGAGCGAGTCTGCGGATCAGCGCCTTCGCCGTACGCGCCATGCCGAGGTCGAAGCCGCGCCGGTCGATGCACATGATGTTGCTTCTGACGTCGTCCCAGGCGACGAGGAGCGCGCCGGTCGTGCGGTCGAGATACCAGTCCCAGCCCACCGATATATGCGCAGCCCCAGGGCGCCGCATTCTCTGCCATTCCGTGTAGCCCGCGCGTACTGCATCGACATCGCTGGCGCGCAGATCCGAGAGCAGTGATTCATCGATGCCGGAATCCACGTGGACCAATTGCAATTCCGCAAGCACGCGTTCCGAAACACGGACATAGCCATCGGGGGAAGGGCTATGCAGCAGTGCAGGAGAGGGTTTCATGGCGGGACTGTATCAGCCCGCCGACCTGATGAGACCTGCTAACTATGACAGTCTTACGACGTGCGGGGAAATAATGGAGTTGCTATGGCAAGACGCTTATCAACAGTTTCGCAGCGCGGGGTCCGAGCAGCAGCTGTTCACGCAGATCGCTGATTTCGCCAAGAAGCTGGGCTTCGAATATTGCTGCTATGGGATTCGCGTGCCGCTGCCGGTATCGAAGCCCACGGTGGCGATTTTCGACACGTATCCCACGGGGTGGATGAAGCACTATCAGGACAGCAATTTTCTGCAAATCGATCCGACGGTGCGCGAGGGGATGAACAGCACGGGGCTGATCGTCTGGCCCGACGCGCCGCCTGAGGATTCGCCCAAGCTATGGGAAGACGCGCACGACTTCGGGATGGCGGTCGGTGTCGCGCATTCGAGTTGGGCCGCGCACGGCGTGTACGGACTCCTGACGATCTCGCGCCCCTCCGATCCGCTCACGCCATCCGAGATCGACGACTTGACGCTGCAAACGAGCTGGCTCGCGAATATCACACATACGATGATGAGCCAGTTTCTCGTGCCGAAGCTCGCGCCCGAAGCGAACGTCATGCTGACGCCGCGCGAGCGCGAGGTGCTGTGCTGGACCGGCGAGGGGAAGACATCGTGCGAGATCGGACAGATCCTCAGCATCTCCGAGCGCACGGTCAATTTTCACGTCAACAACATTCTCTTCAAGCTTTCCGCGACCAACAAGGTGCAAGCCGTCGTCAAGGCCATCGCGATGGGGCTCATCGATTCGGCCTAAGCACGACCTTCGACCTGATTTCCACCTAAGCCGCGAGCTTCGATGCGCGTTCCTGCGGCAACGCGCCGAGCTCGGCGAGCGGGTGCTTTTCGCTCATCCACGGCGAGCGCAGGAAATGCCGCTCGCGCTCGACGCGAACCTCCGCTAGCGTGGCGGGCTGCCAGTGCGGCTGGCGGTCCTTGTCGACGAGATGCGCGCGCACGCCTTCGCGGAAGTCGCCGTCGTCGATCGCACGCGTGGCGATGCCGAGTTCCATGCGAAAGCATTCGGCGAGCGTCATCGAGCGTCCGCGCAGCAGTGCTTCGCGGGTCACGTGCAGCATCGTCGGCGAGTGCGAGGCAAGCGCGTCAAGCGTCGCTTGCAGCCAGCTGCGCAGTTCGCGCGGCGGATCGAGCTGCAAATCGGCGGCGAGCGACGCCGCGATATCCGGAACCGTGAGGCGTGCGGCGAAGTGTTTGACGATGAGCGGCATGAAGGCCTCGATGGCCGCGTGCGGCGTGATGTTCGCAGGCGGGACGAAGACGTCGGTAAGGTGTTGCTCGAGCCGCTCGATGTCGTCAGCGGGCATGCGCTGTAGACGCGCTTCGAACGTGCGCAGCCATTCGCTCTGCACGCAGGCATCCGCGAGGCGGCAGCGCACGGCGTCGGCGCCCGTCAGCGTCGTGCCGGTCAGGCCGACGTACAGCTCGAGCTCCACCGGCATGACGCTCAGGAAGCGTGTCGCGCCGACGTCGGGCACGAAGCCGATGCGCGTTTCGGGCATCGCGATCTTGCTGCGCTCAGTCGCGATGCGCAGCGTCGCCGCCTGCGCGAGCCCCATGCCGCCGCCCATCGTGATGCCGTCCATCAGCGCGACGATCGGCTTCGGAAAAGCGTGCAGCGCGAAATCGAGCCGGTATTCGTCGATGAAGAATTGCTGCCATGCGGGCGTGGCGTCCGATGCGCCTGAGGCGCCGGACGCGTGGTAAAGCGCGCGCACGTCGCCGCCCGCGCAGAAGCCCTTTTCGCCGCTGCCTCGCAAGACGAGGGCGACGATCTTGTCGTCCGTGCGGCAACGTTCGACGTGCTCGGCGAGCTCGCGCACCATGTCGTGCGAAAGGGCGTTCAACGCATGCGGCCGGTCGAGTGTCAGGATCGCGACGCGGTTCACGACATGACACGTCACGCGACCTTGCGCGGGGGCTTCGGTTGTTGGCATCGGCATGTTCATCGGCTGTGTTCCTGGCTCGTGCTCCAGCGCGGCGTGCGCTTTTCGAGGAAGGCGTTGACGCCTTCGCGTTGATCGGCGCCGTCGAACAAGTCGACGAAGCGTTCGCGTTCCAGCGCGAGCGCCGCGCCGCGCGGCACGCCGTTGCGCGCCTGATGGATCAGCGTCTTGCTGAACGCCACGGCTTGCGGGCTCAGCGTCGTCACCCGTCGCGCCATCGCGAGCGCCGCTTCGCGCGCCGCGCCGCGTTCGACCACTTCCTCGACGAGATTGATGCGCAGCGCCGTCTTCGCATCGACGCGTTCACCGGTCAGGATGATCCGCTTGGCCCAGCCTTCGCCGACGAGCCAGGGCAGCGTCTGCGTGCCGGCTCCGCAAGGCAGGAGGCCGACGCCCGGCTCAAGCAGCGCGAGCTGAGCGTGCTCTTCGGCGATGCGGATGTCGCACGACAGCGCGCATTCGAGACCGCCGCCCATCGCATAGCCATTGATCGCCGCGATCACGACCGCGCGTGCGTTCTGAAGCGTCTCGAAGGCCGCGCCGAAACGCTGCGCGGCGAGCTGCGCGCGTGCGCGGTCGCCATCGGCGAATTGATTGAGGTCGGCGCCCGCGCAAAAGAACTTCGGACCATCGCCGGTAATGACGATCGCGCGCACCCGCGGCTCGTCGTTCAATTGCTCGACCGTCTGCTGCAGCTGCAGCAGGCCTTCGGGCGTGAACGCGTTGACCGGCGCGCGTTTCAGCGTGATCAGCGCGACGCCCGCCTCGCTCGCGGTATCGAGTTCGATCATCGTTTCGCTCCCACGTCGCGGTACAGCTTGATGACAGCCGAAAAGTCGAGGCCGCCGTCGCCGTGCTGGCTCATCGTTTGATAGAGCTGTTGCGCGAGCGCGCCGAGATAGATCGGCTGCTTCGCGGATTTGGCGGCATCGCCGGCGAGGCCGAGGTCCTTGAGCATCAGGTCGGTGCCGAAGCCGCCCGTGTAGCCGCGCGAGGACGGCGCGGTTTCGATGATGCCGGGGAACGGGTTGTAGGTGTCCGAGCTCCAGCAGCGGCCCGTCGACGTGTTGACGATGCCCGCCAGCACCTTCGGATCGATGCCGAGCGCGGCGCCCAGCGACATCGCTTCCGCGACGCCCGCCATCGTGATGCCGAGCAGCAGGTTGTTGCAGATCTTCGCGACCTGGCCCATGCCGGTGTCGCCGCAATGGACGATGTTCTTGCCCATCGCCGCCAGCACCGGCTTGACTTGCTCGTACGCGGTGGCGTTCGCGCCCACCATGAAGGTCAGCGTGCCCGCGGCCGCGCCGCCGGTGCCGCCGGAGACGGGTGCATCGACGAACGGATTGCCGCGCTCGGCGGCGAGCTTCGCGAAGCCTTGCGCGCTGGCCGGATCGATCGTGCTCGAATCGACGATCGTCACGCCGCGCGCGATGCCGGCGAGCACGCCGTCGTCGGCGGTGAGCACGCTCTTCACGTGGGCGGCGGCCGGCAGCATCGTGATGACGAGTTCGACACCGCTGGCCGCGGCTTTCGGCGAGGCGCTCGCGGTTGCGCCGGCGTCGACGAGCGATTGCACGGCGTCGCGGCTCAAGTCGAATACGTTCAGGCTGTGGCCGTTTTTCAGCAGATTGCGCGCCATCGGCGCGCCCATGTTGCCGAGGCCGATAAAGGCGATTTTCATGTTTAAGTCCTCTGTCGATGGGAGTTAGTGCTTTAGCACTTACTCCCATCCCATGCTTTGGTTGCTTGGAGTTGGCGCTTTAGCGCCTACTCCAAGCCCACAGCGCCTCAGCGCAGGCTGATCGTCGTATTCACGCCGTCGTTAGTGGTCGCGTCGTCGAACCAGCGTGCCGTGACGGTCTTCGTCTGCGTGTAGAACTGCACGACTTGCTTGCCGTACGGGCCGAGGTCGCCGAGCTTCGAGCCGCGCGAGCCGGTGAAGCTGAAGTACGGCACGGGCACCGGAATCGGAATGTTGATGCCGACCTGGCCGATGTCGATCTCGCTCTGGAACTTGCGCGCCGCCGCGCCGCTTTGCGTGAAGAGGCCCACGCCATTGCCGAACGGGTTGCGATTGACGAGCGCGATCGCTTCGTCGAGCGTCGGGACCGTCAGCACGACGAGCACGGGGCCGAAGATTTCGGTCGTGTAGATCGTCATCTCGGTGGTGACGTTCGAGAAGATCGTCGGGCCGATGAAGTTGCCTTGCTCGTAACCCGGCACCTTCACGTTGCGGCCGTCGAGATCGAGCGTCGCGCCTTCTTCGATGCCCTTGCCGATCAGCGACAGGATGCGTTCCTTCGCGCTCTTCGACACGACCGGGCCGATATCGGTGCCGGCCTCGGTGCCTGCGTTGACCTTCAGCGTCTTCGCCTTCTCGACGAGCTCCGGCAGCCATTGCTGCGACGCGCCGACGAGCACCACGACAGAAGTCGCCATGCAGCGCTGGCCCGCCGCGCCGAATCCCGCGCCGGCCAGCGCGTTGAGCGTCTGCTCCTTGTTCGCGTCGGGCAGCACCACGGCGTGGTTCTTCGCGCCCATCATCGACTGCACGCGCTTGCCGTGCTGGCTCGCGAGCGTGTAGACGTGCGTGCCGACAGCCGTCGATCCAACGAACGAAATCGCCTTCACGTGCTCGTGCGTGCAGAGCGCGTCGACCGCTTCCTTGCCGCCGTGGATGACGTTGAGCACGCCGCGCGGCACGCCCGCTTCGATCGCGAGTTCGACGAGCGCCATCGTCGAGAGCGGATCTTGCTCGGACGGCTTCAGCACGAACGTATTGCCGCAGACGATCGCCATCGGGAACATCCACAGCGGAATCATCGCGGGGAAGTTGAACGGCGTGATGCCCGCGCAGACGCCGAGCGGCTGGCGCAGCGTGTAGGTGTCGACCGCGCCGGCGACGTTCTCGGCGAATTCGCCCAATTGCACCGTGCCGATCGAGCACGCATGCTCGACGACTTCAAGGCCGCGGAAGATGTCGCCTTCGGCGTCGGGCAGCGTCTTGCCTTGCTCGGCAGTCAGGATCTTCGCGATGCGCGGCATGTGCTCGCGAATCAGCGCCTGGTACTTGAGCATGATGCGCACGCGCGTGCCGATCGGCGTCGTTTTCCACTGCGCGAACGCGGCATGCGCGGCGCTGACGGCGGCGTCGATTTCGGCGGCGGTCGCAAACGGCACGCGCGCGAGGACTTCCTGCGTGGCCGGGTTCACGATGTCGCGCCATTCTTTCGTCGACGATTCGACGAACTCGCCGTTGATCAGCAGCTTGACGGTAGGTTTGGCGGCGGCAGCGGTGGACGGAATTGCGCTCATTGACAGCTCCTTGTGCAAAGCATCCCGGCATAGAAAGACCGGGGTAGGGAATCGAGGAAACGCGGCGCGCGTCTTCGCGGCGCCACGTGTGAATGCAACCGTTCGGTCAGCGGAGATCGGGGAAGTCTTCCTCCCAATACTCCTCCGAAACGCGCGCGGGCGCATCGCCGCGTTCGATCTCGCGGCGCCGCAGCTCCACGCGGCGGATTTTTCCGGAGATCGTCTTCGGCAGTTCGATGACTTCGAGGCGGCGAATCCGCTTGTACGGTGCGAGTTTTTCGCGCGAGAAGCGGAACACGCTCTTGGCGAGGTCGGGGGTGAATTCGAAGCCGTGGCGCAGTGCGATGAATGCTTTCGGCACCGCGAGGCGCAGCGGATCGGGGCTCGGCACGACGGCGGCTTCCGCGATCGCCTCGTGCTCGATCAGGACGCTCTCGAGTTCGAACGGGCTCAGTCGATAGTCGGACGATTTGAAGACATCGTCGGCGCGGCCGATGTAGATGAAATAGCCGTCGGGACGGCGCACGGCGACGTCCGAGGTCCGGTAACGGCCGTCGCGCATCACGGCTTCGGTCGCGTCGCGATTGTTCGCGTAGCCGGTCATCAGGCCCAGCGGTTCGCTGGCATACGGTGACGCGTGGCCGCCGCGCTTGCCGAGCGGCAGCGTGATTTCGCCTTCCTCGGCGGGGTTGCCGTCGTGATCGACCAGTTCGATCCGGTAGCCGGGCATCGGCCGCCCCATCGACCCGGGCACGACGGGTTGCCCCGGCGAGTTGGCGATCAGGCAGGTGGTTTCGGTCTGGCCGAAGCCGTCGCGGATCGTGATGCCCCACGCGTTGCGCACGCGCTCGATGATCTCGGGATTCAGCGGCTCGCCCGCGCCGACGATCTCGCGCAGCTTCACCGCGTACGACGCGAGCGGCTCCTGCACGAGCATGCGCCAGACGGTGGGCGGCGCGCACATCGTCGTGATGCCATGCTTCGTGAGCGTGTCGAGCGCCTGCCTGGCGTCGAAGCGCGCGTACTGCGAGACGAACACGCACGCCTGCGCATTCCACGGCGCGAAGAAGCAGCTCCATGCGTGCTTGGCCCAGCCAGGCGAGCTGATGTTCCAATGCACGTCGCCAGGCTGCAGGCCGACCCAGTACATCGTCGACAAGCTGCCCACGGGGTAGCTTTCGTGCGTGTGCTGGACGAGCTTCGGTTTGGAGGTCGTGCCGGAGGTGAAGTAGAGCAGCAGCGGGTCGCCGGCGTGTGTGACGCCGTCGGGCGTGAACGTCGCGGAGGCCGCGTAGCCTTCCGCAAAATCGAGCCATCCCGCTTGCGGATTCGCGTTGCCGACGACGACTTTGGTCAGCGTGGAATCGAACGCATCGAACTTCGCCGTCTCTGCAGCGTCGACGATCGCGAACTTCGGCGCGCCGACTTCCACGCGGTCGCGCACTTCGTTCGCCGACAGCAGCGTCGTCGCGGGCAGCACGACCGCGCCGAGCTTGATCGCGGCGAGCATCGCATCCCATAGCTCGACGCGATTCGGCAGCATCAACAGCACGCGGTCGCCGCGCGCCACGCCGATGCTGCGCAGATAGTTTGCGATGCGCGACGAGCGCTCCGACATCTGCGCGAACGATAGCTTCAATTCGTTCCCGCTAACTGCATCGACGATCCACAGCGCGGGATTGTCATTGCCGTGCGCCATGGCGTCGAAGTAATCGAGCGCCCAGTTGAACTCGCCAAGCTGCGGCCACGCGAACTCGCGATACGCGCGCTCGTAGTCGGTCCGATGGCGCAAGAGAAAATCGCGCGCGTCGAAGAAGCCTTGTGCTGCCGTCATCGTCGTCTCTCTCCTTGGCTGCTCTTGATATGTGCGTGCAGACGGATAACCGCCTGCGCGCCGTGAGCTATTAGCCGCCGCGCCCGCGCGACGCGGGCGCAGCTCAAACGTACCGCGCGATCACCATGCGCTGCACTTCGCTCGTGCCTTCATAAATCTGCGTGATGCGTGCGTCGCGGTAATGCCGCTCGACCGGATAGTCTTCGAGATACCCATAGCCGCCGTGAATCTGAATCGCATTCGAGCAGATTTCCTCGGCCAGCTCCGACGCATAAAGCTTCGCTTGCGACGCCTCCGACAAGCACGGCTTGCCCGCGCTGCGCAGGCGCGCCGCGTGATGCACGAGCAGGCGCGCGGCGTTCAGGCGCGTTTCCATGTCGGCGAGCATATTGGCGATCGTCTGGTGTTCCTTGATCGTCTTGCCGAACTGGATGCGCTCGTTGGCGTACTCGCGGGCGGCGTCGAACGCGGCGCGCGCAATGCCGACCGCTTGCGCGGCGATGCCGATGCGTCCGCCTTCGAGATTCGACAGCGCGATCTTCAAGCCTTCGCCGCGCTCGCCGAGCAGGTTTTCCTCGGGGATGCGGCAGTTTTCGAGCGAGATCGGGCAGGTGTCGGAAGCGCGGATGCCGAGCTTGCTCTCGGGGCGGCCCACGTTGAAGCCCGGCGTGTCGGTCGGCACGATGAACGCGGAGATGCCGCGCTTGCCGAGTTCGGGATCGGTGACGGCGAACACCACGGCGATGCCGGCGCGGCTGCCGTTGGTCACGAACTGCTTGCTGCCGTTGATCACCCATTGCCCGTCTTCGAGCACGGCGCGCGTCTTCAGGTTGTTCGCCTCCGACCCGGCCTGCGGCTCGGTCAGGCAGAACGCGCCGATGACCCGGCCGAGCGCGAGATCGCGCAGCCAGCGCGCTTGCTGCGCGGCGGTGCCGAAGTTCAGGATCGGCCCGCAGCCGACCGAGTTGTGCACGCTCATCATGGTGGCGCACGAGGCGCAGCCCGCCGCGATTTCTTCGAGCGCGAGCGCGTAGGCCACGTAGTCGGTGTAAGTGCCGCCCCATTCGGGCGGCACGATCATGCCGAGCAGCCCGAGCTCGCCCAGTTGCGAGACGACTTCGCGCGGCAGCGCGCCTTCGCGGTCCCACTTGCCGGCGTTCGGCGCGAGACATTCGGTGGCGAAGTCGCGCGCCGCGTCTCGGATCATGCGTTGTTCGTCGGTGTAGAAGTCGTCCATGACGCGGGTTCCTGTGTTGCGGATTCGAACGGGGCGGGGCGGCATCAGCGCGGCGACGGCTTGGCGCTAATCACGCGCTCCCCTTAAACTGTGCGGTCTGACCGGTTGCCATACGCGCTGCGAAAGGCGTTGCGCAGGCGCCGGGATCGTCATCGACGGTTGGTGTCATGACCTTGATGCGACAGAGTGTAAGAACCGCGAAGGCGGCTTTCGATGCTCAAGCCGATCAAATTTATTGAGCGTATTTGCCATCAGCTGACAAGGCGCGTGCGCGATTCCGGCGCGACGTGTTCGCTGAATCAACTTTGCTGCAATGCATAACGAAAAAGGGACTATCGCAGTGAGCCTCGTCGAAGAGGCGGTGCACTGCGTCAAGCGGTGCGGGGTCGATCCGCAGCCGCTCTTGGAGGAGGCCGGTATTGCGGCGCAGCTATTGGGCTCGCCGTTGGCGCGCGTCTCGTCGGCGCAATACGGCGCGCTCTGGAACGCGATCTGCCGCGCGCTCGACGACGAATTCTTCGGGCAAGACTCGCATCCGATGAAAAGCGGCAGCTTCATCGCGATGTGCCAGGCGGCGCTGACCGCGCGCGACGGCGCGCAGGCGCTCGCGCGCACGACCGGTTTCATGCGGCTCGTGCTCGACGACATGAGCGCGCAGGTCGCCAAGGAACGCGGTCGTGTGCGCCTGTCGTTCCACGTGCGCGAAGGCGCCGAGCGCAAGCAGATGTTCGCGTACGCGACCTACTTCATCCTCGTGTATGGCGTGGTGTGCTGGCTCGTGGGGCGGCGCATTCCGATTCTCGAAGCGCGCTTCAGCTGCCCCGAGCCTGCGGCAGGGCACGAATACCGGTCGATGTTTTGCGACGACTTGAAGTTTGGTCAGAGCGCGTCGTACGTCGACCTGTCGCCCGATTTTCTCGATCTGCCGGTGATCCAGACGGCGAAGTCGCTCAAGTCGTTTCTGCGCGATGCGCCCGCGATTTTCGTCGTCAAGTACCGCAATCCGGATTCGATTGCCGCGCGCGTGCGCCGCGCGTTGCGTGCGATGCCGATCGCCGAGTGGCCCGGCGCCGACGACATGGCGGCGAAGCTGCGCTTTGCGGAAGCGACGATGCGGCGGCGGCTCAAGCAAGAGGGCTACACGTATCAATCGATCAAAGACGCGCTGCGTCGGGACATCGCGATCGCGTCGCTCCAGGCCGGCGAGCAGACCATCGCCGACATCGCGATTGCCGTGGGCTTTGCCGAGCCGAGCGCGTTTCATCGCGCGTTCAGAAAGTGGACGGGGGGAAAGCCGACCGACTATCGGCCGGAGGCGGACGGCAGCTGATCAAATCGGCTCGGCGTTGGAGGGGAAGCCAACCATCACCGAGCCTTTCCGACCTGACACCTGACCTTAGAACGTGTCGCCGGGCACGCGCACCCAGCCTTCCATCAGCACACGCGCGCTGCGGCTCATGATGGCCTTCGTCACAGTCCATTCGCCGTTCGCTTGAGACGCCTCTGCGCCCACTCGCAAAGTGCCCGACGGGTGGCCGAAGCGCACCGCGTTGCGCTCGCCGCCGCCGGCCGCGAGATTGACCAGCGTCCCGGGTATCGCAGCAGCCGTGCCGATCGCCACCGCCGCCGTGCCCATCATCGCGTGATGGAGCTTGCCCATCGACATCGCGCGCACGAGCAGATCGACGTCGCCCGCCGCCACTCGCTTGCCGCTCGAAGCCACGTAGTCGGCAGGCTTCGCGACGAACGCGATCTTCGGCGTGTGCTGCCGCGTCGCGATCTCGTTCAAGTCCTTGATCAAGCCCATGCGCAGCGCGCCGTAGGCACGAATGGTCTCGAACTTCTTGAGCGCTTCGGCATCGCTGTTGATCGCGTCTTGCAGCTCGGTGCCCGTGTAGCCGATGGCCTCGGCGTTCACGAAGATCGTCGGGATGCCCGCGTTGATCATCGTGGCTTTCAGCGTGCCGACTCCCGGCACGTCGAGGTCGTCGACCAGGTTGCCGGTCGGGAACATCGCGCCGCCGGCGCCTTCTTCCTCCGCCGCCGGGTCCATGAACTCGAGCTGCACTTCGGCGGCGGGGAAGGTCACGCCGTCGAGTTCGAAGTCGCCGGTTTCCTGCACCGCGCCTGCGGTGATTGGCACGTGCGCGATGATGGTCTTGCCGATATTGGCCTGCCAGATGCGCACGACGGCCACGCCGTTTTGCGGCACACGGCTCGCATCGACGAGCTCCGCGCTGATCGCGAACGGCCCGACAGCGGCCGAGAGATTGCCGCAATTGCCGCTCCAGTCGACGAAGGCTTTATCGATGGAGACCTGCCCGAACAGGTAGTCGACGTCGTGACCGGGCTTGCTGCTCTTGGAAATGATGACCGTCTTGCTCGTGCTCGATGTCGCGCCGCCCATCCCGTCGATCTGCTTGCCGTATGGGTCCGGACTGCCGATCACGCGCAGCAGCAGCGCATCGCGCGCCGCGCCCGGCACGCGGGCCGCTTCGGGCAAATCCTGCAGGCGGAAGAACACGCCTTTGCTGGTGCCGCCGCGCATATACGTGGCGGCAATCTTGATCTGGGGTACGTGGGGCATGGGGTGGTTGTCCTGGTGAAACAGCGAGCGGCACATGAGAGTGCCGCCCGCAGATGATGCCTGAACGCGCTGTTATTCAGCTTTCATCAAGCCGCCTTCGACGACTCGAGGAAGTCCTGTGCGAACCGCTGCAGCACGCCGCCCGCTTCGTAGATCGAGACCTCTTCGGCGGTGTCGAGCCGGCAGGTCACGGCCGCTTCCACGCGCTCGCCGTTCTTGCGATGGATGACGAGCGTGAGGTCCGCGCGCGGCTTGCGCTCGCCGATCACGTCGAACGTCTCGGTGCCGTCGATGCCAAGCGTCACGCGGTTCACGCCGGGCTTGAACTCGAGCGGCAGCACGCCCATGCCGACGAGGTTCGTGCGGTGAATGCGCTCGAACCCTTCGGCGACGATCGCTTCGGTGCCCGCCAGACGCACGCCCTTGGCCGCCCAGTCGCGCGACGAGCCCTGGCCGTAGTCCGCCCCGGCGATGATGATGAGCGGCTGCTTGCGGTCCATATACGTCTCGATCGCTTCCCACATGCGCGTCACGCGGCCTTCCGGCTCGACGCGCGCGAGCGATCCCTTCTTCACCTGGCCGTCGACCACCGCCATCTCGTTGACGAGCGTCGGGTTCGCGAAGGTGGCGCGCAGCGCGGTGAGGTGGTCGCCTCGGTGAGTCGCGTAGGAGTTGAAGTCTTCCTCCGGCAAGCCCATCTTCGCGAGGTATTCGCCGGCGGCGCTGTCTGCGAGGATCGCGTTGGACGGCGAGAGGTGATCGGTCGTGATGTTGTCGCCGAGCACGGCGAGGGCGCGCAATCCGCGCAGCGTGCGCTCGCCCGCCAGCGCGCCTTCCCAGTACGGCGGACGGCGGATGTAGGTGCTTTGCGCGCGCCAGTCGTACAGCGGATTGATCGGCTCGCTGCCGGCGGCCGTGACGGCGAACATCGGCTCGTAGACCTTGCGGAATTGCTCGGGCTTCACGCTTTGCGCGACGATCGCGTCGATCTCCTCGTCGCTCGGCCAGATGTCCTTCAGATAGACCGGCTTGCCGTCCTTGTCCGTGCCGAGTGCATCCCGCTCGATGTCGAAGCGGATCGTGCCGGCAATCGCGTAAGCCACCACCAGCGGCGGCGACGCCAGGAACGCCTGCTTCGCGTACGGATGGATGCGGCCGTCGAAGTTGCGGTTGCCCGACAGCACGGCGGTCGCGTACAGGTCGCGGTCGATGATCTCCTGCTGGATCGCCGGATCGAGGGCGCCCGACATGCCGTTGCACGTGGTGCACGCGAACGCGACGATGCCGAAGCCGAGCTGCTCCAGCTCGGGCAGCAGCTTCGCTTCTTCGAGGTAGAGCTCGACCGCCTTGGAGCCCGGCGCGAGCGAGGACTTGACCCACGGCTTGCGCGTCAAGCCGCGCGCGTTGGCGTTGCGCGCGAGCAGGGCCGCCGCGATCACGTTGCGCGGGTTGCTCGTGTTCGTGCAGCTCGTGATGGCCGCGATGATGACGGCGCCGTCGGGCATCTGGCCGGGCACGTCCTCCCACTTGCCGGCGATGCCGCGAGCGGCCAGATCGGACGTCGGCAGCCTCTTGTGCGGATTCGACGGACCCGCCATGTTGCGGACCACGGTCGAGAGGTCGAACGTGAGCACGCGTTCGTATTCGGCGTGCTGCAACGTATCGGCCCACAGGCCGGCGGTTTTTGCGTAGGTTTCGACGAGCTTGACCTGTTCCTCGGCGCGGCCCGTCAGGCGCAGGTAAGCGAGGGTCTGCTCGTCGATGTAGAACATCGCCGCCGTGGCGCCGTATTCGGGGGCCATGTTCGAGATCGTCGCGCGGTCGCCGAGCGTGAGGCTCGACGCGCCTTCGCCACGAAACTCCAGATACGCGCCCACCACCTTTTCCTTGCGCAGAAACTCGGTCAGCGCGAGCACTATGTCGGTGGCGGTGATGCCGGGCTGACGCTTGCCCGAAAGCTCCACGCCGACGATATCCGGCAACCGCATCCACGACGCGCGCCCGAGCATCACATTCTCGGCTTCGAGGCCGCCCACACCGATGGCGATCACGCCAAGCGCGTCGACGTGCGGCGTGTGGCTGTCGGTGCCGACGAGCGTGTCGGGGTAGGCCACGCCGTTTACCGCGTGGATCACCGGGCTCATCCGCTCCAGATTGATCTGATGCATGATGCCGTTGCCCGGCGGGATCACGTCGACGTTCTTGAACGCTTTCTTGGTCCAGTTGATGAAGTCGAAGCGGTCTTCGTTGCGTCGATCCTCGATCGCACGATTCTTCGCGAACGCATCGGGATCGAAGCCGCCGCATTCCACGGCGAGCGAATGGTCGACGATCAACTGCACGGGCACAACCGGGTTCACGAGCGCCGGGTCGCCGCCTTGCTCGGCGATCGCATCGCGCAGGCCGGCGAGGTCGACGAGCGCGGTTTGGCCGAGGATGTCGTGGCACACGACGCGCGCCGGGAACCAAGGGAAATCGAGGTCGCGCTTGCGTTCGATGATCTGCTTGAGCGATGCGGCAAGCGTAGCGGGATCGCAGCGGCGCACGAGATTCTCGGCGAGCACGCGCGAGGTGTACGGCAGCTTGTCGTAGGCGCCGGATTCGATCGCTTCGACGGCTGCGCGCGTGTCGAAGTAATCGAGCGCGGTGCCGGGCAGGGGTTTGCGGTTTGCGGTGTTCATAGCGTGGGGAAAGCGCGGGTCGGAGTCGAGAGGGGCAGCGAAGAGGTCAGGGGACCATGCGAGCTTTATCGAGCTTCAGCGCGCATTATCCCCTTTCCTAATCAGCGCTTCTCGATCGGCACGAATTTCAAATCTTCCGGGCCCGTGTAATTCGCGCTGGGGCGGATGATCTTGTTGTCGATGCGCTGCTCGATGATGTGGGCGGCCCAGCCCGAGG
>NZ_JBCHAA010000011.1:0-256543 GCF_053525655.1 Trinickia camelliae
CTGTCTAACCTCTAGTTTGAGGCTTGCAGGTGTCTACTGGGGCCGGGGCGATTCAGATCAACCTTGCGAAGCCATTGGCGTTCGAAGCTGTTGAACAACACGCTGGCCGTTGACACGATCGCGATGAGCCGCATGGGGTCTCTCGATCACCGACTACGGGTCCACCGCCCATCCCGCGCTGATTTCGAGTTGAATATTAGTTATGCTATGTAAAATTAGACAACCGGTCACGGCGGCGCGTTCTTGCGGTGAAGAACCTGCATCGCCATAAGCGCATCGCCCGGTAGCTGATGACAATCATCCCCGGTCGAACGCAAGAGCGAACTGATTCCAGCTTTATGTAATAGCCGTCGTGGAACACGACGACTACCATCAACGTCAGGTTGACACTAAGCCATCTATACCAATCGACATGTAGGCCTAACCGGTACGCACGGTGTGCCTCAACATTTCGTTGCCTTGTCGTTGAGCCACGATTGACGGAGAAGCAAGCCGGTCAATTTTTGTGCAGCGGCGCCGCAGTGAGGAAACACTCTTGTCTACTGAATGGAGAATTCAATGAGCACGTTGCCCGTCACTATTCCGCAGTCGCTCAAGAGGGCGCTGGATGATGAACTCTCCAGAACGAAGAGAACTTACTCTTCGGTCATCACGGCCGCGTTATCGCAGTATCTGTGCGTACCCGTGCACACGTTGTTCCAGGTTTCAACATCCGGAGCTCTGGTGGCAGGGGTGTTCGACCGGGAGACAAGCGTCGAATCGATTCTCGAACACGGGGATTTTGGACTGGGCACGTTTGCTCACCTGGACGGGGAAATGGTTGTACTGGATGGACGTGCATACCAGGTGCAGGGCAATGGTCGCGTTTTTGAGGCCGGCATGGACGCTGGTGCACCTTTCGCCGTGGTAACTCGCTTTACGCCGCAAATCGATGAGACATCTGTTCCCGTCGTCAGCTTCAAGGAACTGGAGGCTTGTTGCGATCGCTATCGCAAGTCGGGCAACATCTTCTATGCAATTCGCCTCGACGGGAATTTTCAGTGCGTGCGCACCCGCGCCGTCAATCCTCCTCAACCAGGCACTCGCCTGGTCGATGCGGCAAAAGACCAGAGCGAATTCAATTTCCATTCAATCGAGGGAACGCTCATTGGCCTTTGGTCGCCCGGTTTTTCAAGTGCGTTCAGCGTCGCAGGTTATCACTTTCATTTTCTCTCCAAGGATCGTCAGCACGGCGGGCATCTGCTGGATGTCTGCGCAGGGCCACTGCGTCTTCGAGTCGAAGCCCTCACAAATTTCCATTTGGCATTGCCCGAATCAGAAGCCTTCCTCAAAGCCGATCTCAGCAAGAACAGTGCCGAAGAGCTCGCCTACGCCGAACAAGCCCACTAAGGAGTTGATACGATGAACGACAAACTTAAAGATACACAGCAAATTGGCGCCGAACTGGTCGTGAGAACCCTGGAAGCACACGGCGTTACCCACGTGTTCGGAGTGCCGGGTGCAAAGATCGATACGGTTTTTAACGCACTGGTCGACTCCAGAATCGAGACCGTAGTCTGTCGGCATGAACAGAACGCGGCCTTTATCGCCGGTGGCATAGGGCGTATGACAGGGAAAGCCGGTGTTGCCATTGCAACGTCTGGTCCAGGCGTTTCCAACCTTGTCACAGGCCTGGCGACAGCGAACTCCGAAGGGGATCCTGTAGTTGCCCTTGGTGGTGCGGTGGCCACCGGTGAGGCGCTCAAACAAATTCACCAGACCATGGACGCGGTGTCAATACTGAAACCAGTGACGAAGTTCAGCGCAACAGTCGGCGCGCCCGAGCAGGTCAACGAAGTTATGGCCAACGCCTTCAGGGTTGCCGAGGCTGGTCGTCCTGGCGCGGCTTACGTTAACTTACCCAAAGATGTAATGGCCGATGCATGCCCACATACGCCCCTACCCCCTCCCGCATTTGCGGGCTTGGGTTTGGCCGACAACTCTGCAATCAAGGAAGCAGCAAGGCTGATCAACGCGGCGTCAACGCCCGTCGTTTTGCTGGGTATGTTGGCGAGCAAGCCGACACATGCCGCAGCTTTGCAGGAATTCATCGGCAAAGGCAATCTTCCTACGGTCGGAACCTTTCAGGCGGCGGGTGCTGTTGGAGCGATGCTGTCCAGCAATTTCGGCGGCAGGGTCGGTCAACTCGCCAACCAGCCAGCCGATCGATTGCTTGATTCCGCCGATCTGGTTATTACCATCGGCTACGATCCGGTGGAATATGGGCCTGACTTGTGGAATGGGGGAAGCCAGCGCAAGATCGTTCATGTCGATGTGCTTCCTGCGGATCTCGACAACAATTACTACCCCTATGTCGAGTTGACGGGCGACATTGCGCAGACTCTGCAGGCGTTGACATCCCTGATCGATCGTTCCAGAAAATCGGCAATTTCCTCGGGGATTCTCCAGTTGATCCAGGCAGAACACCTCCGGCTCGCCAAGGATTCGGCTGCCCGCAATGGCACACCGATCCACCCTCTGCGGCTCGTTCACGAGTTGCAGCAGTTTGTCAGAGACGACATCACCGTATGTCTGGACATGGGCTCGTTCCATCTCTGGATCGCACGCCACTTATATAGCTTTAGGCCACGACAGGTCCTCGTTACGAACGGCCAACAAACGTTGGGGGTGGCCCTTCCCTGGGCGATTGCTGCCTCGATTGTCAGGCCCCACGAGAAAGTGCTTTCCATTTCCGGCGATGGTGGATTTCTCTACTCTTCGATGGAATTGGAGACGGCCGTCCGGCTCAAGACAAACATCGTGCACATGGTTTGGATCGATGGGTCCTACGACATGGTAGCAACGCAGGAGAAGCTTAAGTACGGAAGGCCCTCGGGAACCGATTTTGGTCCGGTCGACTACCTCCGATACGCAGAAGCCTTCGGAGCGAAGGGGCTGATGATTAACAAACCGGACGAGATCGCTTCCGTCCTCAAGCAGGCTTTCAAAACGCCCGGACCGGTAATCGTCGGTGTTCACGTGGATTATCGTGATAACCACGAGCTGTTTGAGCTGCTGCACGCCGACAGCATCCACTAAAGCCTTGTGCAATTTATCTCTTCAGTGCCTGGGACGAGCGTATGCGGCGCCGGCGTCGGCGTCGGCGTCGGCGTCGGCGTCGGCGTGGATTCTGGTTGCCGCCGCCGTGTCGTAAAGCAGATATTTGATGACAACCCGCATCAGTGCGGCATTACACCCATCGCGGAAAAATCCGCGGTTCCGGCTTACATCGCATCGAGGATGCAAAATATGGCTACGGCCCATACTCGGGATGTCGTCAACGGGGTGCAGCGAGCGCTAATTGGAATGTAGCAATATGTAGTTTGTCCCGAATACGGTTCACCAAAAGGCTTCCAAACGGAAGTCTTCTGGTTGCCACCACAGCTGTGGAGGAACTCGATTGGCTTCCGGAAAATTAACCAATTGGCTTCCGTATCCTGCCTCAAGGGCCCCATTGGAACTAGTTCAAATTGGGGTACGCTTAACCAATTAACTTCCAAGTTTCGCGCTACTTAACCAATTGTCTTCCATTGTGCGGGCCCAACCCCAGTTCCAGTTCCGCACCCTTACTGCCTCCCTAGCCGTTGGTAGCGCCTACTCGCCTCATGGATCCGATCGCTTCGCTCCTTGCGTAAACACCTTCTCCTACGCGAATCGAAGGGACTAGACCAACGTGCCGCCCCCGGTCGCACTATCAGGGGGCAACCGCAAAGTGGACCGGTCATCCAGGCCGGCTTCTCGGAGAGAGCAATTCGGCCAAAGTTGACGTTCAGGTGACTCCGCCGGTGAGGCAGCTTTAAGTCGCTTTCCTGCCGTTCCCGTATCGATGGGCGTGGACGCCGGTTGAGTCGGGGATTCCGTGGCTACTGGCCAAGCATGGTGAGCGCCTCGCGCAACGGCGCAAGCGAGACAGCGATAGTCCCGCCGAGCGGCGTGTTCATTTCCAGAATCAGAAATATTGCGATGGAAGTGGATACCGCACCCAGAAAAAACGTCGTGGCAACAGTCGTGTTGGGGGACGTGAACAGACCAAACGAGCCGAAGATGATGCACAGCCACAACACAAGCGTTATCAGTAGCGGCATGGGAGTTGAGCCTACCGCTTGCAACAGCGCAAGCTCTCGCATCGCCAGCCCTTCGCCGGCGATCTGGATGGCACGCGCCTGTAGCTGACGCTGTGCTTCGCTGTGCGGCGAGAGTTCCGCCAGCCTGCGTTGAATGGTTTCCCCCTGTCTAAGCTCGTCGGGACTACGCAGGCTTGCCAGTTGTTCCGAGTCGCCAGAACTGGCCTTCTGGATTCCCCTGACGACGGACTGCTTCAGCAAGGCACGGATTTCCTGCGTCTCAGGCCCATACTGGGAAAGTGTGCGATCGAGCAGAATGATTTCGGTGGCGTCGCGTACGACCGCGGCGTTCGCGGTATCGAACGAACTTTTCGCCGACGAGATCAACAGTCCAAGCACTAAAGCGGCCATCGTGGCAATCAATCCGATCGTCAGTTTGATAACGCTGACCGATTCATCGCTGAGATGGCGCTCTGGCAACAGAGAGCGCAGATACAATCCGAGCAGGGCGCTACCAAACACGCATGCAAACACAATGACGGCAATGCTTAGATGGTGCACCGTTCGATTCTCCGTTTCTGCATGTGAGCGTGGTTGCCGTCTCTGTATGCCTTGTCGCTGCTTTCGCGCTCTGATGCTGTGTGGACATTGATGCTTTCTTCAAGCATGGTTGGCAGGAACGGCAGACGGCGGGAACCGGGCAGACCGGCTCCCTCGTTGACTTTGGTCAGCTACGCAGGAAGGCCAAGAGATCCTGGTTGAGTTGATCCTTGTGTGTCTCAGCCAGGCCGTGCGGCGCACCCTCGTAGATCTTCAGAATGGCGTGCGGCACCAGTTTCTTCGACGCGCGTCCGCCAACGTCGACCGGCACCACCTGATCGTCGTCGCCATGCACGATCAGCGTCGGCTTGTTGAACTTCTTCAAGTCCGCAGCGAAGTCCGTTTCCGAGAACGCGCGAATCGATTCGTAGGTATTCTTGAAGCCGCCCATCATTCCCTGCATCCACCACGATTCGATCATCCCTTGAGAAGCCTTTGCGCCGGGGCGGTTGAAGCCATAAAAGGGGCCGCTTGCGATATCCCGGAACAGTTGCGAGCGATCTGCAATCATTCCTGCGCGGATTCCGTCAAAAACCTCAATAGGCACCCCACCGGGGTTGGCGGCGGTCTTGACCATTAATGGAGGTACCGCTGAGATCAGGCCGATCCTTGCTACGCGCGCGGTGCCGTGGCGGCCAACATACCGGGCAACTTCGCCGCCTCCGGTCGAGAAGCCGATCGTTGTCACATTCCTCAGGTTCAACGTATCGATTACCGCAGCCAAGTCGTCCGCGTAGTGATCCATGTCGTTGCCATCCCAGGGCTGGCTGGATCTGCCATGCCCGCGCCGATCATGGGCGACCACCCGGAAGCCATTCGACGCAAGGAAGAAAGCCTGATTGTCCCAACTGTCCGAGCTAAGCGGCCACCCATGGCTAAGTGTGACGACCGGACCGCTCGTCGGGCCCCAGTCCTTGTAATAGATCTCGACGCCATCTTTGGTGGTGATCCTGCCCACCGATTGATTTCCCGCAGGGCCTGGCACGGCAGCAGACGTCGACGCGCGGCCAGTCTCGGCCATCGCGGCAGTCGGTACGACAGACGCGATCGTCGCTGCGACGCCGCCTAGTATCAGGTTTCGACGGTTCGTGTCGTCGGGAGTCAGGAGAGGTTCAAGCTTCATATTGCATGCTCCGTTGGTAGATAAAATCGCTCGTCACCTGATCGTCGAGCGATTGCGCGGCTGCGGTCGCCTTCCGCGTTTTGCCAAGTCACTTCGTCCATTTGCGTGATCGAACTGGCGGTGCGAAGCTCATGTCGGCGAGGCCCGTAAGGCGCATCGCGTTCGATGCCTATAACTACGTACTGGCATGACGGACGTTCCCGGGGGAACTGCCGAAGCGCGATGGAGACGCCGAGGGACCCACCGTGTTGCATCGAGATGCATCAGTCAATGCATCGTCGTTTGATGTTTCGTCACTCGATGTCGACCGGAGTAAGCGCTTCAGCGCTTACTCCGGTCCCATGCAAATTTGTGTGAATATCGTTCAGGCCAGGTTTGCTTTGTCGAGACCGTATGCCTTGTCCGACGAACCCGGCACGGCCTTGAACGCGATGCTCGCGCGGTTCCATCCGTTGATGACCATCACTTCGAACGTCAGGTCCGACAATTCCTTCTCGGAGAACTGGGTACGCACGTGTTCGTAGATATCGTCGGGCACGCCGTGCTCGGGCAGCGTCGTGAGCGCTTCCGTCCAGGCGAGCGCGGCGCGTTCGCGCGGCGCGAAGAGCGTCGACTCGCGCCAAATCGCGACGTGATGGAGGCGCAGTTCCCGCTCGCCATGGATGCGTGCTTCCTTCACGTGCATGTCGACGCAGAATGCACAACCGTTGATCTGCGACGCGCGGAGCGACACGAGGTCACGGATCGATTCTTCGATGGCGCTGTCCTTCAGCAGATTGGTAAGTTCGAGGAATTTTTTGAAAAGTTCCGGCGATTCCTTTATGTAGTTGATACGCAGTGTCATGATTTCTCCCAGCAACGATGAGTGAGCACCCGAGCCTCGCGGGTGCCGATAGCGGCAACGAGCCGCACGAATTCATCGTAGGCGAGCACAGCGTGTTGCGGAAGTCGTGCGAACGGGCTCACGATGTTGTATGTGCTGCATCAATCGACGATATGAACCGCACGTGCCCGCCGCAAAGACCGGCGCTCAACCGTTGGCGCATGCCGCCGCGATGCGCGCCAGCTTGCCAGGGTTGCGCTACACATGGATGCGGACAATGCGCTGGCCATCCACCAACGCTGTGGCCACCATGGAGTCTTATCAGTGTTCAGCGCGGCAACCGCTAGAATTGCGGTTTTAGCCCGGAATACGCCATGTCTTTTGCCTCGCTTGGCCTGATCGATTCGTTGCTGCGTAATCTGCAGAACCTCAATTACCAGACACCTACGCCGGTGCAGGCCAAGGCGATTCCTGCTGTGCTCAGTGGCAAGGACGTCATGGCTGCGGCGCAGACCGGCACTGGAAAAACGGCGGGTTTTGCGCTGCCGCTGTTGCAACGGCTGGTGCAACACGGCCCGGCGGTGTCCAGCAACCGCGCGCGTGTTCTGGTGCTGGTGCCCACGCGTGAACTGGCTGAACAAGTGCTGCAAAGCTTTATCGAATACGGTAAAGGCCTCGACTTACGATTTCTGGCCGCCTACGGCGGTGTGAGTATCAACCCGCAGATGATGAAGTTGCGCAAAGGCGTGGATGTGCTCGTTGCCACGCCGGGCCGTTTGCTAGATCTCAATCGCCAAAACGCAGTGCAGTTTGATCAAGTACAAACGCTGGTGCTGGATGAAGCCGACCGCATGCTGGATCTGGGCTTTGCGCGCGAACTCAACGCCGTTTTTGCTGCCTTGCCTGTTCAGCGCCAGACCCTGCTGTTTTCTGCCACGTTTACCGACGATATCCGCGCCATGGCGGCGAGCATTCTGCGCGGCCCGATCAATATCAGCGTCAGCCCGCCCAATGCCACGGCCAGCAAGATCAAGCAGTGGGTGGTGCCGGTGGATAAAAGGAACAAGCCTGACCTCTTCATGCACCTTGTGGCTGAGAACAACTGGAAGCACGCGCTGGTGTTCGTCAAAACCCGCAATGGCGTGGATTACCTGGCGGCCATGCTGGATGAAGCGGGCTATGCGGTCGACACCATCCACGGCGACAAACCGCAACCCGCGCGCCTGCGTGCGCTGGAGCGCTTCAAGACGGGCGAAGTACATATGCTGGTAGCCACCGATGTGGCGGCGCGCGGGCTGGATATCGACGACTTGCCGCTGGTGATCAACGTTGATCTGCCGATCGTGGCGCAAGACTATGTGCACCGTATTGGCCGTACCGGCCGCGCGGGCGCCAGCGGCGTGGCGGTGTCCCTCGTGTGTGCCGATGAGGCGCCGCAACTGGCCGCGATTGAAGCGCTGATCCGGCAAACGCTGCCCCGTGAAGAAGAGCCGGGTTTTGAAGCCGAGCACCGCGTGCCGCAAACCAGCGCGACGGGCCAGATCATCAAGAAACCCAAAAAGCCTAAGAAACCCAAAGTACCGCAAGCTGCGCCGGGTGCCATGCAAGTGCTCAGCAACAAACCGCGCCCGCAAAGCGGCGAAAACAAACGCAAGCCTGCGGCGCAGCGGGCTGCGGCCGCGGGTAAAGGCACAAGCTTGTCCAGCGGCAACCCATTCAGCGTGCAAAAGCCACGCAGCAAACCCGCCAGCAAGCCAGCTGCGGGTTCACGTAAGCCGGCTGGCAAACCCGCTGGTGGCCGCGGCAAACGCCAACCCTGATCCGTGGGGATGAGTAACGCCAGCCCTGGAACAGGCTGGCGGTTTGCTGCCCGCTGGCAGGCAGCGGTGCAGCTTCGGCGTGCATCAGGTCGGCAGGTAACGGCGCACTGAATCCAGGATCGATAACAACTTCGGGGTCGAACGGACGTTGAAATCGTGCGTAGCGAGCGTCCGATCCCTGTCAGAAAATTGACATAGGCTCGCCCTCCATCGGCGTCGCAGTCCAACGGCGACGAAAGTCGTCGACGCGTGTTTCGTGCGACCTTAAGTGCGCGAAGAACGAACAATCCGCCCCTGCAACCTCGCTGCACAACGCTGTGATCGGCGCCGCGCATTCCTCCGTGAACTGTGCGAATAGCAAGCCGAAACAGCGGATACATGGCCCGCTGAAGTGAATGCCTCCTTGCCGGTCCATGGAGGAGACGTGGTCGATACGTCCGCCTCCGCATCGTTTCCCCTGATGCGGTACAGGAGGCAGACGCACACACAGACCACAAACCAAAGCGCGCCAAAGGCAATCAGAAAGTCATCCATGACGATTCCTTCACCAAAGCCTTGAGCGAAGTTTCCGACGATTTCATTTGTTCTCCTTCATGTTGGGTTGAGTTAGAACCGACCCGGTAGCACCGGCTGACGTCAATTGGAATCCGTGACTTTGCGGCCAACGAGTGCACGACGACATCGTAGAGCCGGAAGCCAGCACATTCAAATAATTGTCATGGATACGCTTCGCGACAACCCTGTACTGTATCGGCGGAGCAATCCTGATATGGCAGTTCGTGCATAGGCGATCCGGCCGCAGGTAACGTCGGTGCACACGTTCAGTACGCCCGATCCGCCACGGCCCTAAACACGGCTTGCAGCGATTGCCTGAGCGTATCCAGGTCAACCGAGCCAAGTGCAAGGCGTATGGCGTGCGGCACCTGCTTCGACGCGGCGAACGGATGCGCTGTCGACACCGATATACGCTCGCGCATCAACGCCTTGGCAATGGCATCGGCGCGCACCTCCTCTGGCATCGGAAGCCACACGAAGTACGACGCGGAATGGCGAACTGGCTTCAGATGGCCTAATACCTCGCTCACGACGTCCTGCCGCAGTTTGGCATCACGGCGCTTTTCGGCTTCCAGCCTGGCTACGGTACCGTCCTCGATCCAGCCGCAAGCGATCGCCGTCATGGTGGCCGGGGTGTTCCACGTCGTCGCACGAATGGCGCGTTCCAGCCTGGCCATCCACTCCTGAGGGGCGTGAACGAGCCCCACCCGAAGCCCCGTAGCGACACTCTTCGACAAGCCCGACACATAAACCGTCAGTTCGGGCGCCAGTGCAGCCAACGGCGGGGGCGCACCTTCCTCCAGGAACGCGTAGGCCCCGTCTTCGATCAGGATCAGTCCGTGCTTTCGAGCGATGCCCACAAGCTCCCGCCGTCTTTGCGCACCCATCACCCACCCTAGCGGGTTGTGCAGCGTCGGCATCGTGTAGACGGCGCGCACTCGCCGTCGCCTGCAAAAACCGGCCAACACATTGAGATCGGGACCGCGCCCGGCGGCTGGAATCGCCACAAGTTCAAGCCGGCTGGCTTCAGCGGTGAGCTTGAACCCTGGATAGGTCAGGGCGTCCACTGCCACCACGTCGCCCGGCTCCAGCAAGGCCATGGCCGCGACGGTCAGTCCGTGCTGCGCACCGCTCACAAGCACCGTGGTGTCGGCCGAAGCCGTCAGACCGCGACTGGCCAGATGGCGCGCCACGATCGCCCGCTCGTGTTCCCGGCCGCCGTGGGGATGGTAGCGAAGCAACGCTTCCAGGTCGCCAGCGCCTGCAAGCTGGCGCAGCGCCGCCCTCAGTAGATCCGCCTGCCCTGGCAGGGACGGATTGTTGAAGCTCAGGTCTACCGTGTCGGCGCTCCAGGCCGGCAGGTCGATACCCTGCCCGCGAGGAAGCGCCTCCTTCACGAACGTACCGCGGCCGGTCTCGCCGCTCACCAGTCCCATGGCGTGCAGTTCCGCGTAGACACGCGTGGCCGTCACCAGTGCCAGCCCTTCTCGCGCGGCAAGTTCGCGGTGGGTAGGCAGCCGCGTTCCGGGACGCAGCCGACCCTCACGGATATCTGCCGCGAGCTTGTCGACCAATTGCTTGTAGCGGAGCTTGGGCATAGTCGGTTGTTTCCATGACAATTATTTGAGTGTATTGATTTTGGGTCCTACTATGGCGCGACACAACCTCTTCCCCTTAGCGAGGACGCCATGCACATCGCCATCCTGACCTTCGAAGGCTTCAACGAACTCGACTCGCTGATCGCCCTTAGCATCCTCAGCCGGGTCAAGAAGCCCGGCTGGCGGGTTTCGATTGCAAGTCCGGCGTCCAAGGTGCGTTCGATGAACGGGGTGGCGCTGGAGGCGCAAGCGTCGCTTAAGGACGCCTGCGACGCCGATGCGGTGCTGGTCGGCAGCGGGATACGGACCCGGGACGTCGTCGCCGATGCCGGGTTGATGTCGCAGCTTAAGCTCGACCCGACGCGCCAGTTGTTGGGCGCGCAATGCTCGGGCACGCTGATACTCGCCAAGCTGGGCCTGCTGGACGGCGTTCCGGCCTGCACCGACCTGACCACCAGGCCGTGGGTCGAGGAGGCCGGCACGGCTGTGCTCAACCAGCCGTTCGTGGCCAGACGAAACGTCGCGACTGCAGGCGGGTGCCTGTCATCGCAGTATCTGGCGGCGTGGTTCATCGCGCGTCTGGAAGGCCTCGAGGCGGCACGCAGCGCGATTCATTATGTCGCCCCGGTGGGAGAGAAGGAAACCTACGTGACCCGCGCGATGGCGAACATTTCGCCGTTCCTCTAAGGGGAGCGGATCGGCTATTTCGGATAGGTGATGCTTGTGCCAAAACCTTATCGCGACTATTGGAATGTTCAATTGTTGTTTCTTGCGGACTCCCGGCATCATTGATCCACGTCCAACGTTGGCGCATCGGCATCCACCTGACTGCCCGATTTGAGCTAGAGGATCGAGATGAGCACCGCTGAAGCACAATTGGGATTGACCGAGCGCACCTCGCGAGGAATCGTCGAAGTACTGGCCGGGCGCAACAAGAACTGGAGTTCGAAGCTGCTGTTCGCCGGCCCCGCCGTCGTCGCCTCCATTGCGTACATGGATCCGGGCAATTTCGCGACCAACATTCAGGCTGGGGCAAAGTACGGCTATTCACTGCTCTGGGTGGTGCTCGCCGCGAACATCATTGCGATGCTGTTCCAGGCTCTTTCTGCCAAGCTCGGCATCGTCACGAACCGTAACCTCGCCGAGCTCAGCCGCGAGCATTTTCCGGTTGCGGTTGTCTACGGAATGTGGGGCGTGAGCGAGATCGCGGCAATGGCGACAGATCTTGCCGAGTTTCTCGGCGGCGCAATCGGTTTATCTCTTCTCTTCCACATACCGTTGCTACCCGGCATGATCGTCACAGGTATCGTGACGTATGCCATTCTCACTGGACAGAAGCAGGGCTACCGCCCCCTCGAGTTGATCATTGGCGGACTTGTCGCGGCCGTCGCGTTGTCTTACGTGATCGAACTTCTAATCGTTCATGTCGATTGGCCCGCTGCGATGACGGGAACATTCGTACCGCAACTCAGCGGCCCCGGCGCCTTGTCTGTCGCAGTCGGAATTTTGGGCGCAACGGTCATGCCGCACGCGATCTATCTGCATTCAGGTCTGACGCAACACCGTACCCGAGCACGCAACCACACGGAACGCTTCAAGCTGGTGCGTTTTTCGAATGTCGAGGTTCTGATTGCCCTCACCGTGGCGGGGCTCGTTAACATGGCGATGGTCATCATGGCCTCGAGCGCATTTCACGCGGGCCACCCCGAAGTGGCCGAAATAGAAACGGCGTATCACAGCCTGACGCCGTTACTCGGCTCCGCTGCGGCCTGCGTCTTTCTCATTTCATTACTGGCATCCGGCGTATCCAGCTCAGTGGTCGGAACGATGGCAGGGCAGATGATCATGCAGGGTTTCACTGGAATGCGTATCCCGGTCGGGATTCGCCGGCTTGCCACCATGGCGCCGGCCTTCTTGGTCGTCGCGCTCGGCGTCAACGCGACCGACGCTTTGATTTACAGTCAGGTCGTGCTGAGCTTCGCGTTACCCGTGCCGATGATCGCCCTGGTTATTCTGACCTCACGCCGCGACGTGATGGGTCCGTTTGCGAATCGTGGATGGGTGGCCTGCGCAGCCATTCTTGGCACTGTCGTGATTCTGGCTCTCAATGCGGTCCTGCTGTTGCAAACGTTCGGCGTCGCTGTACCCGGGCTGTGAATGTAGCGCTGCGTGCCCTCCACTTGTTAGCTCTTCTCCGGGATGCCGGCTTCTCCGCATTGAGGACTGGTTTTGGTCTTGCAGAAGAATCCGGAATACGAATCCATGAGTGATTATCAGTAGCGGTACAACGAGAGTCGGAATGAAGTAAGTAGCGCCCAACTGCCCCGCCACTAGCCCTGCATGATTGCCCTGATAGAACGCGTTCAAGAGATCCGCCAAGCCCCAACAGTTGAAGATCCATGCGATAACAATGCCGGCCCCGCGTGGCAGCGACACCAGCGAGAGCAACGCGAGTGTCGCCGCAACCAAGTCCCCGTAGGCAGCGGAATGCGCGAAGGCAGATGGCAGTTCGGGCGACACGACACCTGGGACGAGGAAAGCCAACCCAACAAACCGGAAGCTGTGCAGCATGAGAAGAGGCCGCAGCGCTTCGTCACGTTGCAAGAGGCGGAGTTTTGGCCAGATGTATCGCTTCGCGACGATTCCCCACGCGCTGAAACTGAATGCGATGCTAACGAAAAAACAGAGTTGCGGCTGCATGACTCTCTCCTTTGGTTCAAATTCCCGCGATCGACTGTGAGAACCTAAGCGCGCAGCGTGCGTAGCTCTGCGATCACGGCGTCTCGCTCCGCGTGAGCCATGACATGCTCGTTCAGCCAGACCTTGGACTCAGACGCAAACTGCGGTTCTGACGGGAATGGTCGGCGCAGCTCACGGTCGTAGCGGTCGAGATCGAAGCCGGGGCTGAGCGGGGCGATCACGAACTGCGTGAACTGGCGAAGCCAATTGCCGAACGTTCGCCGGTTGCGTGGAAGTGCCGCGTAGCGACGCGCGATTGTCTCGAAGTCCTCGGCGGGCTGACCGGTCACATCGAGCACGTCGGAAGTCGGTGCGCCCAACTCAAAAGCCCCGCGTTTGTGATCGTCAACGTAGTAGCGGATGCCGCTGATCACGTCGATCGGCAAGCCCCCCATCCGGGCGGCCTTCATGAATAGCCAAGTCGGTATCGGTACGGCCCTGACGGATCGCCCGACGGCCCGGCCGATCGCCTTGGCCATGTCCCTCGCACCAAGGAGTTCCGGCCCAGTGGGGCGGTAGCGCTTCCCGGCGTGCCGCGCGGGATCCATCAGGGCCGCGACGCCGACCCGCGCGATGTCCTCGTTGGACGGTGGCGCGTTACGGCTATCGCCAAAGATCCAAGGAAAAACTCCAAGGTGCGCAGCAAACCCAGTCAATTCGAGGTAGGCGTCAGCGAAGAAACCCGGCCTCACGATCGTATGCGCGACTCCAGGCGTCATCGAGAACAGCCGATCGACGAGCCAGAGTTGGCGGGTCATGAGGGCGGGATGCGAAGGACTCGACAGCCATTGGGTCAGACTAACAATGTGTTCGAGCCGCGATTCCCTAGCAACGGCCGCGAAGGCGACCGCGCCCTGAATCATGTGAGGATCAAAAGGGGGGCAATAGTAGGCGCGCTGAACGTCCTTCAGCGCGTCGGCGACGCGCTCGACATCACTCATGTCGGCGACCGCTATCTCGGCCCCCTGCGCTTTTAGCTGCGCGCTGCGGCCGTCGTCTCGATGCACCATAGCGCGCACGGGATAGCCGGCCTTCAGCAGTTCGGCAACGACGACGCTGCCTGTCTTTCCGGTTGCGCCGGTTACGAGGATCCTTGGCTTGAGCACGATAACCTCCTGAAGTGACGGTACCGATAAGTACCGTAACGTTGCTCCAGTATGGTACTCTGTGGTACCGAAAGTCAAGGAAGACGATAATGCCCACGGTATCGCTTGAAAAGGAACGTCAAGAAGGCGGCGACGAAGATGAGGTGCGCGCGCGCATCCTCGATGCAGCGTTCGCGGCGTTCATGAAGAGTGGCTACGCGGCAACCAGCACGCTTGAGATCGCCACGCGCGCGCGCGTTTCGAAACGAGAGCTGTACGCGCTGGTGGGCAACAAGAAGGAACTACTGATCGCATGCATCAGCGCGCGCGCCACGCGATTGCAGGTACCCGCTGACTTGCCCGTGCCCCACGATCGCGAGACCCTCGCGCAAGTACTGACGTCCCTCGGCACGCAGCTCGTCCGCGAGATAACCGATCCAACGGTCATAGCGGTATTCCGACTGGCGATCGCCGAGGCCGTCCACGCGCCCGAGGTGGCGCAAGCGCTCGACTCCATAGGGCGCGAGACGAGTCGCGCCGCCTTGCGTCAAATCATGGGCCGGGCTCAGACGTCCGGACTTCTCGAAGGCCGTCCCGCCGAACTTGCCGAACTGTTCGGCGGGCTGCTGTGGGGTAACTTGATGGTCAGCCTGCTGCTCGGCGTGGCCAAGCAGCCGAACTCACGCGAACTCGCGGCTCGTGCCCGCGGCGCGACTGCCGCGTTTCTTCAACTTCATCCGCTCCCGAGTAACGCTACGTCCCGCCGGCTCAGCTAGTACCTAGTTGCGGAAAGGTATGCGGGAGGCACAGGCCGGACCATCTCTGGCATTCCAGATGTATTAATGTCATCGGATGCTTCCAAGGAAGGCCTGCACTCGTGCCCACGTTTTCTCGGTCGCGGCACGGTCGTAGTCTGGTAACGATGCGTCGATGTAAAAATGCCCGACACACGGGTACGTGGATCCAGCCACGCGCCGTGTTCGCCTCGCTAGCCGTTGAGTACGGCAACTCGCCTCAAGCGAACGACCGTCATGACGTTGCGCAGCCGGGCCCTACCTTTTTTGTTTGACCGTATGTGAAGTGAGCGAGGGTTTCGCCGGACGCTCGTCAGCGTGGGTTCAGACGCAGAGCGACTCGCAGGAATCTCAAGTCCGGCCGGCGCCTCCGCAATCCACGCGAATGCCGGTCCTATATCAAGGCGCAGGCGCTTTCCGATCAATACCGTCAGGCGGGTTGTCGGCCAGAGCCGCCGCTGGCACGATCATCGACCAACGACGGGTACGGTGTGCGTAGCAGACACTCGCCGGACCGCCAGCCAAGAACTTCCGCATGGTGAGAAATTATCAGTTGCTTCGCCCCGCCCGTCTTAGCACATCCGCATTGCAACGATGCACATGATGCTCTGCTTCGCGAAAGCACGCCATTTGTCATCCATCGGGGCGTCTCACGCGGCCGCGCGGCCTTCACCTGCCTTTCCCATTGCTGTCCGCACACCCGGAAAATACACGAAGCACTGAGCTAATGTCTGCCTCGCCACACCCTAGCTCTATGGCCTGCTTGTAGCAAACATCGGCGATCTCAAGCAACGGCGTTGCCGCATGGGTGTCGGCCGCAAGTTGACGCACCAGTTGCAGGGACTTCGAAAAGGAAGCCACAGTTCCCCCACGAGAAGCGAAGTCCTCCCTAGCCATGTTCGATCCTCGCACGGATAGCATCGCCGATCCTGCCGCGGATGCGGAAAGCACCCGAACAATCATTTCGGCGTCGAGGCCATAGCGCTTCCCCAATGCGATGGTTTCGGCGGCAGCCGCTGTATGGATGGCGACAAGCTGTTGGGCCAATAGCTTCATTGCGGTCGCCGCGCCAAACTCGCCCAGAAATGCGACTTGCTCTGCGCATGCGTCGAGAACGAATCTGATTTTTTGAAACGCCGCCTCGTCACCCGACGCGAACACGCTCGCTTTCCGGGCCGCAAGCATCTGCGGCGTTCCACTCACCTCACAATCGAGCATTGTCGCCCCACGCTCAGCGGCAACACGTCGAACCTGCTCTTTTTTCCGCAGTGGATAGGTGCCCAGGCTCGCGATCACGTGATCGGCCCCGAGCACACTGAGAAAGCGTTCGTCCTGGAAGAGGGATGCCAGCGACTCACCGTCGGGTAACGCCAGCAGCAGTACTGGAGAGGAGCGGGCCAAAGCTTCCGCGTCAGGGCAGCCTGTTCCCCCCTCGCGGATGAACGCCTCCATGGAACCTCGACTGAAGGCACTAACCACGATTCGCCGATCCAAAAGATGCTTAGCGATCGCACCGCCAATCGCGCCCAGGCCGACAATTCCGACCATGGACTTCTGTGTATTCGCTAACGAGCTCATTTCTCTTTGCTCTGTTAAAGGATTTGAGTACGACGACATCGATCGCCTACGGCATGCTTGGCGAGTGCGCCAGTTCGCGCATGACCTTCCCGATCGTGTTTATAGAAGAGAACCTGCTCCGTCCGAGAAAGACAGCTTGACGGTCACACCGCCCTCCATCAGCAACCATTCGCGCAGCTGATAACGAACAATGCCGCTTTCAACCAACGGATCCGACTCAGCTACCTCGCGCGCCTGCTCCAGATCGCGAACTCGCAATATTGTCATTCCGCCCGTCGAACCCAACGCTGCGTTCGAACTGACGAAAGGACCTGACGCGAAGACCTTCCCCTCCTTTTCTTTCGCTATCATCCAACTCAAGTGTTCGCTCAAATCCACATCGCGCATGGGCTTCGCGGCAGGTTCTCGCAACATGACAATCAATTTCAGGTTGAGCATCTTCCCGAGCACGGCGCGAACATTCTCCGGCGTTACCGTGCTCGTCAATCGCTCGCCGCTATCAGCTTGACCGCCTCCACTATTTTCCATGCTACTTGACTCCTATATTCACGATTCCTGTTCCTCACACGCTTATGCGATGACATTCGCAAGACGCCCGAGACCCTCGATCTCGAGCGTCATCACATCACCCGACTTGAGAAATTCCTGCCTAGCCATACCTACGCCGGCCGGGGTCCCGGTGAGAACGACATCACCCGGATATAACGTTGTCCGCGAGCTCAAATAGGCCACCTGCTCGGCGACATTGAAGATCATCCGGCTCGTACTCGAATCCTGTTTCAGAACGCCATTGATCCACAACCTCAGGGAGAGGTTGAGCGGATCTTTCACGAGGCACGCCGGAACCAGAAACGGTCCCATTGGACACGAACCGTCGAAGCACTTCTGTGAAACCCAGTCATATGCAAACGGCGAATCCGGCTTCACATTGTTCCGTCGCACGTGGTCGCGAGCCGACAAATCGTTCGCGATCGTGTAAGCGGCTACGCAGCCAATTGCGTCCTCGACCGAAACATTTCGAGTGATCTTTCCGATCACAGCGGCAAGCTCTATTTCCCAGTCCACCATTGTTGAATAGGCCGGAATCTGGATGACGGCACCGTGGCCCACTAAGACGCTGCGCGGCGTCTTGACGAAATGCCACGGCAACTGCCCTTGTGCCTTCGGATTCTCGATAGTGGCATTCAACACCGCGGCCATCTCCTCCATGTGATCCGTGTAATTAGCGCCGGATCCGTAAATGGCGGATGGATACAAAACCGGCGCGAATAACCGCGCCTCCTCCAACGGCACACCCGGTAAAGCTTCACGGCGGCAATCTGAATCGAGCTTCGCGGCGGCTGCCGCGAGTGCATCGATGGCGGACGGCCACTCCTCAAGAATGGCGAGAACGCTGCCATATCGGTCAGCGGAAACGTCCAGGACCGTCGAGATAGCACCCCCCGCCGGATAGACCGTTTCTCGCACCACCAGCCCGGCTTGCGGACGGCCTTCTTCGGAAGCAAACGTCACCAGCGAAAACGGATTAGTCACATCGGACTCCAAATCAAACGCACGAACCTTAGAAACGGCACAGACGTGTGGCGATCAGAACCGGTCACCGAAGTCGAAGTAATCGTCGTGCTGAAAACCTTCGTAATACTGGACTTCCCACCAGTTGTGGTCGAGGTCCTCCATATAAAACGAGTACACGCCATGCTGCTCGACGATGTCGAGCACCTGCCTGATCCCGTAACGATCCCTGAGGGCCAGCGCTTGCTTATGCGCGTTGTCCACCGCCTCCTTGCTGGTGACATCGAGCCCCCAATGATTGAGCACGTTGTTGGGATGAACTTCGGGTGTCTCTACACACACGATGTGAAAGCGCAGACCGCATCGGATAGCCAGCGCTGGCTTGGCGTGACGCACGCACTGAAGTCCGAGAAACTCTTCGTAGAATCGGCGTGACCGCTCGAGGTCGTAGCACTCCAGGGTCCCATGCGAAAGCACGTAGGGCTTGACGGCCGAATTGTCGTTATTCGTCTCAACGGAAGCGGGTTCTGGAATCATTGCTTAATATCCTCCAATGGGTTGGTCATCGCGCCTCTGCCGCTCTTTTCCACGGCGGTCAGGAAGGAATCCGCATAAAACGCAGAAGGTGGAAGGCCGCACTGCTGTGAAAACTCGCGTCGGGCACTGTCCACCATCACCGGCACGCCACATGCATAAACCTCGTGATTCGACATGTCGGGGAAATGCGCCATGGCCGCGCGATGGACAAAGCCAACATGTCCGCTCCAGCCGCAGGCCTCGGTCGGTTCCGAAAGGACGGGATGAAAGCTGATGTGGTCATGCGCTCTCGACCATGACTCGGCCAGTTCCATCAAATAGAGATCCTGTCGGCGGCGACCTCCCCAGAAGATGTGAATGTCGCGCTTGATGCCCTTCTTGAGCGCGTATTCGACGATCGACTTGATTGGACCAAAGCCCGTTCCGCTTGCCAGCATGATGATGGGCTTGTCCGAATCCTCCCGAAGAAAGAAGGTGCCGAACGGCCCTTCGAAACGCAAGACCTCGCGCTCCTTCAGAGAGGAAAAGACGCGATCGGTGAACTTCCCCCCCGGCGCGTGACGTATGTGCAGTTGGATATGGGGCAACCCTTCGACACTCGGCGCTGTCGCGATCGAGTAGCTGCGTCGATCGCCGTCCGGCAGCATCATTTCGATGTACTGCCCTGCCATAAATGTCATGTTTTCATTCATCGGCATGCGCAGAGTGACGATCATCACATCGGGCGCTGGACGTTCCATCCGTGCAACCCGGCATGGATAGACCTTCGGATCGATCGCCGCCATACCCTCGAGCTCGTCGATCTCCACGACCAGGTCGCTGCGGGGCCGCGCACAGCAGATTAGTGCGTAACCTTCCGCCCGTGTGTCGTCGTTGAGATACGTCTTCAGCACCGCGCCGTGGTCCACCGTTCCTTCGAGCACGCGCGCCTTGCACGTATTGCAAACGCCCGTGCGACAGCTGTAGGGCAAGAACCTGCCAGCAGCCAGACCAGCCGAAAGAATCGTCATACCTTCCTGGACTTCAAACGCTTGACCACTAGGCTTGAGAACAACCCGATAAGACATTGCTTCGCTCCTATGTCGCTCTGAAGATCCTTCACTCATTACACACTTGCATTAGCAAGTATTGTAGATGGAAATGTGTGTCAGGTGACCACGGCTCGCGTAAACACCTATCCCGGCGGTTAGTCTCCTCACCATTCGCACGGGTCTTGCGTACGCGCTGCAGACGACCCTGGCGCACTCAGGCCAGCGTTGACGCTGCGCTTCGAGATCAGTCTTGCCTCCTATCGCGAATCAATCGAAGCAGCCGTCCGGCACCAGGGTTTGTCACTAGCGGACTCGTGTCTGGCCGCGCTTGTCGTATGTCGTCGACTGTGATTCAATTAACTTGCGTTTGCAACTTTTCCATATACAATTTTATAGAGCACACAAATCGAATGTGAGAACGGAGGCACCCGCGTGATCTCGACTTCAGACGTGACGGACGGACCACAGGCGGGCGAGCGCCATGAATCGGCGCACGGCGACCGCGCAGGTCGCCACGTAAATTGCCATCGGGGCCGGTTTATGCGCCCTGTTCTAGGTCTAAATAATTTAGTACTACTTTTCGTATAGGCACTGCGCCAAACGAAGTGGAGACAAAATCGTCATGAAGACAAGATGGAGCGCGGCCGTGCTTGCCGCGGCGACAGGGTTCGCGTACGGCCAAAGCGGCGTCACGCTTTATGGCATCGTCGATACCGGCGTGTCCTACTACGACCACGCTACCGCCAGCGGCGGATCGACGGTCGGGATGCCTATTCTGACCGGTGAAGTGCCGTCGCGCTGGGGATTGAAGGGTGTCGAGGACCTGGGCGCAGGCTACAAAGCGTTCTTCGTGCTCGAAAACGGCTTTCAGCCGGGCACCGGCGGGCTGAACTACGGCGGGCGCCTCTTCGGCCGTCAAGCCAACGTGGGCATCAGCAACGACAACTACGGTGCACTCACGCTCGGCCGTCAGATGAACATGACGATGTACGCGCTGACGAACGCCGATGTGATCGGCCCGTCGATTCATTCGCTGAGCGTCTTCGATGCTTATCTGCCGAACTCACGCAGCGACAACGCAGTCGGCTACCTCGGCAAATTCCATGGCGTCTCCGTTGGAGGAACCTACAGCTTCGGCCGTGACGCTGCGGGTCCGGCGGGCCCGTCGGCCACCAACTGCGCGGGACAGGTGCCGGGCAACATCGTTGCGTGCCGCCAATACACGGCGCTCCTTGCCTATGACTCGGCGAACTTCGGAGTGGCCGCATCCTACGACGTCATGCGCGGTGGCGCCGGTGCTTCGGCGCCGCTCAATAACAGTGCCTACACCGATACCCATAACATCGTCGACGGCTATGTGATGTTCGGTCCGACCAAAGTAGGTTTCGGCTGGATCCGAAACAACGTGGCGGCCGCCGTTCATCTGCAGACCGATATTCTCTTCGCGGGGGCGACGTACTACGTCACGCCGGCGTTTTCCCTTGACGGGCAGGGCGTGAGATACCTGCAGCGCGGGCCGGCGGGCAAGAATGACGCAAGTTCTACGCTGCTGGTCGCGCGCGCGAATTACCTGCTGTCGAAGCGCACGATGGTGTATACGTCGGTCGGGTACATGTTCAACAGCGCGTTGGCCAACAACGCCGTCGCGGCCGGCGGCACTGTCGGAACCGGCATGAACCAGCTGGGCGTCATGGTCGGCCTGCAGCAGAAGTTCTGATCTGCAGCCGCCGAGCGGCCCGTCTAGCGGCCTTCCTCGACCTCGTCACGCGCAGCAATCTCCTCTTCAATGCTATCGAGGCTCGTGTAGACGTCCGCGAGCGTCTTCTTCAGCATCTTGACGTTTGCCGACGACAGTCGGCTCACGGCGACATCTTCGAAATGCTGCGCAATGGGCATGAGTTCCGCGACCAATTTCTCGCCCTCTCGCGTAAGCCTGATCGCCACGGTTCGCGCGTTGTTTTCGAGCCTGCTGCGGGACACCAGTTTCATCTTCCCCATGGTCCCGATCAGACGGGATAGCGTGGATAGCTCCACCGTCGTCATGTCTGCCAGATCGTTGAGTCTCTGATCAGGAATTTCCCATAGCGCGGCCATGATCCGGTACATCGGCAACGTGACGCCGTACTCAGCAATTCTTCGTGAAAAAAGCTCACCCATACGTACCCCAACGCGATTGAGGAGGTACGGAAAAGAGTCGGTCAATTTGTACACGGATCGTTTCCCTCGAAGTCGTCAGTGGATTCTACCAACAAAAGTTCCACCACCATCATTTCCATTGACAACAGTTGCATATGAAACTATAGTGAATTCACCGGGGAACGTCCCGCTCCCATGCCAACGAAGGAGACGCTATGAATGCCACCTCGCTCATGCAGCCAGAGGTCAGCGCACCGATCAGCGAAGTGTTCCGCGCCGCGATGCGACGCATCGCATCGACAGTGACCATCGTGACCACTTCGGGTGAGGATCGGCGTCATGGCATGACGATGACCGCGGTGAGTTCCTTGTCGATGGATCCGCCGTCGCTGCTCATCTGCGTGAATCAGTCGACCTATTTGCACGACATTCTTCATTCCGCAAGACGCTTCTGCGTGAACGTCCTGCGCCACGAGCATGCGCCTGTTTCGGATGCGTTCAGCGGCAAGGCCAGTTCGCACGAACGCTTCCAGGTCGGCAACTGGAGCAGAACATCCGAGGGTATCGACTACCTACAGGACGCCCCGGTCAGCATTTTCTGCACCAAGGCCGCCGCGCTGCCCTTCGGTACACACACGATATTCATCGGTACGGTCACGGAAGTATTGCTGAACGAGGACGCCCGGCCGCTCCTTTATCGCAACGCGGCGTACTGCTAGTCCAAAGTTAGAAGTGCGTATGCAGGGCCGTGGCATCCAATCGGACGAAGGAGCAGCCATGAATAGCGCGAAAAACGCTTTGCGCGAGACGGTCGAGCACTGGCTCGCCGCGGATCCGACGAACGGGCTTCGGGTCACCGAATTCAGAAACAGACGATCCACGCGCGAATGCTATGTATGCGTCGAGACCTTGACGGCGACAGGTCCCGTTGCGCTGTTCTTCTTTCGTCACCAAGACGGCGCGTGGCGCGTATTCCCGCCGAGTCCGGAACGACCGACAATGCGCGCCGCCTAAAAGCCGGCGAACTTTTATCTCACCCGGTAACGCCGCAATTTCCAGATATACCGCTGCTTTCAGACCCGAGTCCATGGAGGAGATGTCATGATTGTTGTCGAAAGACAGACTGAAGCTACGAATGCCCCTCAACCATCTGCGCCGAGTGTCAGCGAACTCCGCTCACGCATTGCGACTTTGCGCGGCACATTGCTATCGCGTGCGTCGCGGGTCGAGGCCGATCGCCGTGTCCCTGCAGAGAGCATTGAGGCGCTACGCGAGGCCGGGTACTTCGACATTCTGCGACCGCACGAGTTTGGAGGGTACGAATTCGACTTTTCGACACTCGTCGACCTGAATATCGATCTGGCCAAATGGTGCGCCTCAACGGCCTGGGTTGCCGGCCTGCTTGCCGCCCACCAGTGGCTCGTCGCGAGCTTCCCGGGACAAGCGCAACACGACGTGTGGGACAGCAATCCCGATGCGCTCGTTTGCGGCTCCTATGCCCCGGTATGCCAAGCGGAGGCCGTTGCGGATGGTTACGTCATCAGCGGCCGCTGGAGTTTCGCGAGCGGTTGTGACTGCGCACAGTGGGCATTGTGTGCGGCAGTGCTCCCGTCGACGAGTGACCGGCCGGCAGCGGGGCCGGCTTTCCTTCTCGTGCCCGCCACGGATTACGTCATCGACGACACGTGGCATGTCGTGGGCCTCGCCGGAACCGGAAGCAAGACACTCGTTCTCGACAAGGTGTTCGTGCCCGCGCATCGCGTACTCCTGTTCTCGGAAACGACGAGTGGACAGACCCCCGGCGCCGCTCTCCATCGGCATCAACCGGGCTTTTCCATCCCCATGCTCAGCGTCATTCCGTCCTGCCTCGCCTCGGTGGCGGTCGGCGCGGCTTATGGCGCGCTCGAGGACTATCTCGAACGCACCAGCCGGCGCGTGACTCGCGGAGCCGTAGCCGGCGCACAAAACAGGATGGCGGAGTTTCCAACCATCCAGCTTCGCGTCGCTGAAGCCGCCGCCAGTTGCGATGCAGCGAAGAAGGTCTTGCTCGCCGATCTGCAGGAGCGGGAAGCCACGGTGAACCAGGGGCAACAGATTTCCGTCGCGGAACGGATTACGAGTCGTCGAGGCCAGGCGTTTGCCGTTTCCCTGGCCATCCGCGCGACGGAAGCACTCAACGCATCGACGGGCGGTCAGGGGCTCGACTTGTCCCATCCGGTTCAACGCGCCTGGCGCGACGCCAATGCGGTGGGCCGCCACATCAGCATGAACTGGGATACCGTTGGCACCATGTACGGTCAACTGGAGCTCGGCCTTGAACCCAAGGGTCAATATTGAATGTTATGGGGAAGCCAATGTCATTCACTACGCGACGCAAGATTGCCCTCGAGGAGCACTTTGCCATCGAGGAAACCGTGCAGGACTCAGCGGGCTTCGTCCCCGCAACATACTGGCCAGAATTAAAGCATCGCTTACTGGACATCCATGAACGTCGCATTCGCGAAATGGACGAAAACGGCATTGAGTTGATGATACTGTCGCTCAACGCGCCCACTGTTCAGGCGATTTCGGATACCCGAGCCGCCTGTGAATTGGCGACGCGCGCCAACGACTTTCTGGCTCAGCAGATCGCAAAACGGCCGGACCGCTTTCGCGGTTTTGCGGCGCTTCCGATGCAGGACCCCGAGCGCGCCGCCCGTGAACTCGAACGTTGCGTCAAGGAGCTGGGATTCGTGGGCGCTCTCGTCAACGGATTCTCCCAGGTCGAGGGAGAGCCCGGCATGCTGTACTACGATCTGCCTCAGTATCGCCCCTTCTGGGCAACGGTTCAGACGCTCGACGTCCCGTTCTATCTGCATCCGCGCAACCCTTTGTCGGCGCACGCGCGCATTTACGAAGGCCATCCGTGGCTACTTGGACCAACCTGGGCCTTCGGTCAGGAAACCGCGGTGCATGCGCTGCGCCTCATGGGATCGGGCCTGTTCGACGAATTCCCGCATTTGAAAATCGTCCTCGGGCACATGGGTGAAGGCCTGCCTTACAGCATGTGGCGCATCGACAATCGCAACGCGTGGGTTGAGACTCCGCCAAACTATCCCGCGAAAAAGGGCATTGCCGAATACTTTCGCGCCAATTTCTGGCTGACGACCTCCGGCAATTTCCGGACTCAGACGCTCATCGACGCCATGTTGGAAATTGGGGCGGACCGCATCCTTTTCTCGACAGATTGGCCGTTCGAGAACGTCGACCATGCGGCCCGCTGGTTCGACTCCGCGGCAATCAGCGAAAACGACCGGGTCAAGATCGGCCGGACTAACGCAGCGCGTCTCTTCAAACTTGAGGCGTGAAAGAATTTTGTTGCAATAGACGAATGAAGCCTGACCGGCCGTCCCGCTGCCATGACGGACCGCCGGCTCAGGCCAGTCACGGAGCGAGACACCATGCAACCGAATATGATCGATGCGCAAGACGAGCTCGCGCACGCGCCGGTGGGCGCCGTACACGTGCGGCTCGGCATACTCCTCGCCCTTCTTACCCTGTTCGACGGGTACGACACCTTCAACCCGGCGTATGTCCTTCATTACGTCCGCGGACCCTGGAATTTGACGCTGCAACAGGCTGGCATGCTCGTATCGAGCGGACTGATCGGCTTCCTCTTCGGTGCAGCGCTGCACGGCGCCATCGCGGATCGTATCGGCCGGCGCGTCACACTCCTTGCCGGGCTCTGGATCACGACGATATTCTCGCTCCTCACCGCCCTGCTCGCCCATTCGTTCGGCTCGTTCTGCTTACTGCGTATCTTGACCGGATTAGGTCTTGGGGTACTCCTTCCGCTGTCGACGACATACATCAACGAGCTGGCCCCCCGCCACGTCGCCAACACGTATTCGCTATGGGGCGTCGCCCTTGGCTGGGCTATTGGGGGCGCCGCGGCCGGGATCGTTGGGGTGTACCTGACGCCGCTCATCGGCTGGCGCGGTCTGTATTGGGTCGGGTCCCTTTCTGTCTTTCTGCTGCCGCTCGTCCACTGCTACCTACCGGAGTCGCCCAAATTCTCCCTACTGCGCGGGCGTACGGCCGAAGTAAAGTCGCTACTGCAAAAACTCAGGCCCGAACGCGCGAACCACTATCAAGCCGTAGAGCTGGCACCCGTGCCATCGTCGATCGGCGTGCCGGTCGCGGTTCTCCTCGGCAAGTCGTATCGTCAGCTTTCGCTTTCCATCTGGACCACGAGCTTTCTGAGTCTTTTCTGCATCTTCGGACTGTCGGCCTGGATTCCCACGCTCATGCAGCTTCGCGGCGAAAACTTCGCCGCCAGCTTCGCATTCGGCGCGCTCATGCAAGTGATGTCGTTCGTCGGTGGACTCGTGTGCGCCCGTCTAGTCGACCGTTGCGGCTCTGCGCGATTCTGGCTCTGTCTGTGGTGGCTCGGCGGAGCCGTGTCGATCGCGATGCTGATTCTCTTTCATCAGCACTTAGTCAACTTACTCGGCAGCGCCGCGGCGGGCTTTTTCATCATCGGTGGCCAGTTTGTCCTGAATAACTTCACGGCCGCGTCCTACGAGACCGGCATGCGCGCGACGGCAGTCGGCATGGAATTGGGGATCGGCCGTCTTGGCGCCATTCTCGGTCCTGTCATCGGCGGAGCGATTCAGCAGTCGTTTGGCGGAACGTCCGCCATGCTGGTCGCGTTGTCCATCGCCTCGGCGGGAGCGGCGCTGGCCGTACTCCTTGCGCAGCCGAAGAAGCCCTGCATCGCGGAGCGACACCACACCAACGGCGGCGACGCTGCAACTCGCGTAGCGTAACGCACGTCTACCTTGCACCCTACGAATAACTAAAGTGCAAACCTCGCGCACCCGACCGGCAGCGCCATTGACCAGAGGACATCATCATGAATTAGTGAGTCGCGCGATGCCTCGTCGTTCATTTCTTCGGCATTGCAGTCTCTAGAAGAAGCCGGTCACATGGGTCAAGCGCCCTTGCTCATTGAAGCGAGCGAATATCTGAGCGCTTCTGAACTCCCCCCCTTCTTTGTTGCATAACCCCACGTCCGCTAAGAGCTGGCCGTGGTGGAAAAGAAGCCGATGCGGCTTAAAGTACGCTCCTGGGAACCGCTGTTGGAAGTGGCTAGTGTGCTCGACCAGATTGGCGAATCCTTGGTCCTCCAGGGCCGGGCTCGAAAACACGATGTCATCTGTCACGCTTTGCCTGAGCAGGCGTTCTCGGTCAGCTACTGCGATGTCGGCGTAGGCGTCCAGGTAGGATTTCCAAAGCTGTTCGATTGTGTCTTGGTTCATTTGTAGTCCTTTATTAATTGTTCGCACTGAGGTTTAGCGGTTTTGGTGAAACGCTCGGTCTGACGCCTCCACCTGGCTTCTAGGATAGGTGGTAGCCTTTGCACTGTCGATGACCGTAACTCCGAAAGTATTTATCTCTCGTCCAATACCGCATGGCTCCATTTCTTGATCTCATTCGTCTGCTTCGGCCGCGGGTTACGCTATGGGGCCGCACTGATGGCGTCGGCCGCTGGGGCGTGTCGTTTCGCAAGAGAGACGAATTGCTGTTTTGCTGGGTGGAGCGGGGCGAGTGCCAGCTGACACGCCCGCATGTTGCGCCCGTGCATCTGCAGCCCGACGACTTCGTTCTGATTCGTACCGATACGCCGTTCGCGCTCACTTCGGACCCGTCCGTCGAGCCTGCTGATAGCGAGACGCTAGTCGCGACCACAAGGGATACAAAGCTGAAGCTCGGTGAGGGCACCGGTTCTCCAGTGACCATTCATGGCGGCAAATTTGTATTCGATACAGCGAACGAGGCGTTGTTGACGGGTTTGCTTCCGGCACTGGTTCACGTCGCAGCTGGCGACACGTCCTCGTGGCGCGTGCGTTCTCTGTTAAAAATGAATGAGACGGAGTCTCTGCAACAGGGACCTGGCAGCGAGTTCGTCACCGCGCGCCTAATGGAGCTGATCCTGGTGGAGATACTTCGAAATCCGGCGCTGCGGGTCAACCGGGAGCATACGGGTCTGCTGGCAGGTCTTGCCGACCCTGTAACAGCGCGTGCGTTATCGGCAATGTATGGAGATGCGGCGCGTGACTGGACCGTCTCCGGTCTCGCCCAGCTATGTAATGTCTCGCGCTCCACGCTAGCCGCTCGGTTTCGTCAGATCGTTGGAACAGGACCGATCGAGTACCTGCAGCATTGGCGAATGGCCCTCGCCAAGGATGAACTGCGCCGCGGAACGTGCAGCATCAGCGAAATCGCCTTTGCCGTCGGCTTCCAGTCTTCGAGTGCGTTCAGCACGGCGTTTGCCCGGGCTGTGGGGTGCTCACCGAGCCGCGATGAGCGCGAATTATCACAGCTAGCGGTACACGTCCCGCTGCCATATAGCGCGACCCTGCCGAACGCTTACCTAAAGCGTCGCTGTGACACCTCCATCCACATACAGAACGTGCCCATTCACAAAACTCGATGCCTCACTCGCGAGGAACACCGCGGCGCCGACCAGATCCTCGACATCACCCCAACGACGCGACGGCGTGCGGCCGATCAGCCAGTCGCTGAATTTCTCGTCCTTCACCAGCGCCTCGGTCAACTCGGTCTTGAAGTAGCCCGGGCCCAATCCGTTCACTTGAATGCCGTGCTGCCCCCAGTCGATCGCCATGCCTTTGGTCAGCATCTTCACGGCCCCTTTGCTCGCGGTATAGGCCGCGATGTTGGGACGACCGAGTTCGCTCTGCACCGAGCAGATATTGATGATCTTGCCGCGCTTGCGTTCGATCATGTGCCGCGCGACAGCTTGCCCGACCAGAAACACGCTATCGACGTTGGTTTTCATCAGTTCGTGCCATTGATCGTGGGAGAACTGCTCCAGCGGCGCGCGGCGCTGCATGCCGGCGTTGTTGACGAGGATGTCGAGCGCGCCGATGTCCCGTTCGATGCCCGCGATTGCGGTTCCGACTTCGTCCGGCGACGTCACGTCGAAACCTGCCGCGTGCGCCGTTGCGCCTTCGCCGCGCAGGCGTTCGACAGCGGCGGCCAGGCGCGCCTCGTTGCGCCCGTTCAAGATGACTTCGGCCCCCGCCCCCGCCAGCCCTCGGGCAAGCGCAAAGCCGATTCCCGTGCTCGATCCCGTAATAAGCGCACGGCGACCGGCAAGACTGAACAACTGCAGATTGCTTTCCACTTCGACTCCTCTTTCATCTAGTCCAGTCTTATTGCCGGATCACGACACCGGCGTGAACTTGAGCTCGTTGATCGGCGTGACCTTGTCGGTCCGAGTGATACCGTACGGCGTCTTCGGCCCGAGCCACTTGTTGAAGATGCTGTTCATCTCGCCGCTTTGCTCCATCGCCAGCAGCGCCTTGTTGACGGCGCCGAGCATGGCCGGCTCGTTCTGCCTCAGGCCCACCGCAATCGGTTCGATCAGCATCGGCTCGGACGCGATGGCTACGGCTCCATCAGTCCCTTCGACCTGTTTCGCAATCTTCGTCGCCGTCATCTGATTGGTGACGAAGCCCTTCACCTTGTTCTGCTCCAATGCGAGGAACGCCGAGCTGGTGTCATGGAACGTGACCGCTTGACCATCCTTGATCGAGATCGGAATCGACTGCGCGGACGTCGATCCGTCCGCGGCACTGATCTTCTGTCCGGCGAAATCCGCGAGCTTCTTGTTCGCATCGACTTTCTTCACGACCAGCACTTCCTTCGTCGAATAGTAGGCGTTGCTGAAATCGATCTGCGTCGCGCGCGTCTTCGTGTACGCGAGGTTCGCCACGACAATGTCGACGCGCCCCAGCTTCAGTTGCGGAATCCGGGCCTCGACGGCGAGCGGCTCGAGCGTCGCCTTCACGCCAAGCTGTTTCGCAATCGCATTGCACAGGTCGACGTCCATGCCCTCGAGCTGGCGCGTCTGCGCATTCGGATACGAAAACGGTTCGACGTTCGAGTACACGCCGCAGGACAGTTCCCCATGGCTCTTCACGTCGGCCAACTGATCGGCGTAAGCCGGAGCGATTACTGCGGCAGCGCCGCACACGATCAACATCGCGGTGCAAATCTTCGTTACCTGCATTGCCAGACTCCTCATCGTTATATAGAGCAATTCAACCCGTTGATCGAACGGTGTGGACTCGCTTCGTCAGCGCGACGCCAACCTCGCCTAGTGCGTGCGAAGATCCGACAGAAAGCGCTGCGCACGCGCATGCTTCGGACGCGAGAAGAACTCTTCGGGCTCCGCCGCCTCGAGAATCTGGCCCGCATCCATGAACCACACGCGGTCTGCCACCTCGCGTGCAAAACCCATTTCGTGCGTGACGCACATCATCGTCATCCCCTCCTGCGCGAGGCTCTTCATGACGTTCAGCACTTCCCCGACCATTTCGGGGTCGAGCGCGCTGGTGGGCTCGTCGAACAGCATCGCGGGCGGATCCATCGCCAGCGCCCGAGCGATCGCGACACGCTGCTGCTGGCCGCCCGACAGTTGAGCCGGATACGATTTCGCCTTGCTCGACAGTCCCACGCGCGATAGCAGGTCCAGTGCCTTCCGCTCCGCTTCCGCGCGCTTGAGACCATTCACGCGCATCGGCGAAAGCGTGATGTTGTCGAGCACCGACAGATGCGGGAACAGGTTGAACTGCTGGAACACGAAGCCAATGCGGCTGCGAAAGGTGTTCAGACGCAGCTTCCGGTCGTGAATGTCCTGTCCGTCGAAGAAGATCCGGCCGCGGTTGATTTCCTCGAGCCGGTTGACCGTGCGGATCAACGTCGACTTGCCGGACCCGGAAGGACCACATACGACGACGACTTCGCCTTTGCGCACTTCGGCATTCACGTCCACGAGAGCGTGATACTCGCCGTACCATTTGTTGACGCTGGAAAACTTGATCATGCGACATACCTCGACGTGAGTGGGCGCCTAGTTCTTGCCAGGCAGCGGTTCGGCCAGCGCGACGACACTCGCCTTCGTGTTCGCGGCAGACATGCCGGCCCGCTTGCGGGTCACACGCCGCTCCAGATGCTGTGCGAACTGCGTCAACGCATAGCACAGCGCGAAATAGCTCAGTGCAAGAATCAGGTAGACGGGAAACGGCTTCGTCAGCAGGCGGTTGTTGATCTGGTCCGCCGCGAACGAAATCTCCTGAACGTTGATGATGTAGCCGAGCGACGTCTCCTTGATCGTCGAGACGAACTGCGTGAGCATGCTCGGCACCACGTTGTAGAGCGCCTGCGGCAGAATCACGGCGCGCATCGTCTTCAAATAGCTGAGGCCGAGTGCGCGCGACGCTTCCGTCTGGCCGCGCGGCAGTCCCTCGATCCCGGCGCGGATGATTTCACCGAGGTACGCGGAGTCGTACACCACCAGCGCGCACAGCATCGTCACGAACCCGGTAACCGGATAGCCGGTCAGTACGGGCACGAGGAAGTACACCCAGAAGATCACCATCAACAGCGGCACGCCGCGCACCAGATAGACGAGCCCGGTCGCGGGCGCGCGCAGCACCTTGAACGGACTGATGCGCGCGAGCGCCACCAGAATGCCCAGCGGAAACGCGATCACGAGCGCCGACAGCGACAGCAGGATCGTCAGGACGATGCCGCCCAGCGGCCCGTGCGGGTACTGCCCGATCAGCAGCAGCGTCCAGTTCTCTCGCAGGATTTCGAACATGATCACTTGACTCCTGGGATCCGGAAGTGCGCCGCGATTCTTGCACCGCAGAACATGATGACGAGTGAGAGGCCGAGGTAGACCGCCGTCGCGACGAAGTACGATTCGAACGACAGGAAGGTCTCGTTCTCGATCTGACGCGTCACATAGGTGAGTTCCGCCGCGCCGATCGCCATCGCGAGACTGGTGTTCTTGAAGAGCAGCACGGCGTGGTTGACCATCGGCGGGATAGCGTTGCGCAGCGCCTGCGGCAGCACGACGTGACGCATGCCGGAAAGGAAATTCAGACCCAGCGCGCGCGATGCTTCGTACTGTCCATAGGGGATGGCCCGCAGGCCGCTGCGGATATCCTCCGACAGATAGGCTCCGCTGCACAGGCCGATCGCGATCACCGCGAAGATGAACTGGCCGTTGTAGTGGTTCAGGATGGCCTGCACCTGATCGGGCAGGATGTTCGAGATGCCGAAGTACCAGAACAGGATCTGCACCAGCATCGGCACGTTGCGGTGATACGCGACGAACGTGGCGACGAAGGCGGTCGCCGGGCGCGCGTTGGTCATGCGTATCAAGGTCAGAAGGATGCCCACCATCAGCGAAAGCACCCAGGCTGACGCGGCCATCGCGAGCGTGAGTTCCACGCCATGGAGGAACAGCGCTCCATTGTCGCCTTGCAGCACGGTCGCCAAGTCGAAGTGAAGTTTCATGATGCCCATCCCAGTGATTCAGACCCGGGCCACGCCCCGGCCCGTTCGGCGTGCGGCAGCGCCGCGCGTCATCCTGCGCTGCTATCTGCTACAGGGTTGAATCGATACTAGCCCGCGAAAAAAAGCCGTTGCAGACGCCTTTTATCTGGTGCAATAAGTTTCGGGAATGATGGGGAAAACGCGGTTCGTCTCTCAATGCCGTTGCTTCACGCGGCGCCGATCGCGCTTGCCGCCGTAGCGCGCGAACCCAGCACCTGCGGATTCACGGGCGTAGGCGGTTTGCCCGCCGCCGGACCGCAGCCGAGCGCAGCGATCAGGTTGTCCGCGCAAAGCGAGGCCATCGCGCGCCGCGTCGCAACCGATGCGCTGCCGATATGCGGCGTCAGCACCACGTTCTTCTGAGCGAGCAGCGCCGGACACACTTGCGGCTCGCCTTCGAATACATCCAAGCCGGCCGCCGCGATGCTGCCTTCGTTCAGCGCGACGGCGAGCGCCGCGTCGTCCACCACACCGCCTCGCGCGATATTCGTCAGCGTGGCCGACGACTTCATCTGCTTGAGCTCGCCCGCGCCGATCGCATGATGCGAGCTGGCCGAATATGGCACCACCACGATCAGATGGTCGGACTCGCGCAACAGCGTCTCCTTGTCGACGTAGTGCGCGCGGCAACCTTCTTCCAGCTCCGGCGCGAGCTGCGACCGGTTGTGATAGATCACGCGCATGTCGAAGCCGAATGCGCCGCGCCGCGCGATCGCGCGCCCGATGCGTCCCATGCCGAGAATGCCGAGCGTCGAGCCGTGAATATCGCCGCCGACGAACATGTCGTAGCGCCCCGTCTTCGTCCATAGGCCGCCGCGCAGATAGTGCTCGGACTCGCTGATCCGCCGCGCCGTGGCCATCATCAGCGCGAAGCCGAAATCGGCTGTGGTGTCGGTGAGCACGTCCGGCGTATTGGTCACGATGACGCCACGCGCCGTGCACGCCTCCACGTCGATGTTGTTGTAGCCGACGCCGATGTTGCACACGGCCTTCAGCTGCGGACAGGCATCGAGCAGCGTCGCATCGATCCGGTCGCTGCCCGCCGTCATTGCGCCGACCTTGCCCTGCAACCGGGCGATCAGTTCGGGCTGCGTCCAGATCGTGTCGTCCGGATTGTCGGTGACGTCGAAGTCCACACGCAGGCGATCGACGACATCCGGGAAAGAAGCCCGGGTAACGAGTACCGGTGCACGCATGAACACTCTCCTTGTCTGGGGCTTTGCGCCTACGCTTCGTTGTCACCCGGCTCACGTTTGATCGTCGTGAGACCGCCCGGCACCTGCAGCGTGGGCAGGATTTCCATGTTGCTGATGTTCACCGCGAGCGGCGCGGCGATCGCAAAGGCGATCGCATCCGCGATGTCTTCGGGCGTGGGCAGCTCGAAGCCCTCGATGAACGTCTTGCGCGCCTCTTCGATGTTGCCGTGCACGTGACCGAAGATGTCGGTCGCCACGCGGCCCGGGCAGATCTCGGTCACCCGCACGCGCCTGCCGGTCGCATCGACGCGCAGCTGACGCGACAGCGCATGAATCGCGGCCTTGGTGGCGTGATAGATCGAATTGCCGTTGAAGTTGTAGATCGCGGCAATCGAGCTGATGTTGACGATGTGACCGCGATCGCGCGCGACCATACCCGGCATCGTGAGCCGGACGATATGCAGGACCGCCTGCAGGTTCACTTCCACCTGCACGTCGATGTCCTCGATGCCCGCGTCCAGTATCGAGCCTTTGCGCGATACGCCGGCGTTGTTGACGACGATATCGAACGGCACCTCCTGCGTGAGCTTCGTCACGGCCGGCAGATCGCTGACGTCGATCGCGTGCGCAATGCAGCCGGTGCGCTTCGCGAGTTCGTTCAGGCGCTCCGCGCTGCGCGCAAGCGCATGCACTTCGAGCCCTTCGCGGCAGAATCGCTCGACGATCGCGGCCCCCATTCCGGTGGAAGCGCCCGTCACGAGCGCGGTCTTGTAGTCTGAAAACGGCATTGATGACCTCTGTCTAGAACGCTGTGTATCGCATCACGACACCTGCGATACGTCTGTTGGAAATGTAGATGACGCGAAAACGCGCGGCAAAGACGGAATGGCTTTGTCACGATAAGGCTCGCTTATGGCCCGGCGACGCCCGCTATAAAAAGCTGCAGGCTAGCGCGCCAGCTTCGAGACCGGCACCACGCGGCCACCCGCCGCTTCAATCGCGCCACGCACCGCGCGCGCAAGGTCGACCGCGCCCGGCGTGTCGCCGTGCAGCAGGATCGATTGCACGGCGACCTTGAGCCTGTTGCCGGTGATGGTCGTGATCGTGCCGTCCTCGAGCAGCGCCTTCACGCGCGCCAACACCGCCGCGCGGTCCTTGATCACCGCGCCTTCGAGCTTGCGCGACACGAGCGCGCCCTGATCGTCGTACGCGCGGTCGGCAAGAAACGTGTTGGCCGTGCGCATGCCGATGCGGTCCGCCGCGCGTTCGATCTCGGTATGGGTGGACACGCTGATGATCAGATCGCGGTCGAATTCCGCCACGGCTCTCACCAGCGGCTCGGCCAGCGCGTAAGAGGCCGCCGCCATGTTGCCGAGCGCGCCATGAAAGCTCATGTGCGTGACGCGATGCCCCGCCGCCTTCGCGATGCCCGCAAGCGCGCCCATCTGGTACACCACGTAGTTCGCCAGTTCGAGCGGATCGGCCTCGATCGGACGGCGGCCGAAGCCGAGCAGATCGGGAAAACCGACATGCGCGCCCACTTCGATTCCGCGCGCGAGTGCAAGACGCACGGTCTTGTTCATGATGACCGGATCGCCCGCGTGAAAACCGCACGCGACATTCGCGGACGAAACGACATCGAGCATCGCTTCGTCCTCACCCATCCGGTAAGGTCCGAAGCCTTCTCCCAGGTCAGCGTTGAGATCTATTTCCATCATCGACTCTCCGTTCTTCGATCCGTCCGGCGCGGCGCAATGAGGTGCAAGCCGCTGCCGTCCGGATGCCATTGATCGACGTGCTCAGGGCGCCGGTGAAATCTCGAACAGCGGTGTGCCGTAGCCCACGGTCTCGCCATGCGCGACGAACCGCTGCTTCACCACGCCCGCTCCCGGCGCAACCACCGGCAAGTACAGCTGCGCTATCTGCAGCAGCCCGATCACCTCGCCCTGCACGACACGCGCGCCAACTTCGACGAACGGCGCCTGGCGCGCCGGATGCGTCACGACAAATGTCCCCACGGTGTCGGCCACCACGCTGACGGCATCAGCGCGTGCCGGTTGCGCACCGCCCGCGCGGCCGTCTAGTGCGCGTTGCGTCGGCAACGGCAGCGACGCATCGTCACCGCCACGGCGGGTATCCAGCTTCAGCCGCACCGTCGTGCCTGCTCTGCTGACCTCGATGAAGCCGATATCCCTGGCCGCCAACCACGATGTGATCTGCCGCAGCTCCCCGAGGTCCACTTCCGGTTTTTGTGTCATGTATCAGTGTCTCGAGGAACGAACCAGGCCAATCAGATTGCGGACCCGCAGCAGATACGCATCGAGTTCTTCGAGCGCCGCAACCGCTTCGTGGTACGACGTCTGCACGAAGCGGATCTTCGTCCCGATGCGGGCCTGCGCGAGCCGCCAGAGGTCCGCCTCGATCACCGTGCCGATCTTCGGATAGCCGCCGGACGGCTGCGCGTCGCGCAGCTGGATGATCGGCTGGCCGCTGTACGGCACCTGGATCACGCCGGGCACGATGCCATGCGAGCGCTTTTCGATGGGGCGCACGGGTTCGAGCGCCGGCCCGGCGAGACGATAGCCATACCGGTCGCTTTGCGGCGTAACCTTCCATCCTTCGCGCCAGAACGCGTCGATCGATTCCGGCTGGTAGCAGTCGTATTCGGCCGCGGGCAGCACGCGCACCACGGTCTCGTCCGATTGCGCGGACGGCGTGCACGGCGGAGCCGGCAACGCGTGCTCGGGCGGCACCGTGCCGAAACCCGCGCCCTGCCCCTGCGCCATCGCATCGGGTCCGGGCCTGCCGGCAAGACCGGCCGCCTTCACCACATCGCCCTTCTGCAGCTGACGCCCTTCGAAACCGCCGAACTGACCGCGCAACTGGGTGCTGCGCGAGCCGAGCACGACGGGCACGTCCACGCCGCCCGCGAGCGACAGGTAGCAGCGCGTGCCGTTGGCCGGCACGCCGACCGTCAGCACGTCGCCCTTCTTCGCGTGCGTCGTCCACCACGGCAGCACGGGCTTGTCGCCGAGCCGCGCCGCGCAATCAGCGCCCGTGAGCGCAAAATCCAGATCCTCGAGAAAGCGGATACGAAACGGAAACACCGGAATTTCGATGCCCGCCGCGTCATCGGGATTGCCGAGCAGCAAGTTGCCGACCGCGAGCGCGAGCCGGTCCATCGCGCCCGCCGTGCCCACGCCGTAGCGCAGATACCCTTCGCGGCCGTGATCCTGCACCGTGGCCAGCGCGGCCGAAGACAGCACTTCGATCATCGCACTACCCTCTCGATGCAAAAGCGGATCATGTCGCCCGGCGCGAGCGTTGCCGGCTCGTCGCGCGACGGATCGAAGAACGCCATCGACGTATGGCCGATCGTATTCCAGCCGCTCGGCCCGGCGGACGCCGACACCCCCGTCTGCACGCCGCCGATCGACACCGCGCCGCCCGGCAGGCCCAGCACCGGCACCTTGCGGCGCGGCGTGGCGATGCGCGGGTCCATCCCGCCCAGATAGCAGTACCCCGGGTGGCTGCCCAGCGCATACACGGTATACAGCGGCGCGCAGTGCCGCTCGACGACCTCGTCGACGGACAGCCCCGTGTGATCGACGACGTCCTGCAGATGCGGCCCGAACTCGCCGCCATACGCGACCGGCAGCTCGACCACCTTGCCTTCGATCCGCAGTTCGCCGGCCGCCGCCCACGCGTCGCGCAATGCGTCGGCAAGCGCATCCGGGTCGGCGGGCGGACGAACGAATGTCAGCATCAGGTTGGTGACGCCGGGCACGGCTTCACGCACGCCCGGCCATGCGGCGACTTCGCGCGCGAGCGACCAGATGCGCCGTTGCGCGGGCAGATCGAGCGCGCCCGGCGCTTCGAACAGCATCGCCGTCGTGCCCAGCATGCTGATGCACAGTTGTTGCTCCACTTCGTCGTGGTTCATCGCCGTCGCGGTCCGCCCGCTGTGCTGTCGTCGGCCGCCCAGGACGGACGACGCGTGCTCGATGGTCAGCGTCATGCCTGCTCCCTTTCTGCGAGCCAGCGCTCCAGATGATGAATGTCGACTCCGCCCGCCCGAAAGCCTGCCTCGTCGAGCATCGACAGATGCAGCGGCACGTTGGTGCGAATACCTTCCACGCGCAGCTCCGCGAGCGCGGCGCGCATGCGCGTCAGCGCCTCGTCGCGCGTCGCGCCGTGCGTGATCACCTTCGCGATCAGCGAGTCGTAGTAAGGCGGTACGACCGAACCGCTGCTCACGTGCGAATCCACTCTCACGCCGTTGCCGCCCGGCAGTTCCCACACGCCGATCGTGCCCGGACAAGGCAGGAAGGAAACCGGATCTTCCGCATTGATCCGGCATTCGAGCGCGTGACCCAGCGTCTGGATCTCGCGTTGCGTGACGCTCAGCGCGTGTCCCTGTGCGATGCGAATCTGTTCCCGCACGATATCGATGCCCGAGGTCATCTCCGTCACCGGATGCTCGACCTGCAGCCGCGTATTCATTTCAATGAAGTAGAAGCGGCCGTCCTCGAACAGGAATTCGAACGTGCCTGCCCCCCGATAACCGATCTGCCGGCACGCTTCGACGCAGCGCTCGCCGACGTGGCGGATCCGTTCCGGATCGATGTCCGGCGCGGGCGCCTCCTCGAGCACCTTCTGGTGCCGGCGTTGCAGCGAGCAGTCGCGCGACCCGAGCCACAGCGCGTTGCCGTGCGTGTCGCACAGCACTTGAATCTCGACGTGACGCGGATGCTCGAGAAATTTCTCGAGGTAGAGCTCAGGCTTGCCGAACGCGCGACGCGCCTCTTCACGCGTCACGTTGACCGCTTCGAGCAGCTGATCGGCGGCGCGCACGACGCGCATGCCACGGCCGCCGCCACCGCCCGCGGCCTTCACGATCACGGGAAAGCCGATCTCCTCGGCGGTCCGCATGATCGCGCCGGGATCGTCGGGCAGGCCGCCGTCGGGGCCGGGCACGCACGGCACGCCGGCCGCGCGCATCGCGCGCTTGGCTGCGACCTTGTCGCCCATCGTGCGGATCGACTCTGGCGCCGGACCGATGAAGGTCAACCCGGCGCGTTCGACTTCCTCAGCGAACTCGGCGTTCTCGGACAGAAACCCATAGCCCGGATGTATCGCTTCCGCGCCGCTCACGTGCGCGGCGAACAGGATCGCCGCGCGGTTCAAATAGCTGCGCCCCGGAGCGGCGGGACCGATGCACAGCGCTTCGTCGGCAAGCCGCACGTAACGCGCGTCCGCGTCCGCCTCCGAATACACCGCGACCGTCCGCAAATCGAGTTCGCGGCACGCCCGCAGCACACGCAGCGCAATTTCGCCGCGATTGGCAATCAATACCTTGTTGAACATGGTCGATCAGCCGATGCGAAAGAGCGGTTGGCCGGATTCCACTTCACTGCCGGGCTCGACGAGAATCTCGCGGATCGTGCCGCTGCGCTCGCATTCGATCGCGTTGAACATCTTCATCGCTTCGATCGTGCACAGCACCTGCCCTTCGCCGACCGCGTCGCCCAATTGCACGAACGGCGCCTCGCCGGGGGACGGCGTGAGGTGGACGACGCCGAACATCGGCGCGCAGATGAGCTGGGTCGTCGTACCGCCCATGTCGTCCGCGGTTGCTGACGAGAACGTGGCGGGTATCGGTTCGGCAACGCGTGCCGCGCCGTCACCGGCCGGCCGGACGTCGCCACCCCTGCCGCGCTGCGTCGTCTTCACGAGCTTGACCCGCTCGTCGCCCTCGATCACTTCCAGACTCGCCAGCGGCGACTCCGCCAGCAAATCGATCAGTGCCTTTATCTTCTGAAGATCCATCCTTGAGTCCGTAGCCGGTTGGGCACGCGCCGTCACGCCGGCACGCACGAAGCACCGCGGCTGCGCGATGACCGCAGCCCAGGCCCGGTCCGTGTCGCCAGCTCGATGGCAAGCCTCGTCGCCCGGGCTCAGCGCGCCAGGCGAGTGGCGATGGACTCAATGTATCTGGCGCAGAAAAATTGCGCCAAGAGGGTTTGGCTTTGTCGCGATAAGGCGCGCTTATGCATCGGCGCCGGGCTCGACGCGCACGCCCAGCGCGAGGTCGCCCGCGAGCTCCAGCAGGATGTCCTTGACGGCCGCGGCCGGTTCGGAAAGCGGCAGATGGTCCGAGAGGCAGACCGACAGCGGGATCTTGATGACCGGCGAGACGATGCGCGACTGCACGATGTCGCCCGCGGCGGCCACCACCCGCGCGGTGGATTCGGGAAGAATGGTCGCGCCGATCCCAGCGCCAACGGCAGCCGAAAGCGTCGAGGCGGACTCGATCTCGGCGACCACGTTCGGGATCATCTGCACGCTCGCGAATCCTTCGTCGACATACTTGCGCAGATAGTTGTACGGGCGCGGCAACAGCAGCGGCACGTCGCGCAGGCCGCTGACGGGGATCCGCTCCTGCGTGATGCCCATGCTGCGCGGCGAGACGAGGAACAGCTCCTCGTTCATCAGCAGTTGGAATGAGAGCCCATGAACCGGCTTGTCGCCATACAGCACGGCCATGTCCATGCGGCCGTTCATGATCAGCTCGCTAAGCGTCGTGCCGAAGTTCTCGTTGATATAGAGCAGGATGTTCGGGTGGCGGGCGCGGACCGTGCGCAACAGCGGCAACGACAGCGCCGAGGCGCCGGTGCCCGGCGCAAGTCCCACCGACACCTGCCCGGAAAGGGTCTGCCCAGCGCTCTTGACGTCCGCCTGCGCCTGTTCGTACTGGCGCAGGATCAACTGCGCGTGGCGGTACAGGGTCGCGCCCGCTTCCGTGACCGTCACGCCGCGCTTCGTGCGCACGAGCAGCTGCTGCTGGAACTCGTCCTCGAGCGTGATCAGTTGCTGGCTCAACGCGGGCTGGGCGATATGAAGCACTTCGGCGGCCTGGGTCAAGCTGCCGATGTCGACGATCTTCACGAAGTACTTAAGACGCCGAAGATTCACGGTATTTTCACCTGAGGGATGAAGGGTAGCGCTTATGATAGGTCAAGCGCCCGCGCGCGCCCAGTCGGCAAAATCCATAGCCCTGCATCGCGCACCTCGTCGCGTCATAAGCGGATGTTATTGCACCAGCGGAAAGACATCTTGGCTTCAACTTTTTCGCGCGCTTAATGTGAAGCCTCGTCAAATACCGTCGAGGAGTCCAGTGTGAGTGCAGCGCGCATCGCCGCCCGTGTCCAGCGGATCAAACCATCGCCGAGCAGCGCCGCAGCCGACCGGGCCGCCGAGTTGCGCCGGCAGGGCAAGCAGATCGTCAATCTCGTCGTCGGCGAGCCGGACTTCGACACGCCAGCCCACATCCGCCAGGCGGCGTTCGAGGCGATGGAGCGCGGCGAAACACGCTACACGCCGACGGCCGGCACGCCCGCACTGCGCGCGGCGATCGCGGCGAAACTGCAACGCGAGAACGGGCTCACCTACGACGCGCGGCACATCGTCGTGACGTGCGGTGCCAAACATGCGATCTTCAACGCGCTCGCCGTCACGGTGGAAACCGGTGACGAGGTGCTGATTCCCGCGCCCTACTGGGTGTCCTATCCCGACATGACGCTCGCTTGCGACGGCGTGCCTGTCGTCGTGACGTGCAGCGAACAGGACGGCTTCAAGCTCACGTCCGCCGCGCTCGAGGCCGCGATCACGCCGCGCACGCGCTGGCTGATCATCAATTCCCCGACCAATCCGACGGGCGCCACCTACACGGAAAGCGAACTGCGAGCGCTCGCCGACGTCCTGCTGCGTCATCCGCAGGTGCTCGTGATGATGGACGACATCTACGAGCACATCCGCTTCGAAGGCGATGCCGTGCCGCACCTGCTCGCGATCGAACCGCAGCTCGCCTCACGCACGCTCGTGGTCAACGGCGTGTCGAAAACCTACGCAATGACGGGCTGGCGCATCGGCTACGTGGCCGGCCCAGCCGAGCTCATCGCCGCGCTGGACACGCTGCAGTCGCAGTCGACCAGCAACGCGTGCTCGATCAGCCAGGCTGCGGCGCTCGCCGCGCTGACGGGCGATCAGACCTTCGTCCAGCAGTCCGTGCAGACCTACAAGGCGCGGCGCGATCGCGCACTCGAAGCACTCAACGCGATTCCCGGCATCAGTTGCAAGACGCCCGGCGGCGCGTTCTATCTCTATGTCAATTGCAGTGGATTGATCGGGCGCATGACGCCGCAAGGCAAGCGTCTCGATGGCGATGCGGACGTCGTGCTCTATCTGCTCGAGCAGGCCGGCGTCGCCGTGGTCGCGGGCTCCGCCTATGGCGTCTCGCCGTTCTTCCGCATGTCGATCGCGACGAGCATCGACATCATCGACGAGGGCTGCCGCAAGATCGCAGCCGCCGTCGCCGCGCTCGACTAAGAGTCAGGCGGCGGCCTCGCCAGCGGGACCGCCGCGTCCTATAAAGACATGCCGCGCCGTCGAGACGCGGCAGTCGGCTTAGTGCATTCCTTAGTGCATTCATTTCCAGGCAAACCGACAAGGGGATCTATCCGTGAAGAAACTAACCTTAGGCATACTAACCGTATCGACGATGGCGGCATCCGGCGCCGCCTGTGCGCAATCGAGCGTCACCCTCTACGGCATCATCGACGAAGCGGTGCGCTACGACACGCATCAGAACACGTCTGGCGGCAAGCTCTTCACGATGGGTAGCGGCGGGCAGCTTTCAGGCAGCCGCTGGGGGATGCAGGGGAAAGAAGATCTGGGCAGCGGCTACGCGGCTCTATTCCAGCTGGAAGGCGGCTTCACGCCCAACACCGGAGTCACGCAACAGTCGACGCCCTCCGGCGCCGTGCGGCTGTTCGGCCGCACCGCCCTGGTCGGTTTGAGCAGCCCGTACGGAACCGTGACGCTGGGGCGCCAGTACACGCTGGTGCACGAGACGGGCTGGACGCACGACATCTACGCGTTCGCCAACTACACGGGCACGGTCGGCTTCCAGGGCGCGGGCGAAACGGGCGGCGGCCGGCTGGACAATACGGTCCGCTACACGTCGCCGACGCTGGCCGGCTTTACCGTCAAGGGCGCCTATACGTTCGGACAGCAGGCGGGCAACTTCCACGCGAACTCGTCGCCGGCGGTGAGCGTTTCGTACGATAACGGCCCGCTGAGCGTCGGCGCGGCCTATCAAGTCGTCAACGACATCGGCGGTCTCAATCCGTCCAGCTCGGTTTACGGCAGCACGTACTTCGGCCTGACGATCCCCGACAGCTCGCAAAAGATCTTCACGACCGGCGCGACGTACACGTTCGGCTCAGCCAAGCTCTACGGGTCGTACATCTACAGCCACGTCTATCCCGCCGACTACCGCAACGACTCGTTCTCGACGGCGGTTCAGTACTACATCACGCCCGCATTCGTGCTCGACCTGCCTCTCTATGTCGACTTCGTGCATCACGCCGGCCAGAGCGGCACCCGCATCACGGGCGGCCCGACCTTCGACTATCTGCTGAGCAAGCGCACCGATGTCTACGTCGGCGTCGACTACAACCATCTGACGGGCGCTTGGACGAAGCTCGCAGCCGCTTCGGGTTCGAATCAGCCGTTCTATGGCTTCAATTCGCTGTTCGAGGCCACCATCGGCCTGCGTCACCGGTTCTAGGTTCCCGCATCGCGAGCGCCCCGCGTTCCCCGCGCGCGCGGCGCCAGCCGATTTGGCTGTTCGTCGATCGCATCGGGACGCGTCAAGTGTCCCGATCATCCCTTCCCGTCTCGACGAGCAGACGGATTCCCCACCCTTGCATCACCCCCGCCATTTCAGGAGGAGACCCAGATGAGAATCGGCATCCCTGCCGAAACCCGCGCCGGCGAAACGCGCGTCGCCGGCACCCCGGAGACGGTCAAAAAACTGGTCGCGCAAAGTCATACGGTACTGATCGAGAGAACGGCCGGCGAGCGCGCGCATTTTCCCGATGCCGCCTATGCGCAGGCCGGCGCCACGCTCGTGAGCGCGGCCGAAGCCTGGGATGCCGAACTCGTGCTGAAGGTCCAGTCGCCGACGGACGCTGAGCTCGCGCACATCAGAAGCGGCAGCCTGCTCGTCGGCATGCTCGATCCTTTCGACGCCGAGCGTGTCGCCCGCATCGCCGCAAGCGGCGCCCGTGCGTTCGCGCTCGAAGCGATTCCGCGCACCACGCGTGCGCAAAGCATGGACGTGCTGTCGTCGCAGGCCAACATCGCAGGCTACAAGGCGGTGCTGGAAGCGGCATCGCTCTATCAGCGCTTCTTTCCCATGCTGATGACGGCCGCCGGCACCGTGAAGGCAGCGCGCGTGCTCGTGCTCGGCGCGGGCGTCGCGGGCCTCCAGGCGATCGCAACGGCAAAGCGCCTCGGCGCGGTGGTCGAGGCATCCGATGTGCGCCCTGCCGCGCGCGAGCAGATCGAATCGCTGGGCGCCAAGTTTCTCGACGTCCCCTATGAAACAGACGAAGAGCGCGAAATCGCGCAGGGCGTCGGCGGCTACGCGCGCCCGATGCCCGCCTCGTGGCTCGCGCGCCAGAGCGCACTGGTGCACGAGCGGGCCGCGCAAGCCGACATCGTGATCACGACGGCGCTGATCCCGGGACGTACCGCGCCGACGCTGCTCGACGAAAACGCCGTCCGCGCGATGAAGCCCGGTTCGGTGATCGTCGACCTCGCCGCCGGCCGAGGCGCGAGCTTTGAGGGCCGTCGCGGCGGCAACTGCACGTTGACCGTAGCCGACGAGATCGTGATCCGGCACGGCGTCCACCTCGCCGGCCATACGAATCTTCCCGCGATGGTGGCGACCGAAGCGTCGTCGCTCTACGCGCGCAACGTGCTCGATTTCCTGAAGCTGATCATCGACGCCGAAGGCCGTCCGAAGATAGACACCAGCGACGACATCGTCGCCGCCACCCTGTTGGGCCACGACGCGTCGGCCCTGGAAACCGCATGACGGACACGCGATGGAACTCATCTCTCACACCACGACCAATTTGATCATCTTCGTGCTCGCCGTCTATGTCGGCTACCACGTCGTATGGAACGTGACGCCTGCGCTGCACACGCCGCTGATGGCCGTCACGAACGCGATATCGGCAATCGTGATCGTCGGCGCCATGCTCGCGGCCGGCTTGACCGTCGGCGCCGCAGGCAAGGCATTGGGGGCGTTCGCCGTGACGCTCGCGGCGGTCAACGTGTTCGGAGGCTTTCTCGTGACACGCCGCATGCTCGACATGTTTAGAAAAAAGGCCGGCGCGAAGGCGGCCGCAGACGGAGACAATCGATGAGCTTAAATCTCGTCACGCTGCTGTATCTCGTCGCCTCCGTCTGTTTCATCCAGGCGCTCAAGGGCCTGTCCCATCCGAAGAGCGCGCGGCGGGGCAATACGTTCGGCATGGCCGGCATGGCGGTCGCGATCCTGACGACCGTCGCGCTCATCGCGAAGCAGGCCGCGACGCTGGGCTCCGATCTGATGCTTGGGTGCTCGGTGCTGTTCGTCGCGCTCGTCGTCGGCGGCTCGATCGGCACGGTGATCGCCGCTCGCGTCGAGATGACGAAAATGCCGGAGCTGATCGCGGCGATGCACTCGCTGATCGGCCTCGCCGCGGTGTGCATTGCCTGCGCGGTAGTCGTCGAGCCATCCGCGTTCGGCCTCGCGGAGGCCGGCGGTTCGCTGCCTGCCGGCAACCGCGTCGAGCTGTTCATTGGCGCGTTCATCGGCGCGGTGACGTTTTCCGGCTCGGTCATCGCGTTCGGCAAGCTGTCCGGCAAATATCGCTTTCGCCTGTTTCAGGGCACGCCTGTGGTGTACCGCGGGCAGCACCTGGTCAATCTCGCGCTGGCGATCGCCGCGATTGCCTTCGGCATTGCATTCGTCGTCACGCAAGCGTGGTTGCCGTTCGTCGCGGTGACCGTCATCGCGTTTGCGCTGGGCGTGCTCATCATCATCCCGATCGGCGGCGCCGACATGCCGGTCGTGGTCTCGATGCTCAACTCGTACTCTGGCTGGGCCGCCGCGGGCATCGGCTTCTCACTGAACAACCCGATGCTCATCATCTCCGGCTCGCTCGTCGGTTCGTCCGGGGCGATCCTGTCGTACATCATGTGCCGCGCCATGAACCGCTCGTTCTTCAGCGTGCTGCTCGGCGGCTTCGGCGCGGAAAGCGCGGATAACGGCGCAGCGAAACGCGAACAGCGCCCGGTCAAGTCGGGTTCCGCTGACGATGCGGCGTTCCTGCTCGGCAACGCCGAGTCGGTGGTCATCGTGCCCGGCTATGGACTCGCCGTCGCGCGGGCCCAGCATGCGCTGAAAGAGCTGACCGACAAGCTCACCGGCAAGGGGGTCGACGTCCGCTATGCGATTCACCCGGTGGCCGGACGCATGCCCGGGCACATGAACGTGCTGCTGGCCGAAGCGGAAGTGCCTTACGAGCAGGTGTTCGAAATGGAAGACATCAACGCGGAGTTCGGCCAGACCGATGTCGTGCTCGTGCTCGGCGCCAACGACGTGGTCAACCCCGCCGCGAAAACCGACCCGTCCTCGCCGATCGCCGGCATGCCCATTCTCGAGGCCTACAAGGCGCGCACCGTGATCGTCAACAAGCGGTCGATGGCGTCCGGGTACGCCGGCCTCGACAACGAACTCTTCTACATGGACAAGACGATGATGGTGTTTTCGGATGCGAAGAAAGTCATCGAAAACATGAGCAAGGCGCTCGACTAGCCCGACATAAGCGGCGGCTATCGGCCCATACGACATCGATCTTTGTCTCGGGTCCCATTCGCCGCTACCGTATAGAAGGACGGTTCACGTCTCAACCCATACAGGCAATCACCATGCACGCACTTGTTATCCACGCGCCGCTGGATCTGCGCATCGAAGACATCCCCACCCCGGAACCCGAAGCCGATCAGCTGCTCGTGCGGGTTCGGGCCGGCGGCATCTGCGGCTCCGACCTTCACTATTTCAACCATGGCGGATTCGGCACCGTCCGCATTCGCGAGCCGATGGTGCTCGGACATGAGGTGTCGGGCGTCGTGTCGCGCGTCGGCTCGGCCGTGAGCGACATGCCTGCCGGCACGCGCATCGCGATCAGCCCGAGCCGGCCTTGCGGGCTGTGCCAGTACTGTCAGCAAGGCCTGCAGAATCACTGCCTCGATATGCGCTATTACGGCAGCGCGATGCGCATGCCGCACGTGCAAGGCGCATTTCGCCAGGAGATCGTGATCGAGCGCTCGCAGGCCCACGTCGTGGCCGACTCGTTGAGCGATGCCGAAGCGGCGATGGCCGAGCCGCTGTCGGTTGCGTTGCATGCGGTCAGACGTGCCGGTCCGATGCTCGGCAAACGCGTGCTCGTGACAGGCTGCGGGCCGATCGGCGCGCTGATCGTCGCCGCCGCGCGCCGAGCCGGCGCCGCCACGATCGCGGTCACGGACGTGAATACGCTGCCGCTGGAAAGCGCGAAGAAAGTCGGCGCCGACCTCGCGTTCAACGTGGCCGACACGCCGGATGCACTGCAACCGTTCGCCGTCGACAAAGGCAGCTTCGATGTGCTGTTCGAGGCAAGCGGCAACGCGGCTGCGCTGCGCGGCGCGTTCGACGTGCTCAAACCGCGCGGCGTCATCGTGCAGGTCGGACTGGGCGGCGACATCGCATTGCCGATGAACGTGCTGGTCGCCAAGGAGTTCGATCTGCGCGGCGCGTTCCGCTTTCACGAAGAGTTCGCAGTGGCGGTCGAGCTGCTGAACAAAGGGCTGATCGACGTCAAACCCCTGATCTCTGGCGTCTTTCCGTATCAGGAGTCCGTCAAGGCATTTCAAAGCGCTGGTGATCGATCGAAGTCGATGAAGGTGTTGGTGACGTTCGATTGATGGCGTGGACGTAACGACCAGTCGCGCAATGGACAATGCGCGGCTGGTCACGCAGCAGGATGATTACTTCGGACCTCACATGCGGCGGCTGCAATGCAAAAAGCCGACGCTGTTAACCAGACGTCGGCTTTTGCTTTGCACCCCGGCTCGCTCAGTTGTTGCAACGCGCTTCGAGCGCATCGACAAACGCGCGGTTCCAGCGCCCTTCCTTCATCGCACGGATCGTCTCGGCCTCCGCCTCGAGCACCGCACGCGCTTTCTCTATGACCTCCCCCGCGTCGATCTGCGGAATCGCAAGCAGCCCATCCTGGTCGCCGACGACGATATCGCCCGGATTCACCACCATCCCGCCGACCGATACCGGCACGTTGATTTCGCCAGGGCCATCTTTGTATGGCCCCCTATGGGTAACACTGCGCGCGTAAACCGGGAAATCGCGCTCGCGGATTTCCGCGACGTCGCGAATGGCGCCATCGATCACGAGACCCGCCACGCCTACGCTCGCCGCATAGAACGACAAAATGCCGCCCACGACCGCGTTGTTGAGATCGCCACCCGCATCGATTACCAGCACGTCGCCGGGGCGGCAAAAATCGAGTGCACGCAAATAAGTCAGATTGTCACCGCCGCGCGAGCGCATCGTAACGGCCGTGCCGGCCATCGTCTTCTTGCCGGGCCGTTGATACGGTTGCAGTCCGACAGTGCCGATGTTTCGGTGCATGCTGTCGCTCAGTGCCGATACGGGAATGCCTCTCAGTGCCTCGAGCAGTGCTTCACCCGCTTGAGTGGCAGGGGGATTCTTTCTAATGGCTTTGTACATGGTCAGTCGCAATCTCGCAGCGCAGCGCGCAGACAGGCGAAGAGGAAGGGAGCACGGCCTCTGCATGGCACGCCGTTTCGGGCGGTATGCAGAGACCGCTAGCCTGTGGATCTGCCAATCGCCGAAGCATGCTTTATCGATCGGGCGACGGCCAGTGATCACAGGCATAACAGTACGAGCCTCGCCGGACCAACGCCAAGACGGGTTTGTTCTGGAGCGATACGAAAGACTTATGAAAATTCCTGCGCGCTCCCTTTGCGCAGTTGAAACTGGATCCCGTGAGCCTCCTCATCGACGAAAATCTCGACGCCTCCCGAGGCAAGCTCGATCACGCCGTCACAGCGCTCTCCCGTGAGCGCGCTTGCCAATCCGCGAACGTGCAGTGACACGCGCTTCGGCTCCTTCGTCAGGTTCAGCACGAAAAGCAGCCGCTTGCCGTTGCCGCTGCGCACGGACAGCTCGACGCCCTCGGGCAGATCGGGCACGAAGTCGATGGACGTTTCCTGCGCCACGCGCCGGAAGAAGGCGCGATAGGCGTCATCGTCCAGCACGGTGCCCAGGTAGTACGACACGCCCCTGCCGAAGCCATTGCGCGTCACCGCCGCGCGGCCGGAGAAGTACTCGCTGGCGTAAGTCCCGATCGTCTCGGCGGACAGCGGCTCCAGGATGTCACACCACTGTTCGCAGTCGAACTGTTGATCGCCGTAAAGCACCACGTGCTGCGTGTCGCGTCCCACGGGATCGTATTCGTCGACCTGCACTCCGGTCACGTCGCCGACGAGATTCGGCAGACGGCCCGGCCAGCAGACATTGTTCATGTTCTTGACGCCGGTCCGCGCGGTCAACACCAGCGTGCCGCCGCTTTCGACATAGCGGCGCAGCTTGCCGGCTACTGCGTCATCAAGCAGGTAGAGAGACGGCGCAACCACGAGCTTGTAGCCGTCGATCGCCTCGGTCCAATTGATGACATCGGTGCCGATCCCGAGCCGCACAAAAGCGGCATGCATCTGCTTGAAGTTGCCGAGGTAGTCGAATCCGTCCGACTGCGGCTGGATACGAAGCGCATTGAGCTGCTCATGGGAGAACAGCATGGCCACGTCGTTCTGGAGCGTCGTGCCCTCCAACAAAGGCGCGAGCTTTCGCGCTTCCCTGCTGAATCGTTCGAACTCCGCAAAACGGCGGCCCGGCTCGCCGTGATGATCGAGCAAGCCATGCCAGAACTGCTCCGCTCCGATGCGCGCGGTGCGCCACCGAAAATGCACCACGACGTCCGCGCCGCGCGACACGCTCTGCCACGCGTGGACGCGGATCATGCCGGGAAACGGCGTGCGCGACATCGGATGCCAACAGCCCGGCGTGCCGCTCAGTTGCTCCATGACCCAGTAGTTTTTCCGCTTCAGGCCGCGCGTCAGGTCGTGCGTGAGCGCGCCGTGGTAGACCTTCGACTTCGCATCGTTGGTGAGATCGGTGCTCGGATAGTAGTCGACCGATGCGAAATCCATGCTCTCGAACAGATCGTAGTAGTCGGTCGTGACGGGATAGCCCCACAGGTTGTGCGTCACGAATTTTCCGGTGCTGTTCGCGCGTATCAACGCCGCCTGGAAGCGGTTGAAGTCGGCCACCGAATCTGACGAGAAGCGCTGGAAATCGAGCAGAAACGACGGGTTCAGATGGGGCGAGCCGCCCAACGGCGTCGTCACCTGCGTCCACGCGCTGTACTCGCCGCTCCAGACCACCGTGCCCCATTCGCGGTTCAGGTTTTCCAGGCTGCCGTACTTCTTCTGCAGCCACGCGCGGAAGCCGCGCGTGCAATGTTCGCAATGGCAGTCGTTCGCGGCGAGCTCGTTGTCGGTCTGCCAGCCGATCACCGCCGGATGGGGGCCGTAGTGCTTCGTCAGCCGGCCGATGATGCGCTCCGAGTACTGGCGTAGCGAGGGGCTGTTGTAGCAGCGATGGCAGCGCACGCCGGGATACACGGGCTGACGCTTGCTGTCGACCGGCAGCACATCGGGATGCTTTTCGACGAGCCAGTTCGGCGGCGTCGCGGTCGGCGTGCCGAGCACGATGTCGATGCCGTGACGCGCCAGCGTCGCAATGGCGGCATCGAGCCAGTCGAAGTCGAACTCGCCCTCTCGGGGCTCGAGTCGAGACCACGCAAACTCGGCGAGGCGTACGATGCCGATTCCCGCTTGCTGCATGCGCTGCGCGTCCTGCTCCCACATCGCGGGGTCCCAATGTTCGGGGTAATAGTCGACTCCGACCTTCATATGGATCGTCCTGAAACGGTTCTAATTGAGTGATTGGGGCAGCGGCACGGTTAAGGCGTTCGTGCCGCCGTGGAAATGAAACTCGCCCTAACCCTTGGTCGATCCAAAGGTCAGGCCAGCAACGAAATGCTTCTGCATCGCGAAGAACATCGCGACCGATGGCAGCGCCGCCAGCAGCGAGCCCGCCGACACGAGGTTCCACGCCGTCGTCCACTGCCCTTTCAGCGCGGCCACGCCGACCGTGATCGGCGCCGCATCGTCGCCCTGCGTCAGGCACAAGGCCCAGAAGTAGTCGTTCCACACGAACGTGAAGACGAGAATGGCCAGTGCCGCGAGCGCGGGCGCAATGAGCGGCAGGATGATGCGGTAGAACAATTGCCACTCGTTCGCCCCTTCGATGCGCGCGGCCTCGATCAGCTCGAATGGCAGCTCCTTGATGAAGTTGCGCAGGAAGAGCGTGCAGAACCCGGTCTGAAACGCAACGTGAAAAAGCACGAGACCTTCGACGGTATTGAACAACCCCAGGCTCAGCGTCAATTGCCGAACCGGAATCATCAAAACTTGAATCGGCACGAAGTTGCCGGCCACGAAGGTGCCGAGCAGCGCGGCGTTGGCCTTGAACGGATAGGTCGCGAGCGCGAACCCGGCCATCGACGCCAGCGCCATGGCGCCGACCACCGACGGAATCGTGATGAGGCAGCTGTTCACGAAGTAATGCAGCATCGGCGAATCGACGAGCACGGTCCGGTAGTTCTCGAACAGCGCGAACTGATGCGGCCAGCCCCAATAGTTGCCTTCCACCAGCTCGTTCGACGAACGCACTGACGTCACCATCACGGCGATGAGCGGCAGCAGCCAGACGATGAGCGCGAGCGGCAGCGAAGCCTTGTAGAGCCCTCGGCTTGCGGGCTTCCATTTCGCAACGGGCATCGGATACATGACGGTTCCTTTCCTTTATCGATCGGTATGCAGCAGGCGCCGCAGCTGATAGACGATGAAGACCAGCATGATGAGAAAGAGCACGACTGCGATCGCGGCGGAATAGCCGAAGCGGAAGTACTTGATGGCCTGGTCGTACATGAAGTACGCGAGCACCGTCGAGCTGTCGAACGGACCGCCGCCCGTCATCACCGCGATCAGATCGAAGCTGCGCAGCGCCCCGATGACGGTAAGCACTACCGACAGGAACGTGGCCGGCTTGAGCTGCGGCAACACCACATGCCACAGCAGCGGCCAGCCTCTTGCCCCTTCCATCCGCCCCGCCTCGATGATTTCCGGATTGATGCCGGTCAGGTTCGTCAGATAGAGCAGCATGCAGAACGGGATCTGCGGCCAGAGCGCCGCCGCGATGATTCCGAAGGTCGCGTAGCGTTCGTCGCCGAGCACCGGGATGCCGTGACCGACGAACACCTTCAGCAAGCCGAACGACGGATCGTAGAACCAGCTGAACACGAGGCCGACGACCACGCCGGAGAGCACGAACGGCGAGAAGAACAGCGACTTCACGAGCCGCATGCCGCGCACGCTCTGATTCAGGTACAGCGCGAAAGCGAGGCCGATGGGCGGCGCGAGCAGGAACAGCGCGAGCCAGATGACGTTGTTCCTGAGCGCGACGTAGAACGTGTCGCTGTGCAGCAGCTCCACGTAGTTCGCCAGGCCGACGAAGGTCTTCTCGGTCATGCCGTCCCAGTTGTAGAAGCTCAAGACGATGCTGCTGACGATCGGATAGATGACGTAGACGCCGAACATCACGCACGCGGGCAGCAGGAAGAACCAAGCTGCCCGCATGCGCCGGCGCGCGAGCGGCGCGCGGGCGCGTGAGCGAGATGCGGCACGTCCCCCTTCTTCCTGCGCACGGGCGGATGCCGGCGGACGCGTAGACTGCGCGATCTGCAACGGACGCATGATGGGCCTCGACCGGTTACGACTTCGAGTAGATCCGCTGACGCTCCTGCTCGAGGTGAGCGAGGATCGAATCGAGCTGGGACGGGTCGCTCATGAAGCGCTGCATGCCCTTCATGCCTTCGTCGGCCATCTCCTTGGTCATGTCGCGGTCGTAGAACTGGGCGATGCCGGCGCTGGTTTTCGACAGGATGTCGAACCCCTTGCGCGCGATCGGATCGTCCGGCAACGGCGACTGATTGTTGGCCGGCAACGAGCCGAACGCAGCGGCATACTTTCCGTCGACGTCCGCCTGGGCGACGAACGCCAGAAAACGCCGCGCGTCCGCTTTGTTGGTGGCGCGAGCCGGGATGTTGAGGCACTCCGCCGACCCGTCTTCCGCGACCGACACCTTCGGATCGACCACCGGAAACTGGAAGTAGCCCGTTTCCGGTTTGATCGACGAGGGCAAGCCAGCTGAGAGGAAGGTCCCCATCAGCATCATCGCGGCCTTGCCCTGGATATAGAGCGGCTGCACCGAATCGAGGCTGTACGAGAGCGGGTTGTCGATGAAGTACTTTTCGTCGATGAGCGTCTTCCACGCCTGGTACACCTTCTTGACGCGGGCATCGGTATAGGGCACCTGGCCTGCCATCAACTGCATGTGGAAGGCGTAGCCGTTCAGCCGCAGGTCAAGGTAGTCGAACCACGCGGCAAGCGTCCACGCATCGCGGCCGCCCACGGCGATCGGCGCAATGCCCGCGGCTTTCAGCTTGCGGCACGCTTCGAGAAATTCGTCCCAGGTCTTCGGCTCGCTCGCGATACCGGCCTTCTGGAACAGGTCCTTGCGATAGAAGAGCCCCCACGAGAAATAGTCGGTTGGGACTGCGTACTGCTTTCCGGCGTAAGACGACGCCTGCTTCAGCGAAGCGAACTCGGTGTTCCAGCTGTTCTTCTGCCAGTCGGCCGACAGGTCCTCGAACAAGCCCCGCTTCGCGTAATACGCCATGCGCTCACCCTCGTGCCACTTGACGACGTCGGGTGCGACGGTCGTGAGCCACGCCGGCAGTTGAACCTTGTACGCTTCCTCCTCGACGAAATTCGCTTTCACCTTCACGTCGGGATTCGCCTTCTCGAAGTCGGCGATGACGCTCTCCCACAGGGCGCGCTGATTGGCGCCCTTGAACGCGACGTTGAAGTTCAAGGTGCCCGCGTGGGCGCCGGTGGCAAGGGCTAACGCAACGGCAAGCGCCGGCAGTCGGCGAATCGTCTTCATGAAGTGTCTCCGGATTGTTTTTAATGAAGCGGCGGCACGGCGCGGCCGTCCGCGGTGAAGAGGTGACAGCATGGCGCCGGCGCCATGAGTCGAATCGTGTCGCCGGCGTGGCTGGCCGTGTCGCCCTGCACTTTCGCCAGCAATGTCGCGCCGGCCGGATCGTCGAGATGCAGATAGCTCTGCTCGCCAAGCCGCTCCACGAGCGCGACCTTGCGCACGATGGCCTGCGGCGGCGCCTCGGCGCCACTTGCCTCGGCCCGTTCTCCAGCCTGCAGATGCTCGGGACGAATGCCGAGCGTGACGGGCTGCGCAGCCGTCAACGCAGCGCCGGACGCCGACACGCGCAACATCTCGCCGGAGCCGTCGAGCCGCACCGCGACGCCGAGCGCATCGCTCGACACGACCTTGGCCTCCAGAAAATTCATGCGCGGCGTGCCGATGAAGCCCGCGACAAAGCGGCTGTTTGGCCGGTGATAAAGGTCGAGCGGCGCGCCGATCTGCGCGATGCTGCCGAAGCGCTCAGCATCCTTGCCCGCATGCAGCAACACGATCTTGTCGCCCAGCGTCATGGCCTCGATCTGGTCGTGGGTGACGTAGACCGTGCTGGCCTGCGCGAACTGGTTGTGCAGCCGGGCGATTTCGACGCGCGTCTGTCCGCGCAGCATGGCGTCCAGATTCGAGAGCGGCTCGTCGAACAGGAACACGCCCGGTTCGCGCACGATCGCGCGGCCAATGGCAACCCGCTGCCGCTGCCCGCCCGACAGCGCGGCCGGCTTGCGCTCGAGCAGCGCGTCGAGTTGCAGTGTTTGCGCGGCCTTGCCGACCCGGCGCTCGATTTCATCGCGCGGCGTCTTGGCGAGCTTCAGGCCGAAGCCCATGTTCTCGGCCACCGTCATGTGCGGAAACAGCGCATAGCTCTGGAACACCATCGCCACGCCGCGCTGCGACGGCGGCACGTCGTTCATGAGCTTGCCGGAGATCCTGACCTCGCCGTCCGTCGCATCCTCGAGTCCCGCGATGATCCTCAGCAGTGTCGACTTCCCGCAGCCAGACGGGCCGAGGAAGACGCAGAACTCGTTGGCGCCGATTTCCAGGTTGATGTCGCGCAGCACCGGCGGATGCTCGCCGTACGCCTTGGACACCTCCGATAACGTAATTGCAGCCATGTCTCCACCTTTGATTTAACGTTAAATCAATCGGCGCTGAAAAATGGCCCCAAGGGCCATCGCGCCAGAAAACGTTCTATTGTTTTTGCGGAATGTACGCCGGTCGCCTAGCCGTTGCAAGTGCAAATTTCGTCGTGGTTTGCCCGGATATCTGGCTCTGGCGTCGCCTGCGCCCTGACGCTATATTGCGTCTCAGACTAACAGCCCCTCGGCGGACGGCTCACGCGGATGCACAAGAAACGGGACGCAGCGGCGACCATCAAGGACGTTGCGGAACACGCGGGTGTTTCACCCATGACGGTATCGAACGTGTTGCGCGGCAAGGGGCGCGTGGGCGAGGAAACGCGCAGGCGCGTGCTCGAGGTTGCCGAACGCGAGGGGTATCGCCCCAACCTGGCCGCGCGGGCGCTCGTCGAGCGCAAGGCACCGACGCTGGCGCTGATGCTCGGCTGCATCACCAACCCGTTCTACCCGGAATTCACGCTCGCGACGAATCTCGCGGCCCTTCGGCACGGGCGATACCTGCTGGTCTGCAACACCGACCATGAGCAAGACGGCGGCACGCGGTTTCTGGAGGAAGTCGGCGGGTCGCTCGCGGACGGCGTGCTGGTCGCCAATCACGGAGACTTGCCCGTCGAGCAGTTGCGCGAAGTCGAAGTGCGTGGCATCCCGGTCGTCATCAGCATCTGGGAGCTTCCCGACGAACCGCCGGGTATTCCATGCGTTGCATTCGATTCGAAGGCGGCCGGGCGGATCGCCACCGCTCACCTGATCGAGCTCGGTCATCGTCGGATCGGCGCCGTTATCGGCAGCCCCAAGACAGGCATCCATCGTGGCCGTTACCGCGGCTATCGCGACGCGCTGCGCAGCGCGGGCATCCGGCCAAGCGCCGCCGATGAGCGGTTCGCAAGCGACAGCTACGAGAGCGGTTACGACACCACGATCGAACTGCTGAAGGCGCGCCCGGACCTGACAGCGCTATTCGTGTCCAATGACCTCCCCGCACTTGGGGCGCTCAATGCCGCGGCCGACTTCGGCCTGGACGTGCCGCGAGATCTGTCGATCGTGAGCATCACGGATATCGAGCCTGCGCAACGCTCTCGGCCGCCGCTGACCACCGTTGCGATCCCCACTGAGGAGATCGCATCCAAGAGCGTGGAGTTGTTGCTTGCGTTGATGTCGGGACACTCCGGCGGTAAGAGCGTCGTCGAGACGTCCACGCCGTTTCTCGTCAAGCGCGGTTCCACCGCGCCCGTGAACAAGCGGGCCGCGAGCGCGGCTTGAGGGCGCCGCCATTTGCCGAAACCGGTTGAATCCGCACCGAATTGCGGTCCGATGCGTCCTCTGCCCTTCCTCACTGCGCTAGCCGCGATAAGGCGGAGGTTATCATCGCAACCGCTGGCTTCACCGCGCGGACTCAGTCCACCAATCCACCTCAATATATCGGCGAGCGTCAGCTTGCGCCAGAATCAACGATGAGTCCGTGTGGAAACTCCATTTTTTCCGCTGGACTCGAGATCACGTGTCGGGTGGATCGAGTCTGATAGGTCGAGCGGAGCAGGACGTTCCCGTCGGATTTTGACCTTCCCAGCGAGACGGCTGCAAACCAGCGAGTGCGCGACTGGCCTGCAGCGGTTCCCTGTCACCGCGGATTGCCTGTCGCGCGGGTTACCAGCGGCGACAGTGCGTCGAAGCGACCCTCTCGCTTTCCATGCCAGGCCGAAATTGCCTCGGCAAGATCTTGGGTGTCGAAGATCGCGCTCTGCAGCAAGGCCATATGACGCAGAGATTCGGACGTACTGTGATCGCGCGCGAAGTTGATCGCAGTCTTGCACCCGGCAACGGCCAGTGGGGACTTCGACGCGATGGTTCGGGCCAGCTCCATCGCGTGTAGGAGCAGCGCCTCGGCATCGGGCAACATGGCATTCACCAGGCCCACTGCCAATGCACGCTCAGCGCTCAACCGCTCACTGGTGTAGGCCATCTGGCGAGCCACGCCGGCGGGAATGATTTTCGGCAGGCGCTGGAGCACGCCGAGGTCAGCCGTCATGCCGATCTGAGTCTCCTGCAGTGCGAAGAATGCATCGGTCGTGCAAACGCGAATGTCGCAGGCGACGGCAAGATCGAGGCCGCCGCCGATGCAGCCGCCCTGAATTGCGCAGATGACGGGAAACCTGACCTGATCGAGCGTATCGAGGCAATCCATCAGATTTCTCAATGCGTGCTGGAAGCCCAACCGGGCCCGTGGACTGCTGTTGTCAAACCCATCCATCGTGCCGGTGAACACGTCGAGCGCCATGCCGGCCGAAAAATGCTTTCCGGTGGAACTGATGACAAGGGCGCGAGTATCGCCCGTGCCATCGAGCGTCAGTACGGCGTCGCGCAACCCGGTAAAGAAGGCCTGGCCCATCGTATTGAAGCGGTCGGGACGGTTCAGCTGGAGATGTGCGATGCCGGATTCGTTGCTGATCTGAAAGTATTCGTTATGCATGGGTAACCTCGAGAAGTCTGGCTTAAGTCTGCGGCGATTTTCCCAGTCAGTCGCCAATGGACGACCGACGCGATTCGAGTTCCCTGAATCGCCGATAGCTTGCGCCGCCATTCCGCAGTCACTCCGACGAGCCTGATGCAGGAAACGGACTATGCGAGTCCATCCAGTCGTATAAGTCGCTATGGTGCGCCCATGCCCAATTCCTCGCCGGAGTGACATTGATCAGCTCGACGACATCGTTCGAAGCCGAACCCACGTCGCTCGGGTCATTCGTGCCGCTTCTGTGATCAATAATTGGGGAATTCGTACGGTCGTAATACATTGCCAGTCTCCTTTTCAGCTTCACATACACAACTACCGGCGCCAACCGTACGAGACTGAAAACCTCCGTGGGGCTTCGAGTTCTGACGGCCGCCAGGGTGACAGGGGTACAGCGCGTTGGCAAGGCAATTGCCTGCAATTTCATTGTGCTGGGCCCGGGTCACGGGCCTTGTCGGCGCCCGCGGTGGGCGTCGAACGTCCGTGGCCTCGGTCGGGCACGCCCTCTCGATGATCGGTCTGCGGTATTTCTTCCGCCCCTCGCCGCAATACGCACGAAAAAAATCCGGCGAGCAATGTCTGCATCACCTGATCGCTCACCATCTGCGGATCGCACAGTCTGAAGAACTGCACTCCATCGCACAGGCTCACTAAGCCGAGCGCGAGGGCGTCCGCCTGCAGGGGCAATGATCTGCCGTCGCGCTCCGAAAACGCGCGGATGTACGCGCTGATCTGGTCGAGCTTTTCGTGCCGCAAGGCGTTAAGGCGTTCCTGAAACCCCGCGTCTCGATACGCGAGGAGTTTCGCTTCGACCCAAAGCAGAAAGAAGTCTTGATCACGAAAATATCGGCTGTCGTACGCGATGGCGCACGCCGTCGTTCCAGCGGACGTGCCGCCTTCTTCCATGATCGCTCGCAGGTTGGCTTGCGCGCTGTCGTGGTCCCGGCGCAGCAACTCAAGCAGCAGTTCCGGCTTACCGTCGAAATTCGAGTAGAACGCGCCGCGCGTGTAGCCGGCCGCCGCAGCGATGTCCTCCACGCTTGTGGCGGCCAACCCCTTTTTGACGAACATCGTCCGCGCGGCCTCAACTAGGTGCTCACGCGTCTGTTCTCTGCGCTGTGCATGTGTCGTGCGTTCCCGCTTCATGGAACCCGTACTAATGAGATCACCATCGGTAGTGCCACGACATAGGCGCGCATGTCAGATGACGGGGTTCGCATTGGTTCTCTCGACACAGGATTTGACAGTGTCCCGGCCTACCCCGACCAATTCGTGCAACCTCCGCGTTGACTCGTCACTCACAATTGTCGCTCCCGCAGCGAAGCGAACTCGGCGCGGCAAACGTCGCTGAATCGTCCGAGGATGTCAATCGAACCGTCGTCGAGCATTTCGCTCAGTTGTAGAAACGTTTTTCCCGGCGCGTGATAGGTATCCACAATCCTTCGCCCAACCAAAGCGGCCTCGTTCGCAACCTCAGTCGAGGATTGGACACGCATACGGCTTATCTTCGCGAACAGACTGACGAGAGCAGCAAGGTCCGGCTCATTGTGCTGAAGCGCGTGTACATAGCAACGTGAGGACTCCTCGATGAACTCCTTATAGAGTTCCTGCCGGTGGATGCGGTCGTGCGCAAGCCACTCTGCCTTGGCCTGCGTTCGTTGCGCGACAACGGATGTCAGGCCGGCGATCGCTGCACCGAACAGTGCCGCCATTGCTGATAGGAGCGTTGCATTCAAAGTGCCGCCTCGGCAAGCGTTATCAACCTACTCAATTTGATGAAGCCCGCCTTACTGCCTTCGTATGCGACGGTGAGAATACGCCGTCAGTCGACGACGCGCACGAGTTCACGTCGCGCGCCAACGGGAGGCTGCATCGGCACACGCCCCAACACCACGCAGCCGCGCGACTGCGCCCACGACATCGCCCTCCATCGTGACATCGGGCAGGCCACAATAACGACATTAAACTCAACATTGATATTTATGTCAATATTAAAAGCACGAGAACGTAGCGGGCGACGCCTCTTTCGGACGCGCAGAGGAAATCGAAGTGTGCGATGAGCGAGCTCGTACCGGCTATTCTTGAGCCGCGCAGAGACTCCGCGCTCGTCAACTTGCTGGAGCCTCCATGGGAAGCAAAATCGCGCGCCCTTTCTTGTGTTGGGCGGCGTGTTCGAACGCCAGCTTTGCATCGGAAAATGGCACCGAGACGCCCACGGACAGCGTCAGCGCGCCCTTCGTGAGGAATTGGTGCAGCATGTCGAGGGCGTTTCCATCCGGTTGGAAGATGATCCAGCGGTATTGTGCGCCCTTCGCTTCGGCCAGCGATTGCATACACCGCCAGTCCTGGCGCGAGCGCCAAGCCCCCAATAGAAGACCGCAGCGGTCGATGTTGCTGAGGAGCGGATGAACGGTTGTGGCGTATCCCAGGGCTCCCTGCCGGAGCCGGCTGAGAAGGGTTGCCTCATCCTCCCAGGCGCCGAAATTCAGGCAGGCGTCGAAATAATCGGGCAGTTCGTCCAGGCGGCCGCGGGTCCTGTCCCATACGCTGGTCGCGCCGAGATTCCGGCAGAGGTCGATGTTTGCCTTGCTGCAGATGGCGGTGACTGAAGCTCCCCACGCCCCAAGGACCTGAAGCGCCAACTGGCCGAGACCACCCGATGCACCGTGCACCAGCACGTTCCGCCCTTTTGTATTGCCTTCATTGATGCCAGCGCCGCGTAGCGCCAACCAGAGCGTGGTAAACGTATAGGGAAAAGCGGCCAATTCGTTGGAAGCGAGCCCGCCGACCGTCGGCCGCACTAGGCGAGCGTTCACCGTCAGGTGCGTGGCATGCGCACCGCCCTTCTTACCTGTGGGCACCAACCCCATGACCCGGTCGCCCGGTAGCCACGGGCTGACACCGGCGCCCACTGAAACGATCTCTCCGGCAAAATCGTTGCCGAGGGACAGAGGATACTTTCCTGCCCCCTTGAGGCTCAGGAGACGCCGGCCGTACCCCTTGGCGCGCTTGACGTCGATGGGATTGACCGATGTCGCCTCGACCCGGACCAGAACCTCGCCCTTTCCCGGTCGTGGCATCGCGGTTCTTCGTGTCTCCAGTGCGATAGGGTCCGCCGGTCTCAGGCAAAGCAGCTTCGTCGCGGTGCTCATGATCACGCGCCCCCCACGCTGTTTGTCGGCAGGACAAGCCGGATCTCGCCCAGGTAAACGCTTTCGTCCAATTCGCAATTGCGCCAGGCGTTGCCGAGGGAATGACGGATTTCGACTCTATAGGTGCCGCTTTCCTTGACAAGGCCGCCGAACCGGAAATCGCCGAAGCCGTCCGAGACGGTTTCGGCCACCTTCTGATTGCCGACGTATAGCGCAACGACCGCATCCGTGACGCACTCGACCGCATCTCCCATCCGCGCGCTGACGCTTCCGCCGATGAAGCAGGTTTCCCAGCGCTCGAGGCCGCTGTACCACACGCGTGGCTTCGTGCCCAGGTTGGGACGCAATACCTTGAGTCCCTCGCGCCGAGCCTTCTCGGCCATCGCCGCGTCATCGAGCTTGACCGTCTCGAAAACGTCGGTGGGACAGGACTGCTGGCAACGCGGCTGGCGCCACCCCTGATCGAGCAGGTGGGCATCGAAGATCCAGGTCTGCGGCAGTTGCAGTTCTTCATTCCAGACGATCGCTTTGTACGGGCACGACTTCACGATGTCCTTCCTTCCCCGCGCCTTCTCGGGATCGATAATGACGATGCCGTCGGCTCGCTTGCGAATGGCGCTACCGCCCACACGCATGCACGGCGCTTCGTCACAATGGTTGCACATGACCGGCAGATACGTGGTCTCGACCATATGCGAGTCGCCCTGAACACGGCGCACGATGCGCACGGGACTGTCGGCGTTAGCCGCGGCGGGCGCGGCATAACCGGGGAAGTCGTTGCCGACGTGCTCGTCCCGCGCGGCAATGACACAGTTCTGGCAGTTCTCGCAACGCCCGACTTTGATAACCAGATTCCACTTGCTCATTCCATGTTCCTCACGCTGCGCGACCGAGCATGAACGCCTCGGCGCCTCGCCACTTTTCGACCTGCACCAGGCAGGAATTCGGGCTCATGCTGCTGGTGCCGGCGGTTTGAGGCCGGTCGGGTGTGAGCACGTTCATGCAACCGCCAATCTCGACGTGCTCGCCGTCGATTTCGATTAGCTGATATTCAGCGCTCGCCTCGTACGACTTGACCACTCCCGCGCTAACCAGCGGCGAGACGTCGGCCGCGCAGATCACGGCTCCACGGTCGTTGTGCACTTTGACGAGGTCGCGATGGGCAATGCCTCGAATGGCGGCGTCAGCCGGACTGAGCCTCAGTAGCCAGAAGCGGTGCCCGCTTATCAGGGCGCGGTGGTCCTCGACGCTGTTGACCGACGAATTCTTGCCGTCACAATGGGTATGGAAGCTGTAGCGGCTGTGCGTGGCGATCAATTGCAGCGGATAGCGCCGGGCCAGGTCCGAGCGCAGGCCCTCCCAGGATGGGATATATCGGTTGAGCGGTGGCCGGTCGGGATTGTCCGCAGTGTGCCTCTTCAGTAACTCCGGCACGAACTCGATCTTGCCGCTCGGCGTCTGCAAGCCCACACCGAACTTTTCGGCGAACTGCGACGGCAGCGGATGCGGTTCTTGCAAGTCCTTTCGCTGGCCCTCCGCGAACCAACGCATGTCCACGGGATGGCGCAACTCCGGCTTTTCGGGCGGCACGACGAAATAGCCCTTGCGGCAGAACTCGCGCCATGAAATGTGATCGGGCAGATCCGAGGAGTCGAACACCCGCTTGACCCAGTCCAGCTCACCGCATCCTTCGGTGAACACCCCGCCCAAGTCCAGCCGCGTCAGGATGGCAGTGAAAATATCGTAATCGGAGCGGGACTCGCCCAAAGGCTCGATGCACTTGTGCTGCAGCGTCAGCATCCGATGATTCACTGTGCCAAACCCATGGTGGGCGTAGCCACCAGAATTCGCCCATTCGCCGATATCCCAGCGCTCCAGCGGAGTGCACGCCGGTAGGATGATGTCGGCGAACTGAGCCTCGCCCTCCATCCAGATCGACTGGTTGACGACGAACTCGATGCTCGTGTGCCGATAGGCGTCGGCCCAGCGTCCGGAATTGGTCACGGTGCTGAAGGCGGACCCTCCGTAGCGATAAATCATATGGATCGGCGAATACCCGGGCATGGGGTAGCTGAACGGCGCAAACTGGGCTTCCTGGGACATCCCGTCCCAGAGGTAGCCGGTGGCGTGCCCGTTGAGGATGGCATCGGGCAATTGCTGCCGCGGCACCATCTGCTTGACCGGATTCATGGTCAAGATGTGCGGCATGCGCTGATAGTTGTTCACCGCGTTGGCGGTCCAGGCAAGGTCGCCGGAAATGCCGCCGTCCGCGTAGCCGGGAAAGTAGAAATGGAGATCGTGGGGAGCACCGACCTCGAGGCAGCCGAAATTGACTCCCGGCTTGCCCCAGCCTTGCATGGCCATCATCATGATCATGCAGCGCGCCCATTGCGCTCCGGTCGCCCCGCGGCCCGCGCCACCGAATCCGGCGCCGGTCATCCCGACGGCCAAATGGACCTTCTTATTTCCCCATAGGCGCGCAAGCGCACGAACGTCCTTGGCGGGCACGCCGGTCTCGCTTTCCTGCCACTCGGGAGTCTTGGGAATACTGTCGGATTCACCGAGAAGATACGCCCTCCACTCATCGAATCCTGTCGTGCGGGTGGCAACATAAGCCTTGTCGTACAGACCCTCCACCGCCCATACGTACATGATGGCGGTCGCCAAGGCGGCGTCGGTTTGCGGTCGGATCGGGATCCAGCGCCCGCCCAGCAACTGGGCGGTAGGGTTGCAGTGTGGGTCGATATGAACGAACTCAATGCCGAGTTCCTTGGCCCACAAACGTCGCGGCGTACCCTCAAATCCCGCATAGGCCCCATTGGTGCTCTCGGGGTCGCAGGACCAGAAGACGATCATGTCGGCTTCCTTGAGGCCATCCTCGACGCCGCCATAGCCGGAGGGAACGCCGATGCGCATCGAGTTGCCGAAATGATGCATGGCGCCCCAGTACCAACCTTCCCAGCTGTCTGGATTCGCGGCGACGCGAGTGAAGCCAATCAGGTTAGCAAAGCGCGTCAGCGCGCTGAGGTAGTAGCCGACGTTGCCCCACTGGTGGTGGGACGACATTGGGAATGTGATCGAACCGGGACCGTGAACGCGCTTCTGTCGGTTAATCTCCTTGGCAACGATGTCCAGAGCCTCATCCCAGCTGATAGGCACGTAGCCGGACTTGCCTCGGTTCTGGGGATTGCGTTCACCGTCGGGGTCGAAGTCGACCCGCTTCATGGGATGAAGGATTCGCTTGTCAGAGTAAACCAGCGACTTGAGAGTCAAGGCGTGAGGCGCGACCAATCCACGCCGTGGCGGACTGAAGCGGCGTCCGCGCGCCTCGATCACCCAACTTGGCGGATCCGTATTGTCCAGTTCGATGGGGGTCACGCGGACGATGCGGCCATCCTTGACGTAGACGAAGAGCGGTCCGCCATTGGTACAGGTGGTGTAGCGGCGGGTGCCGTCACGCATGGGCGTGCCCATCGGCAGACCGACGGTCTTCATCATGCCCAGAGTTTGCATGAGCCAAACCAACAACTCGTCCTCGCCGTCGGTCACCACCTTGAAGTTCTTGGCGGCGTGGATGATTTCGCCCTGGTCCGGATTGGGCGAAAGAAACTTCAGGGCGGTAGCGACATCCTTAAAGGCCATGCGCACGTCGGGCCGCGAACGCCTGCCGGCGCGTGACCGAATGCGGCCGTTCTTGAACTCGATGACGCGGCCGACGCTTTCATCCATGAGCCCAATCCAGGCGACGAGATCGCGCTCCTTCAGGCGATCACGATAGGCGGGGAAGCGGCGTGCCGTCAGGCCAAGGACCTTTGGCAAGGCAAAGAGAATGGTCTTCAGGACCTGTCGTTTCATCGTTCGATCCAAAATGAAGCTTTGGTGCGTAGTCGGTGGTATCAGGGAATAACCGACCGTTTCTCCCGAGGTGGTGAGCAGCTCGGGAGAACGCGGGTTTTGCGGGGCTGCGGGTAAGAGTCCAGGGAAGGTCGGCTCGCTTTGGAGCAGCGCGGCTAGAACGTATAGCCAACGTTCAAGAAGACGCTAAGGGGATTGAGTCGAAGCGTCGATTTGGACACGATCTGCGTTCCCATTGCGGTCTGCCCGTATAGCGTAAGGTTTGTCTTCACCGGAATGTAGTTAAGAGAGGCACCGACAGACCAGTGTTTTGTAATCGCGTAATTTGCCCCAAGTTCGAATACCGGATTCCACGATGAACTGAGCGTCGCGTGTGCGGAACCGCCGGGACCAAAACTATCGGTAATAAACTGGCTGTTGGTCGCCCGGACCTGTGTGAACCACGTGTAGTTCACACCTAGTCCGATGAATGGACGGAAATTCGACTCGGCCGAAAACAGGTGGTATCGAAGGTCGAGGGCGGGCGGCATCGGCGTCGTTGAGCCGAGGGTGCCGTACTTCTGGAGCGTCCCATTGCCAACCAGATTTACTTTGAGTGGGAGTCCATAAAGCAGCGCGACACCGATGTTATCCGTGACGTAGTACTCCGTGGTAATCCCTATCGTATCCGTGGAGGTCGCGTGCGCCCCGCTACCGACCAGTTGTTGATTCACCGGCACGCCGCCAACACTTTCCACCGTCAGCGGCGTTGCATCTCCCTGCGGCGCGACGTGGAGCCAACCTACTGATAGCGTCGCGCTTCCGGCCGACTGAGCATTCGCATTACCGGTAAATGCAGCCACGCAGATGGAAGCCACCACGGCAGCAAAGCTGACCGTTCTCCTATAGTTCCTCATGTGTCTCGTCCTGTCTCTTGGTGTGAAAATTTTGTAAATCAGCGGGATGCCGTTCGAACCGGGCACTCACTCGTGCTCAGCGATTTGTAGTGGGTACCGCATGCCTCAAAGGCCCTGAACTCTAGTAAGCGTGCATCGCCAAGTGTTCTGCCTCGCCCGAGACCAGGCATCACGCGCCGTCGCGGTGTCGAGAGAAAAAGAAACAATCGGGCTCGTCGGCATCGAAATCTCAATACGTACATAGCCCCCTATCCGCACATGCACGACCGAATCGGGCAACCCCAATCGGCCTTGAACGAGCTGGCCCGAGCCATTTTTCGATCAGCAAACGCGAGGACCTTGTTAATGCAACACCCACTTCCTCTCGTTTAAATAAATTTGCACTACTAACTCTATAAAGTTACATTTTGAATGCCGAGCAAGGACGCATAGGCGGTGATTAACCTTTAATCTAGGGGTGCAACGGAATGCGCCGAGTTGATGGAAATCGAAAATGCAAACGGAAATCGGCCGAGCACCGACGTCGCTAGTGCTACGAGCGCCGGATCGGAAAATTCGACATGGAGTGCAATTCCACGCGACGTGTCTTCAGTGACACTCACGGTTGCCCCCTCGACACCGGCCTCCGAGAGTGCCGAGCGTAGTGCGTCCACCGTTTCGCGCCGCTTCAGTTCCAGCTTGAAAATTTTGCCTACCCCGGTAAGCGGCATCACGTCGAGGATTTTGATCTGCTTAGGCAGCGCTGCCCGCTCGCCAATCTCGCGTCGCACATATTCGATGAGTTCATCTACAGTCGTGGTTGCACCCGGCTTGAGTTGGACATAGGCAATCGGCAACTCGCCGGCATGTGCATCGGGACGCCCAACCGCCGCAGCAATCTGGACGGCGGGATGGCGATGAAGCGGTTCCTCTATTGCAGCGGGATCGATGTTGTGACCGCCTCGAATGATCAAGTCCTTCCTGCGGCCAGTCAGCCAGAAATACCCTTCAGCATCGCAACGCCCGAGGTCGCCGGTATTAAGCCAGCGCCTACCATCGCCAAGGTCCAGCCAGAGGCCCCTGTTCTGCTCTTGCACGATATATCCGAGAAAGACGTTCCGGCCGGAAATAACAAGCAGACCGACCTCATCGATCTCGCAATTCCGTACATATCGTCCGTCGGCGTCTACGATGATGGCTTTCATCTCCTGGCCAGGGATGCGAAGCCCAATCGATCCGAGCCTTCGCTCCCCCAACGGCGGATTGGCGCTGCTCACGCAGGTCCCCTCGGTCAGGCCATAGCCCTCGAGAATCCGGATCCGCGTCGTTTCCTGAAAGGACCGGAAAACTTCGACCGGCATGGGAGCCGCACCGCACAGTCCATACTCCAGCGATCTCACATCGCGCTCGCCGACAGGAATATCGAGTAACCCCGCATAAAGCGTCGGGACACCGCTAAAGAAATTGATGCGGTAGTGCTCAACGATTTCCCAGAAATGTTTGACAAGGCCATCGCCTCGATAGCCTTGTGGCGTGCCGAGCACAACATGCGCGCCTTTGGAGAAAGGCAACAGACCCGTCGCCATCACGGCATTCACGTGAAAGAGTGGGAGTCCGCAGAAAAGCGTCTTTCCTGGCCCGATGCTTTCGCCGAAGAATTGACCCGTGCTCCAGGCATTGGCCACCTCATTGCCGTGGCAGCGCATCGCGATTTTCGGCAACCCGGTCGTCCCGCCTGTACAGAAGTACGACGACACATCGTCGGCGAAGAAGTGCCGCTCACTACGGAGTGCTGTCCCCGACTCCTGCGCAATGGCAGTGCCGAAGTCGTGAATCTCGATGTGCGCTGGAACCGCGCTGCGCATCCCCCCCTTTCCGTGCAGCCTCAAGCACTCGCTACGTTGCAGCATCCGCGCTGCGAACCGTTCTGCCCCCGGTACGCGTTCGGCCAGATTCACGAGCACCACATGTTGCAAAGACGTGATCTTGTCGATGACCGCGTGCACCTTTTGCCAAATATCCGTGCCCGGAAACGGCGCGAGCGTCACCAGCACACTGGCACCCGATGCGTTGAGCAACTCCGCAATCGCCTCGCCTTCGAGCAAAGGATTAATCGCACAGACGATGCCTGCCGCTTCCCCTCCCCAGATCACGAAATGCGTTTCTGGAAGATTGGGAAGAACATAGGCAACTACGGAATCCCGGCGTACACCAAGGCGCGTGAACATGTTCGCGGTACGCGTAATATCACGTACCAGTTCGCCGTAGGTCCAACACTCGGCATCCCGATGAGCGTCCGCGGTCAGAAAAAACGAGAGCGCAGGCGCCGACGGATCGATAGCCGCGGCGCGACGGATCATCTCGTATGTGCTGATCGGGAGGTCAGCCGGCAGCCCTTGCGCTTCGATCGCAAGAACGTCTTTCCGGGTCGCGATGCCTTTCATGCGGCCTCGTCTACGACAAGGTTGTGCTGAACACCGAGATTGATCGACCCGTCGAGGCTCGTGATACGCGCCTCCACGAGGTCACCCGCCCGCAGATACTGCGGCCTTTGCGCCTGCAGCTCTATGAAGAGCCTCCATTTTTCCGCTTCAGGCAACTGTGCCGCCGCGCGCATCTTTTCCGGCGACGGAATGCTCAGTGCGCAACCGGCGGGCGTGCCCGTTGCGAGCAAATCCCCGGTGTGAAGATCGTGCACGCTGGAAAGCTCCGTCAAGGTCTCCGCCGGACCGTAGACCAGATTGGCCGTCGAGTCCTTCTGGCGAACCTCGTCATTGACCGTCAAGGTGAGGTCGAGCGCCTTGAGCTTCGGGATATCCTGCTGCTCGAGCAGGCACAGGTAAGGGCCGACCGGCCCGAATGTGCGATAGCTCTTGCCCTTGTAGAACTGCATCTGGGGAATCTGGATGTCGCGAGCGGAGTAATCGTTAACGATCACCAGGCCGGCGATGTACTCGTGCAAGTCCTCGTCCGTGATGGTCCGTCCGGACGTGATGTCGCGCTTGAGCACAAGGCCCAGTTCGATCTCGTAGTCGAGGAACTTCACATGCTTGGGCTTCACGAGCGGCGAGTCGGCGGAGACGATGCAACTTGTCGCCTTCGTGAAGATCATGTTGAACTTCTTCGCATCCGGGTCCATGCCCGACTCGATCATGTGCTGCCTGTAGTTCGCACCTTGGCAAATGAATTGCTGATTGACGGTGACGGGCGACAGCCACTCCACCTCGGATTCCGGAATCGTTGGACCGCTGAGCAAGCTCAGCCTTTCGACCGGATTGGCTTCAATAAAATCGGCGGTCGTCTTGAAGTCGCCTGGGATCGGCGTAATGACACCCTTGCTGACCACACCCCATTGGGCGCGGCCTTGGTGCTTGTAATGCAGAACGTGCAGTGGCATATGTGCGTCTCTCGTGTGTCAGGAAATCGGTTGGCCTTCAGGCAAAAATCTTGGCCAGGGTCAAAAGCTTTCTTACCGTCAAGTCAGGGCTACGGCGCAGGTTGCGAAGCAGCGCCATCAAGCTGGACGGCGTGAACTTTGGCTTCGTAAAGGTGCGTGGCATCGTCGGCCCCCATTGAGCCATTGCTTCGCGGCTCACGTCGTGCGTGCCCGTCGGCTTGTCGGCCGTGAACAGGTCGCCGTCGCAGTAGTGCTCGTGTTTGTCGCCCCACGGGTCCTGCCAGTAATCGAAGACCTGGCTGCCAAGGATGTGCCGCCCGATTCCCCAAGCGTGCGTCCACCCTTTCTCGCGCAGAACGCGGTTCCCCATGCCCAGCGCATCGGCGTCTACCAATTCATAGGCGCTGTGGCTATAAGTCGGTACGAACCCTTGGGCCAGTGCGAGCGTGTGGTGATCGGCGGGCCGGTCGCCACGATCGAGCCGCATGAATGCAACGGCCGGCGAGCCGTCTGGAAGCACCTGCACATCGCTCGGGATGAACCCGAAATGCTGCGTGTACCATGCGCAAGTCTCCTGAAAGTCCGCCAATTCCAGTACGACATGTCCCAGCTTGATGACCTCCGGCGCACCTGTGGGTGGCCGCTGCGTCCCGTTGATGCGGACCGCCGCATCAACGGAGTTGAATCGCAACGGCGGACGATGCGGCAAGAACACGGCAGGCGTCTGCCCCGCTATGGCGTCGACGCGAAAGCCGGAGGGATCGGTGAGTCGCACGTAGTAGCCGCCGCCCGGCCAAGGGGAAGGTTCCACCCCCGAAGCGCCAGAGATCTTTGCAAGCGCGTCCAGATCGGCTTTGCTGTCGAGCTGCAGTCCGAAACCGACGAACCGCGCCTTTGGCGCCTTGCGGACCACGTAACAGAAATGCGCGGCGCCTGTGCCCCGCAAAAGTAGTTGCGATTCATCCCATGAGACAGGTTGGAGTCCGAAGTCAGCGAGAAACTGCTCGGCTTTCTCGAGGTCCGGACGATCGAATATCAGGTAGGCCAGCGCCGACGCTTTGGTCGTGGGATTCGGATGACGGGCCGGCTGTACATTGGTCATTTTCATGGCGAGAAGAGGTCAGGCGATTCGAAGAGCGGTTTCGACTGCGGGCGTCGCCACGCTCACTGGGGTACCCAGCAACGCGAGACTCTCCCGCACGATTCGGGAAACATCAGTCGCCGGTCCGTCGTGAACAATTGTCCTGTCGGGCCGGACGACTGCAGCCCATCCGACTGGCACGAGACCGGGAATGAATACGCCGTCGAGGTCCTCCCAGCTTTCCTGTCTAGCCGGGTGCAGCCGCTGTCCCCGATGGGCGATATGGACGACTGTGCCGCCAGCGCGAGCAAAGGCTGCCGCCGTGGCGGAGTCGAGCGACGCTCTCAAGTCGCGGCCGAAGCCAATCAGCGCAAGTCCTTGCCCGAGCGCCTCGTCGCTCAGGCACGTGCTGCCGTCGGGCGCTCTCACCCAGCCCTGCGGTAAGACAGCGCCGCGAACGAGCCGCGTGGCCGAGCGCCCTTTGACGAAGAGTCCGCGGCGGAATGCGTTCCTCGGCTTGATTTCCAGCTCCTCGAACTGCGCGCGCAACCGCGGCACCATCCGCGACAGACGCATCAACCCGTGAGTGATGAACGCGATGGCGGCATTGCGCGGCATCACGAGCTTTCCCATGAACTTCGCAAGGTCGATCATCGCCTTCGCATGAGGGCGCCGTTCCTCGTCGTAGGTTTCGAGAATCCGCGGCCCCGCGCGTCCCTGAATGACCCAGGCCAGCTTCCAGCAGAGATTGGCCGCATCCCGCAGTCCGGCGACCAACCCTTGTCCCACGAACGGGGGCGTGATGTGGGCAGCGTCGCCAGCCAGAAACACGCGGCCCTTGCTGAATGCATCGACGGTCCTGGCGTGAAAACGGTAGACGGCCTTGCGCTCGATGATCATGCCGTCGACGTCGCCCCATGGCGCGAGCAGCTCTCGGACGCGGGCGTCGGATTCCATTTCCTCGCGACGCTCGCCAGGGCGCAGCATGAACTCCCAGCGCTCCCGCCCGCCGGGCGCCACCATGTGGGGAATCGGCCGGCGATGATCGCAAATGAACTCGATATGATCGATGGGCCTCGGGACGTTGCGGGCATCGACGATGAGCCAGTCCTCAGCGAAGGTCTTGCCCTTGAATTCCTGCCCGATGAGCTGGCGAACGAGCGAGCTCGCACCGTCGGCACCGACAAGATAACGAGCCCGGACGGTATGAGTGCGCCCTCGCCCGACGTCCAGCGTGGCGAGCACGTGGTCGCGTTCCTCGGTGAAGGCGAGTAGTTCGGAGCCGAGGGCGATATACGCGCAGTCATAGGTTTGTAGCCGCTCGCGCAGACACCGCTCGAGGTCGGGCTGATAGAACGTGACGAGCTTCGGATGGCCGTCCAGACTGCCAAGCGAATTCACCTTGCCGAACTGACCCAGGGTGGGCGACCACATGCGAACGTACGGTATGGCAACGGTATCGAAATCGCGCTCCGCTATGCCGGCAAGTTGCAGGATACGTAACGCTTCGTTGTCGAGCGCGATTGCGCGGGGCGCCATGAAAATCCCGGTGGCCTTGTCGACCACCATGACACGCACGCCGTGACGCGCCAGCAGCACGGCTATCACGGCCCCTACCGGGCCGTATCCGACCACGAGGACGTCCACCGCCGACGGCAGCACACCCGTCCCTGACTGAACGGGCTCATTTAGCTCGACCGGCTCAACTCCGGTTTGTGTTCCTGTCTCCACTCTGACTCCGTTCATCGCTTTGTTTATTCGTCCGGTCTCAATCGGCCGTGTTTTGTGACATTAGAGTCATAGCTGATGATTTTGTCAATATAGACAATCGAATCTATACTTAGGAAAAACCAGAGACCGGAACCGTCATGCCGAGCACCCCGAATCGCCAGACAAAAAAGCGCCCCATTCCGCAGGCGCCTGTCCCCCCCGCCGTGGAGGCCGATGAGCGCGAGCCGCGCGGCGCGCGCCGCAAGCGTGAGACGCGTGCCCGTCTCCTCGACGCCGCACTTCGACTGATGGCCGTAAAAGGCATGGAAGGCGTAGCCATCAACGAAATCACCGAAGCCGCCGACGTCGGCTTCGGTTCCTTCTACAATCACTTCGAATCCAAGGAGGCGATCTATTCCACGCTCGTCGATTCCGTGTTCGAGGAGTTCGCCGACTGGCTCGACCGCCTTACCGGCGACCTGGCGGACCCGGCCGAAGTCATCGCCGTCTCCACGCGTCACACCTTGATGCGTGCCCGGCGCGAGCCGGTGTGGGGACAGTTCCTGATACGGGAAGGGTTTTCGGTGCGAATGATGAGCCGCGGCCTGGGTCAGCGGCTACTGCGGGATATCGAACGGGGCATCGCCGCGAAACGTTTCGTCGTCGCCGACCCCTTCATTGCCTTCCTTTCGGTCGGTGGCATGGTGCTTGCCGCGATCGCCGCCGAGTTGCACTTCGTCGCCCCTGGCGCGCCGGCGGCAGACGCCCTGAAGAAATTCAGCTTCAGCGGAGAGCATTTCGCCGAGCGTGCTGCCGCAGGCCTCCTGCAAACGCTCGGGCTCAAGCGAGCCGAGGCCGAAAAGGTCGCCCACCGCCGCCTTCCGGTCGTCGAGTCGGAAGTCAATGTGGAGTGATGCGAGAAGCGCGGTTTGCGACTAACGCATGCTCGTGAAAGCGCAACCGAGTCTCGCGCCGACGATCTCGGTTCAACAGCGGCCTATCGCATGGATGTCGCCATTCAACTGGCGATCTAGTTCGTCAATTGTGTCTGCGTGGAAGATCAGCAGTTTGCGCAGGACTGCTGACGCGTCTCGATAAGTCGAAGTGTCGCCGGATAAAACGGCCACGCATGCAGCAGATAGATAAGTGGTGTGAGCTCGCGGCGCTCACACCACCGGTCGAAAAGCGCGATGCAGAGTTCATCGATTTGCCGGTGCAAATCGAAATCGACCTCAACACTGCTGGTGACTGTTTTGGCCTGAACGCAGGTTAGGTTGGTTGCCGTTTCGCGGCAGCGGGTTCTCTCCATTCTTTCTTCGATCCGTTACGACTTCAGGGAGCGATGAGCCCATTCAAACGAGGAGGCTTGCGAAACAGGAGGTCGCACTCGTGGCAGGCAATCAGATTCTCATGTTCCATACTGGAAAGCGACAATACAAATGGTGTTAGTACGGCTTGCGAGCGTCGCGCCCTACAATCCCTCGGCGCTGCATTCAACGAACGCGGGCGGAGCCATGTCCGAACGACGCACGACATGAAGAGCGACCCACCTCACATGAGCCGCTCCGCCTCCTCACGCTGATGGACTCATTCTCTGGATGCCGTTTGTGGGTCAGCGACCTTGCTCGGCAATTCGCCCATGGCCTGGAACAGCGCTGCGGTATCGCTCATGCGCCGGCTCGCCGCGCGAACCGCATTAAGCTGGGCATCCAGGTATTGCTGCGCGCTCACGTGTTCTGCCGTTAATGGCAAGGACCCCATGCGGCGACGCAACGCCGTATCGTCGAATGCCACACGCGCCGCGTCCGACGCCATTTGGGCAGACGCGAAGGTTTGCGCGTCGTTATCCAGCGCCGCGAGCGTATCGGCGACGTTCTCGAACGCCGACAGCACCGTCGACTTGTATTGCAGGACCGCCGCATCGTAGTTGTCGATCGCCGCCCGGCGTTGCGCGAATAACGCTCCGCCATGGAAGATCGGCTGTGAGAGGCCCGCGCCGAGCGCCCACAGTCCGCCGGCCCCTGAAAGCAACATAGGCCAGCTAAAGCCGCCACGACCCATTGAAGCCGTCAGCGACAAGCTCGGGAAGAGTTGTGCCGTCGCCTCCCCAGCGTCGGCTGCCGCGGCCTTCACGGCGGCGTCGGCGGCCTGAATGTCAGGACGCGAACGCAGCAGATCAGATGGCACGGCGATAGGCACATGATCGGGCAACGACAGACTGTCGATGTCGGGGACGGTCGGGGTGTTATCGGGCGTACGGCCCATCAGCACCGCCAGCCCATGGATCGCCGCGGCGCGCTGCTGGCGCAAGGCGGGAAGACTCGCCGCGATCGACGCCGCGTTTTGCGTCGAGGCAAGCGCCTGCGCGCGCGAAACCGATCCGAGCGTATAGCGTTGCTGATCGTCGCGGGCTTGCTCATTCGCCACGGCAACGAGCCGTTCGGTAAGCGCGACCTGACGGTCGAGCGAAGCCACGTCAATCGCCGAGCCGACAATATTGGCGGCGAGCGCGCGGCGTGCCGCTTCGAGCTCATATGCCTGCACGTTCACGCGTGCGGCGCTTGCCGCGTTTGCGTAGCGCGTCGCGCCGAACAGGTCGAAGGTGTAATGCGCCTGGATCTGCCCGACGAACACGTTGTAGCGCACGCTGTCCGTTCCGGTCGGCGTGACGACAGGGTTGCGCTCGCGCGCGACCACTGCCTGTCCGTCGACGGAAGGCAGCGTCGAGGCGCCGATTTGCGCGCGAAGGTCCTCCTGTGCCGCGGCGAGGTGTTTCTGCGCAGCTGCAAGTGTCGGGCTGTTGCGCAAGCCCTCCTCGACGAGCGCGTCCAGAGAGTCGGAGCAGTAAAGGCGCCACCACTGTGGCACCAGCGCAGCTCCGACGTCGAACTGCTGCGCAACACCGCCCGCAGTGACGGTTTTAGACGGCTGCGCCTCGGCGCCATAGTGCGCGGGCGACGGCATCGCTGGCGCCGCACCACTGGGCCCGAACGCGCAGGCAGTCAATGCAAGCGTCGCGGCCACGGCGACGACAGATGTCTTACAGGCAAGGTTCATGATCAAATCTCCGTATGCTCAGCGACGACCTGTTGCAGCCGGGGCTCGCCGGGGCGGACTCTGAAGCACGTTGCATAGAGGGCCGGCAGGAAGAACAAGGTCAGCACAGTGGCAATCGTGATGCCGCCCATCAGCGCCGTCGCCATCGGCCCGAAGAAGCCGGACCGCAGCAGCGGAACCAGAGCGAGCACAGCGGCGGCGGCGGTCAGCATGATTGGCCTGAAGCGCCTCACAGTTGCACCGACGATCGCCTCGAAGCGCGATTGGCCCGCAGCGATGTCCTGATCGATCTGGTCAACCAGAATCACTGAGTTGCGCATGATGATGCCGAACATCGCTATCACCCCTAGCAGGGCAACGAAGCCGAAGGGCTTGTTGAACAGAAGCAGCGCGGGTACCACGCCAATCAGTCCGAGCGGAGCGGTCAGTACGACGATGAACGTCCGCGAAAAACTTTGTAGCTGAATCATGAGCAGCGTCACCACGGCGATGATCATGATCGGCATCTCCGCGTTGATCGACGTCTGACCTTTCTCGCTTTCCTCGACCGAGCCGCCGATGTCGATGTGGTAGCCGACCGGTAACTTGGCGCGTACCGCAGCGAGCGAGTGATCGATGTCGCGCGCCACATCGATGCCTTGTGCGCTGCCCCGAACGTCGGCTTGCACGGTGATCGTCGGCTGGCGGTCGCGCTCCCAGATCACGCCGTATTCGAGCGTGTCCCGGATGTGTCCGAGCGAGCCCAGCGGTACCGGTCCGTTCGGCGTCGGAATCGCGATGCTCGTTAGCTTCGCGGGATCGACGCGCTCACTCTTCGGCGAACGCAAATCGACGTTGATCAACTTGTCGCGCTCGCGGTATTGGGTAACCGTGTAGCCCGAGAGCGTCATGGCCAGGAAGTTCGATACGTCTTGTGACGTTACGCCGAGCTGACGCGCCCTGTCCTGGTCGATCTCGAACGAGACCGAACGCTCCGCCGGCTCGTCCCAGTCTAATTGCACGTTGCGCGTGCGAGCATCGGCGCGCGCCGTTTCGGCGACCTTATCTGCGATGCTACGCACGGTTGCAATGTCATCACCGCTCACACGGAACTTGATCGGAAAGCCCACGGGCGGACCGTTCTCGAGCCGCGCCACACGCGTGCGCACACCGGGAAATTGCTTCTCGAGCGCGCCATCAAGCAAGTGCAAGAGCTTCTCGCGGGTTTCGAGGTCTTTGGCCGTGATCACGAACTGCGCGAAGTTGGGCTGCTGAAGCTGCTGATCGAGCGGCAAGTAAAAGCGGGGCGCGCCGGTACCGACGAAATCGACGAAGTGATCGATCTCCGGGCGACCGTCGAGCGAAGTTTCAAGGCGCTTCGCCTCACGCAGCGTCGCCTCGAACGAGGCGCCCTCCGGCAACCGCATGTCGACAATCAACTCCGGCCGTTCCGAGTTCGGAAAGAACTGCTGCGGAACGCGCGTGAAGGCCGCCATCGCGATTGCGAATAGCACGGCTGTGACGCCTAGTACGGCCAAGCGGCGCTCGAGACACCACGTGATCCAGACCGACAGGCGACGGTAAAAGCCTGTGTCGTAGACATCGTGCTCGTGATGGTGTCCCGCGCTACCGTCCCGCTTTTGCTCGGGCAGCAGGTGATAACCGAGCACCGGCACCAGCACCACGGCTGCGAACCACGAAACGATCAGCGAAATTGCTGACACTTCGAAGATCGACCGCGTGTACTCGCCCGTGCTCGATTTGGCGAGCGCGATGGGCAGGAACCCCGACACCGTGACGAGCGTGCCGGTCAGCATCGGGAACGCAGTGCTCGTATAGGCGAAGGCGGCCGAGCGCATACGACTGTAACCCTGCTCGAGCTTCACGGCCATCATCTCAACGGCGATGATGGCATCGTCGACGAGAAGCCCCAGCGCCAGCACGAGCGTGCCGAGCGAGACTTTGTCCAGCCCGATACCGAACAGATGCATAGCGAGTGCCGTCACGGCCAGCACGATCGGAATTGTGATGACGACGACAAGCCCAGTGCGCAGACCGAGCGAAACAAGGCTCACGACAAGCACAATGGCTACCGCTTCGGCAACCGCCTCAACGAAATCGTCGACCGAATGCTTGACGGTGTGCGGCATGCTGGAGACTTGCATCAGCTTGAGCCCTGCCGGCAACTGTGCTTGCAGTTCGGCACTCTTGGCGTCAAGCGCTTTGCCGAGGCGAACCACGTCGCCGCCCTTTTGCATCGTGACGCCAATGCCCAGCACCGCTTGACCGTTGGCGCGCATCTGGGTGACGGGCGGATCGTCATAGCCGCGCGTGATCTTCGCGATGTCGCCGAGCCGGAACGTGCGCTTGTTGACCGTAATCAGAACGTCGGCGAGTGCCTGAACGTCCTTGAACTCGCCGCTCGGTCGCACGAACACTCGGTCGTCCGCCGTCGTAATCGTGCCGACCGGCGCAACTGCGTTTTGCGCATCGATGGCCTGAGCAAGTTGCTGTGGCGTGATCGAGAGCCTCGTCAGCTGCGTATTCGATACTTCTACAAAAATGTGCTGGTCCGGATCGCCGAAGTAATCGACCTTGGCAACGCCGGGCACGCGCAGCAGTACCGTACGCAACTGATCGGCGTAGTCGTGCATTTGCGCGGGCGTAAAGCCATCGCCCTCCAGTGCGTAGATGTTGGTATAGACGTCGCCGAACTCGTCGTTGTAGAACGGCCCGACCGTCCCCGGCGGCAACGTCGCCTTGATGTCGCCGACCTTCTTACGCACCTGGTACCAGGTTTCGGGAACGTCCTTGACGGGCGCCGTGTCTTTCATCGCAAAGAAGATCATCGACTCGCCTGGACGCGAGTAGCTCTTGATGTTGTCGACGTACGGCGCAGCCTGCAACTGGCGGCCGATGCGGTCAGTGATCTGCTCCTGCACTTCGCGAGCGGTCGCGCCGGGCCAATAGGTTTGAATCACCATCGTCCGGAACGTGAACGGCGGGTCTTCGGACTGCGCAAGATGGGTGTAACCGATGACACCAAAGAGTGTCATGAGCCCGATCAAATAAATTACGAGATGCTGATGGCGCAACGCCCACTCTGACAGATTGAAACGGCCTTCGCTCTTCTCTTCGGCGTCCGGCGAAGTGAGGGGTGCACCGTCGCGCAATTTTTCTCGGTCGACGCTGCTCATGATGCGAGATCCTCGGGATGCAGGGGGGGCATTACTTGCACATGTTGGCCAGCGCTGACCGCGTGCACGCCTTGCACCACAACGCGCTCGCCGTTGTGCAAGCCCGAGGAGATCGAGACAGTGCGCTCATCGTATCGCTGGACGGTGACGGGGCGCAGCTCGAGTGTGTCGCCGCCCGAGCGCACCACCCAGACGGCGGGGTCCTCTCCGCGGTGAAAGAGCGCTGTCGCCGGCACCGTGTACGGATCACTCGCCGGCGCATCGCCGACGGCGTCGAACGTGACGTTCGCCGTCATGCCGAGGCGCACTTGCGGGCTCGGCGCAACGAGCGTGAGCTTCACGCGCCAAGTTCGACTTTCTGGGTCGGCCGCGCCCGATACCTCACGCACGCTCGCCTCGAAGGTCTTGCCGGGCAGCGCGGGCAGGCTCACGCGCGCGGTGCTGCCGACAGTCAGCGAGTTCAGCGTCCCTTCCGGTGCGTCGCAGACGATATCCACGTCACCGGTCCAGTCGAGGTGATAGACGGCCTGAGTGGCCTGTACGTTCTGGTCCGTGTCGGCATCTTCCGACGCGATTACGCCGTCATGATCCGCCGTAAGCGTTGCATAGCGCAGATGGTCCGTGGCAAGCGCCATTTGGGCAAGCGCTGAATCGCGCTGCGCGAGGGCGGACGCATACGCGTTCTGTGACTGTTCCAGCTGAGCAGTGGCGATCAGGTTGGCCTTTGCCTGGGCCGTATCGCGATCGAGTTGCTGCTTCGCGTAGACCAGATTGTGCTCGGCTGCATCGAGCTGGGCGCGAGCGGTGGTCAGGTTGATGCGCAGATCGGTCTCGTCGAGCAAGGCGACGACCTGGCCTGCCTTCACGGTATCGCCAATTCTGACGCGTCGCTCAATTATCTTGCCGCCTACGCGGAACGAAAGGGGCGTGGAATACCGCGCCTGTACCTGAGCCGGCAACGACGCATTCGGCGCGACGCCATCGGGATGAACCACGAGCGCGACGACGGGCTTGGGTTCCGGCGCGACGATTTCGCGCTGGTGACACGCCGCAAGGAGAATTGCGCCACAAGCCACGATAATGATCCGCATCCGCTGTGGCGGCCGCGCGATGGAAGACAAGAATTGGCGCGCGGGATTAGGCGCGCTTAGACCAGAAAGTTTCACGATGTTCCCAATGCAGGTGGTGGTCCAGAAATAGGTTCGCGACGCTTCCGCAAGGCTCGGTGTTACCGAGCACAGCTCGCACTTCGCGTAAACGCACAAGATTCTATTTTCCGTAGTAATCCTACGTTTTTATTTCATTAAGACATTTGGCAATCTTTCAGACTTCGTCGTCGCATGCTTTACCGCACGTCACCGCGTCCTCGCTGCCGCGCCGAAATGCGGCGTTGGCGAGGTACAGCAACGACATTCGATCCACTGGCCGCCTACGCTCACCGCTATCGGACTAACGTGCTTCGGCTCGCAAAGGTCGAGTTGACTTCACTGAGCAGCACCCCGCCACGGCGGCAGCACTGCAAAACACCCCTCGGACTAGTCGACTCCTACCAGTCTGATACGGTGACATTAGACCCATAACTGATATTCTTGTCAACAATGAGATTTCATTTCAGAATTGAAGTATGATGAAACAGGACCTGACATGAAAGAGTTGCCAAACCGCCGCACGACGCGGCAGCGCGTCACGAAAGTGCCTTGCGCATCCACCGAGGCGGCCGAAGTGACTGAAGCGCGCCAGCCGCGCGGCGCGCGTCGCAAGCGGGAGACGCGCGCCCGCCTGCTTGACGCCACGCTGAGGCTGGTGGCTGACAAGGGTATGGACTGCGTGACTATTAATGACATCACCGAAACCGCCGACGTCGGCTCCGGCTCGTTCTACAACCACTTCGAATCGAAGGAAGCGATCTTCGCAGCAGTCTTCGAATGGGTGTTCGACGAGTTCGCTGACGCGCTCGATCGCCTCGCCAGCGGCTTGTCGGACCCAGCTGAAGTCATCGCCGTGTCCGTGCGTCACACCCTGATGCGCGCGCGGCGAGAACCGGTGTGGGGACAACTGTTGATACGTGAAGGGTTTTCGGCACGAATTCTCAACTGGGGCCTCGGTCCTCGGCTGCTGCGAGATAGCAAACGAGGCATCGCCGCAGGACGCTTCGTCGTCGCTGACCCCTTCCTGTGCCTTATCTCCGCCACTGGCATCATTCTCGCCGGCATCGCGGTTGAGCTGCACTTTGCCACTTCAATTGTGGCAGCGGCGCGTGGGCAAACGGAGCCCGACTGGGGCGGGGAGAAATTCGCGGAGCGCACCGCTGCATTTGTACTGCAGGCGCTTGGTCTTAAAGGTGAAGAGGCGGAAAAAATTGCTGGGCTTCCGTTGCCATTGAGCAACTCGGAAGTCAAAACCGGTTGAGGGATCCCCGCCGGCAATAGCGATATCAAGGCCACGCACATCCGCGCCAGTTGAGCCTGCATGGAAGAAATCGGTGGGGCTTGCCCACCGCCGATGGGAGCATGAGTTGCATCGACGTACGGGCGCCTAGATGAGCCCTGGCGTTCCAAACCAGATCACGACCACCTCTCTCTTGCCCGTATTTGTTCAGCGGTGCCGCCCCGCCGACTGATAGTGAGACGGATCACCAGCACTCAGCGTGAGTCTTTTCTGCTCATGTTCCAATTGCAGTTCTCCATCGATCACGTACAGAAATTCTTTGCTCGCGTGAGCTCTAGTTTCGGCACGTGACTGCCCTTCCGGCGTGGCGCCGCTGCGCCCACGACTCACGGTCTGCTGAATCATCATCGAAGCCGCCCCGGCCGCGCTCAGCTTGGTTCGACTTTCAGTTCCGTACCTGGCAAGGCGCGCGTTGCGATGTCCTCTGCCTCCGCACGCGGCAGGCCTAGTACCTGCAAGAGGCCTGCAGCGGTGCGCTCTGCGAAATGTTCGCCGCTGAAGCCGAGTTCCTGCAGCACTCCGGCCGCCGACGCGCCCGGTCCGACGAAGTGCAGTTCGGCGGCGATTGCCGCCAGCACCGTGCCCCCAATCGCAAGGAAGCCGATGTAGGGATCGGCGAGTACGAAGCGCTTGGCGGCAATACCGCGTTGGACGTCCCGCAGCAGGCGCTGCCCCAGGCCACGGCTGAGAACGTGCGCGGAAAACCCTTCACGTATTAGGAGCCGCCCCCATACCGACTCGCGCCGGGTACGCATCAAGGTGTGACGCACGGAGACCGCGATGACTTCGGCCGGGTCGGACAAACCGTCGGCGAGGCGGTCGAGCATATCGGCGAAGTCCTCGAATACGCGGTCGATGAGCGCGGAATAGATCGCCTCCTTCGATTCGAAATGATTGTAGAAGGAGCCGAAACCGACGTCGGCAGCCTCGGTGATTTCATTGACAGCTACGCCTTCCATTCCTTTTTCGGCCATCAGTATCAACGCAGCGTCGAGCAGGCGGGTACGCGTCTCTCGCTTGCGGCGCGCGCCGCGCGGCTCGCGCTCTTCGACAGCTGGTTCGGAAATGGTGGTGGCCTCTGGGATGGAGCGCTTCGGTGTCCGGCGGCTCTCGGTATTGTTCGACATGACAGCTCCGATCTGTGTTTATTCCCCAGTATAGATTACAAGATCGTAAATGATCATTTAGTCATTTGTAGATACTCGATCACAAAACAGCGCTGTCTGACTGGGGTCGGCCAACTGTGCCAAGTGCCATCTGGTCCGCCCCAGTGTTCGGAAAGATTGCACGCATGTCTGGTTTAGCTCTTGGTGCACATCGCGTGCGTTAGCGGTACGCGCTCGAGAATACGGCCCCATTGCCCCCGTCTTGCAGGTTCCACGCTCACCGCGCTTCGTTTCACAGGTAACCAGCAGCGGTTATACTTCATCCGTCGTCGTCATTCTTGACACTTTAATCAGTGTAGAGTTTAATATCAATTCTATGATCGATTGAAGCCGGGTGGTCATCGCGTACTTGCCGTCGCGAAGTAGTACCGACAGCACAAGAACGAGGACTTCAAATGTCGATAAAACTGCGCGGAACGTGTCGGGCCGAGCAACGGTCCGGATTCAGCTCAGGAGACAGAAGTGGAAGGAGACGTACGTAGCTTGCGTTCGCTCGTCGATAAGTGGGGTGGTTACGCACCCGGAACGCCAATTCGCCTGACCCGCTCACGCGGTTTTCAATCATCAGCGGTGCGCTGCATTTGCCTCGCGGCGACCGCGCGAGACCGCAAGGTGACAATCTTCTTTTTTCGTCACGACGACGGCTCATGGAGCGTCGTTCCCCCTACCGCCAAGCGCCCGACATTGAGCCGCTGCTGACAACCCTCAAGCAATAAACCAACCCGCGTTGAGCGCAGGAGCCGCCGTCCTACTCGGACGCGGCTCTGCCTTTAATTCCGGCGGTACGGAGTAAAAGCGCGGATTCCTGCAGCTAGCCACTCCGTGACCGTTGCAAAACAAGGTTCGTACCTTTTACGTATGGACTGCCGTCCGTCAATTTGCCCGATATCGACCGGTTTGGTTGGATAGCCCCCGGTTCCCACCACATCTTGGATTAAGCCGCTGTGTCGCAGAACGCCCCACTCCTCACTCCATACCATCGACAGACTCTGCTCTGGGGTGCCGTCGCCCTCGGGATCGGTATCCTAATGTGGACCTTGCGGCCCGTCCTCACACCGTTCCTGCTCGGTGGACTCATCGCATACGTGTTGCAACCCGGCGTCGAGTGGTTGGTAAGCAAACGCGTGCCACGCGGGTTCGCTGCCCTCGTGATGATGTTCTTCTTCGCTTCGCTGATTACGTCACTCGCCTTGCTCGTGCTCGCCGTAATCCAGAAGGAAGGGCCTGAGCTCCAGATGCAGATTCCCGCCTTGACTGCGACGCTGAACGCATGGCTGCAGCCGAAGCTGGCCTCGCTCGGCCTAAGTCGCTCTTTCGACCTTGCCAATGTCCGCACTATGCTGACGAGCCCGCTCGAAGGCAGTGGACAGACAGTCGCCTTCACCGTGTGGCGCTACTTGCGCTCTGGGGGAAATGCGATGATCACCGTAGTCGGCAACGTCGTGTTAGCGCCGCTCGTGCTGTTCTATCTGCTCCACGACAGGCAACAGATGTTCGCTCGCATGGAGAGTCTAGTGCCACGCCGCTGGCTCGCTAAGACGCGCGACCTCGTGACCGAGATGGACCAGATGCTTTCGCAATACCTTCGCGGCCAAATGCTCGTGATGGCCGTGCTCGCCGCGTTCTATCCGATCGCGCTGATGATTGCCGGGTTCGAAATCGCGCTGCCCGTTGGCGTCGTCACCGGTCTTGCCGTGTTTATTCCTTACGTCGGCTTCGCAACCGGGCTCGCACTGGCGTTACTCGCCGCTCTAATGCAGTTCGGCAGTTGGTACGGCTTCGCTGTAGTGGCCGTGATATACGGCACCGGCCAGATCCTCGAAAGCTTCTTTCTTACCCCGCGGTTCATCGGCGAGCGCATCGGCCTGCATCCGCTCGCGGTGGTATTTGCCTTACTCGCGTTCGGACAACTGTTTGGTTTTTTCGGCGTGCTGCTGGCGCTGCCAGTCAGCGCGATACTTGCGACGGCGTTGCGCGAATTGCGCCGCCGCTATTTGGCAAGCGCGCTCTATCAAAATTAATCAGTTTCGTCCCATGCAACGCTAGCTGACAGACAAGGTACGCGCGACGTTGCCATCGACCCGCGCGGGAACAGCCACTCGCCCGGCACGCACTTCGACGCGCGATAGCCAACGTTCGAGAGAAGTCCAAATCTCAAGCGATTGAGCGGTTCTCTTTACAGCACACAATTCCAGACATCCCGCCTACATCTCCGGCGGCGGCAAAAACTCCATCTTCTCCTCGACGTAAAGCGCGTAGATCAATTCGAGCATCGCGCGAACGTCCTCCGATTCGTCGAGCATGCGCATGCTCATGATGATCGGCGAGACGAGCTTCGGGTCGTCGAGCTCCTTGTAGCTCACGTCGTCGCGCTTCAAGCCGTAGACGCTGCTCGGGACGATCGAGATCCCCTCGCCCATCGCCACGAGCCCTAGCGCGATCTGCAATTCGCGCGTCTCGAAGATGCGATGCGGCTTCAACGCGCGATCGTGAAAGGCGGCCAGCACCTGGTCGGCATAGCTCGGACGCGGCGCTTTCGGAAAGATGATCAGCGTCTCGCCGATCAAGTCGTGCAGCGATAGCACGGGCTTGGCCGACTCCAGCGAATGGCCGATCGGCAGCGCCACGATCATGCGCTCCTCGCGCAGCACGACGCGGCGGACGCTCGGGTCTTCATGTCGAATCCGGCCGAAGCCGACGTCGATGCGGCCTTCCTTCAAGGCTTTGATCTGATCCATCGTCGACATTTCGTGCAGGCTCAATTCGACCGCGCCGTTTTCCGCGCGATAGCGCCGGATGATCTTCGGCAGCATTCCATAGAGCGTCGAGCCGACGAAGCCGATCGACATGCTGCGCTCGATCTTGCCGACACGCTTGGTCATCGATTCGAGCTCGGCCGTCTGAGCGAGAAGCTGCACCGCGTGCGAGTAGAAGAAGCGGCCGGTATCGGTGAGCTTGAGCGGACGCGATTCGCGCTCGAACAACTGAACGCCGAGCATCTCCTCGAGCTGCTGAATCTGGCGGGACAGCGGCGGCTGAGCGATGTGCAGCCGTTGCGCGGCGCGCGTGAAATTGCGCTCCTCGGCCACGGCAACGAAGTAACGCAGGTGGCGCAGCTCCATGACCATACCTTTTAGATATCAAACGGATACTAAATCAGTGTTGGACGCGCTAATTGGCCGCCAACTATGCTTCGACTACGGTTGACGCCAACGGAAATTATACCTTCCGAGCATTACACAACACAGGCGGATTCGCACCTGGCAGACCGTCCGCATAACGATTCTGGATGGAGACACGCATGATCCCGATTTACCCGGACCGTACCCCCCGGCTGAGCTCGCTCGACGACTTCCTCGTCGAAGACGAAGCGCGCGGCGACTATCGCTTGCACCGCAGCGCGTTCACCGACGAGGCGCTCTTCGAACTCGAAATGCAGCACATCTTCGAGGGCAACTGGATCTACCTCGCGCACGAAAGCCAGATCCCCAACAACAACGATTACTACACGACCTACATCGGCCGCCAGCCGATTTTCATCGCGCGCAATCGCCAAGGCGAACTCAATGCGTTCATCAACGCATGCACGCATCGCGGCGCCATGCTGTGCCGCCACAAGCGCGGCAACAAAGCGACCTACACGTGCCCGTTTCATGGCTGGACCTTCAACAACAGCGGCAAGCTGCTCAAGGTCAAAGACCCCGAGCAAGCCGGCTACCCCGATTGCTTCAACAAGGAAGGCTCACACGATCTGAAGAAAGTCGCGCGCTTTGCGAACTATCGCGGCTTCCTGTTCGGCAGCCTGAACGCGGACGTGCCTCCGCTCGAAACCTTTCTCGGCGAAGCGGCGCAGATCATCGACATGATCGTCGACCAGTCCGAAGACGGACTCGAAGTGCTGCGCGGCGCATCGACCTATACGTATGAAGGAAACTGGAAGCTGACCGCCGAAAACGGCGCGGACGGCTATCACGTCTCGGCCGTGCACTGGAACTACGCGGCGACGACCAACCATCGCAAACAAGAAAACGCGCGCGAGGATCAGATCCGCGCGATGGATGCCGGCAGCTGGGGGCGTCAAGGCGGCGGCTTCTACGCGTTCGAGCACGGACACATGCTGCTGTGGTCGCGCTGGGCGAACCCCGAGGACCGTCCCAACTTCAGCCGCCGCGACGAGTTCGCGACACGCTGCGGCCCCGAGAAGGCCGACTGGATGATCCAGAACTCGCGCAATCTGTGCCTCTATCCGAACGTGTACCTGATGGACCAGTTCGGGTCGCAGATCCGCGTGCTACGCCCGCTCGCGGTCAACAAGACCGAGGTGACGATCTACTGCATCGCGCCGAAAGGCGAATCGGACGAGGCGCGTGCTCGGCGCATCCGCCAATACGAAGACTTCTTCAACGTGAGCGGCATGGCGACGCCCGACGATCTCGAGGAATTCCGCGCCTGCCAGCAAGGCTACGCGGGCCGCGCGCTCGAATGGAACGATATGTGCCGGGGCGCTACGCACTGGGTCCACGGCCCCGACGATGCGGCCAAGAAAATCGGCCTGAACCCGGTGATGAGCGGCGTGAAGACCGAAGACGAAGGCTTGTACACGGTCCAGCACCGGTACTGGGTCGAGACGATGAAAAAAGCGCTTGCCGCCGAAGGAAGCCACGCATGAAGACGACCACGCTCACCGATATCCAAACGTTCCTCTACCGCGAAAGCCGCTTGCTCGACGACGAGCAGTGGGACGAATGGCTCACCTGCTATCACCCCGACGCGGTGTTCTGGATGCCATCGTGGGACGACTCGGACCAGCTGATCACGGACCCGCAGCGCGAGATCTCGCTGATCTACTACCCGAGCCGTCAGGGGCTCGAGGACCGCGTCTTCCGCATCAAGACCGAGCGCTCGAGCGCCACGATGCCCGACACGCGCACGAGCCACAACATCGCCAATGTCGAATTGGAAAGCGAAGAGAACGGTGTGCTCACGGTGCGCTTCAACTGGCACACGCTGAGCCATCGCTACAAGACCAACTACAGCTACTTCGGCATGTCGCGCTACGTGATCGATTTTTCCGGCGACAAGCCGCAGATCCTGAACAAGTACGTCGTGTTGAAGAACGACTACATCAATCAGGTCATCGACATCTACCACATCTGATCCGTCGCGGGCGAGGAGCAGTCTCATGGAACACAGCATCGCACTTCAATTCGAAGACGGGGTCACCCGCTTCATCTCCTGCCGCGAGAACGAAACGCTCGCGGATGCCGCGTACCGTCATCAGATCAACATTCCGCTCGATTGCCGCGACGGCGCCTGCGGGACGTGCCGCAATTTCTGCGAATCGGGCCACTACGATCTTCCCGAGTCGAGCTATATCGAAGATGCGTTGACCGCCGACGAAGCCGCGCAAGGCCATGTCCTCGCGTGCCAGACGCGGCCGCGTTCGGATTGCGTGATTCGCGTGCCCGCCTCGTCCGCTGCGTGCAAGACCGGCGTATCGCATCATGGGGGCACGCTCGCGTCGGTCGAGCAGTTGACCGAGTCGACGATCCACTTTTCGATCGACGTCGATGAACCGGGCAAGCTCGGCTTCTTGCCCGGGCAGTACGTGAACGTCGAGATACCGGGCAGCGAACTCACGCGCTCGTATTCGTTCAGCTCGCCGCCGGGAGCCTCGCGCGTCTCGTTCGTCGTGCGCAACGTGCCGAACGGGCGCATGAGCCAATACCTTGCCGAGCACGCGAAGCCGGGCGAGAAGATCGGCTTCTCCGGCCCGTACGGCAGCTTCTATCTGCGCGAGCCCACAAGACCGATTCTCTTTCTCGCGGGCGGCACCGGCATCGCGCCGTTCCTGTCGATGCTCGACGTGCTCGCCGCAAACGAAGGCGCGCAGCCGGTCAGAATGGTTTATGGCGTCACGAACGATGTCGATCTGGTCAGCATCGAACAACTCGACGATGCGGCATGCAAGATTCAGAATTTTGTATACCGCACCTGCGTGGCCGACGCCGCAAGCGCACATCCGCGCAAGGGCTACGTCACCGGCCACGTCGAGCCCGAATGGCTCAACGGTGGCGACGTCGATATTTATCTGTGCGGCCCGGTCGCGATGGTCGAGGCGGTGCAGGGCTGGCTGCGCGAAACCGGCGTGACGCCCGCCAACTTCTACTACGAGAAATTCTCGGCAAGCAACGTCGCGTGAGCCCCATGAGAACCAATCAGCGCTTTGAAGACAAAGTCGTCGTCGTGACCGGCGCGGCGCAAGGCATCGGGCGCGGCGTCGCGCTCGCCGCCGCCGCGGAAGGCGCGAGCGTCGTCCTCTGCGACCGCTCCGAGTGGGTACGCGATGTCGCCGATGAAATCTCGATTGCGGGTGCGCGGTGTATCGGGGTGACAGCCGATCTCGAGACCTATGCCGGCGCGTGCGAGATGACGCGCGCGGCGCTCGACGCCTTCGGCCGCATCGACATCTTGATCAATAACGTGGGCGGCACGATTTGGACCCGGCCGTATCAGGAGTACGAGGAAGCGCAGATCGAAGCCGAAGTGCGGCGCTCGCTCTTTCCGACGCTCTGGTGCTGCCGCGCCGTGTTGCCTTCGATGATCGAGAAGAAGCGCGGCGCGATCGTCAACGTGTCATCGATCGCGACGCGAAGTGTATACCGCGTACCGTATGCCGCATCCAAAGGCGGTGTCAACGCGATGACGGCGAGTCTCGCCTTCGAGCACGCGCAGGACGGCATTCGCGTGAACGCCGTCGCGACGGGCGGCACTGAAGCGCCGCCGCGGCGCGTGCCGCGCAACGCGGAGAAACAGAGCGAGCAAGAGGCAACCTGGTATCAAGGCATCGTCGATCAGACGCTCGCGTCGAGCCTGATGCACCGCTACGGAACGATCGACGAGCAAGTCCGCGCGATTCTGTTCCTCGCTTCCGACGAAGCCTCTTACATCACGGGCACAGTGTTGCCGGTAGGCGGCGGCGACCAGGGCTGAGCCGAGCTGGGTCTGACGTGCTTCGAATTACTTAGAGCATCCGGCGCAGCACGTTGTTGCGGCTCACGAACTGATGCTTGATGACGGCAAGCACGTGCAGGCCTACCAGTCCGGCCAGCAGTGCACAGCCGCCTCGATGCAGCAGGAACAGCGTATCGGTCAACGTCCCCTTTTCGAACGGCGTGCGAACCTCGAATAAGCCGAAGAACGAGTACCCGTGCGGCACCATCAAAAAGCCGCTGGCCAGCACGAGAAAAATCGTCAGATACATCACGCCATGCACGCCGTGTGCGAGCCGGCGCTGCGTGGCGGAAACGCCCGCGAGCGGCCTCGGCTCCACGCGCTTGAATTTCCACAGCACGCGCAACGGAAACAACAGAATCAGAATCGTGGCCAACGACATATTGAGCCGCGACACGAAATCGTGCACCGGCCGGCTTCCAATCCGCGAGAGCGCGTACCCGGCGAAGCTGACGTAGATGATGGTGACGGCGAATATCCAGTGAAACGCGCGCGCGACGCGGTCGTAGCGATCGAGGTCGCGATGGGGCCGCGCAAAGGCAGGCCTTTCATGCGTCACGAACGGGGCGCGCGCTACGGCAACGCGCAAGCTGCCAGTCCGATCGGCGTCATTCATTACCGTTCCAGGCATCGTTTTCAAAGACACGTTCAGTAGCGGACTCAATCAATTCGGTGGGTGGCATGGCACGCGCAGTGCATCTCTGCGCGTGCGCATCCTACTCACGCCACGATCCAGTGTCAATGAAAACGCAAATGACAATCACTCTCATTACGAATTACTTTAATTCAGCCTTCAATCCAACCCAACCGACCGCCACGGCTGACCGCCCTAACCCGCCAGCTCCGGCCCGAGCCCATCGAGCAACGGTTTCAGCAAATCGTCGGCAGGCCGCCACCGTTGCAGCGAAGTTCGATACAACGGCTGGCGAACCTGCGACGCGCTCGCGGTCGTCACTTGCCGGCGCGTCTGATGGAACGCGAGGCAGCGTTCGTCCCAATCGAGTCCGCAATGCGCGAGCATCTTGCGCGCCGTGCCCTCCAGATCGTCGACCAACGCTTCGTATTGCACTTCGAGCATGACGTGCGCGGGCAAGACGCGCCGCCAGTGCGCCATGAGCGCGTCGTAGGCGCGGTAGTAGCGCCCCAGCTCGCCCAGGTCATAACCGAACGACACGTCCCGGAACGTCCGCGAAAAAATCGACAGGCACGTTTCGACAGGCGCGCGACGGCAATGGATGATCCGCGCGTTCGGCAACGCCAGGTGAATGAGCCCCAGGTGAGAGAAGTTGAACGGGTACTTGTCGGTGAAGCGCGGAAAGTGTCGTGCGTTCGGCAAGGCCGTGTGAATACGCTGCAAATAGTCCGCACCCAGCGATGCGAACTGCCGGGCGGACACATGGTGCACGGCCTGAATGTTGATCTCGGGAGGGTTCAGGCCGTCGGGCGTAATAGCGGTAAAGACCGCATGCCCGAATTCGGCCCGCTCACCTGCGCCGAAAACATGCGGATGGCTCGCGAGTATCTGCTCGATCAGCGAAGAACCCGAACGCGGCATGCCGACGATAAAAATCGGACCGTTGGGCGCATCGCGATGAGGGTCCACCGAGTTGAACACGTCCTTGGCGAACCACCCGGGCAAACGTTCCAGCAGCGCAAGCGTCGTTGCTTCGTCATAGTGAACGCCTCGCCGATACAGGGCGTTGCCCTGCAAGATATGCGTGAACGAGCGCTCGCTTTGCCCGGCGTCGGCCAATGCATTGCCAAACGCGAAATGCAGTTGCGCCTGATTGTCCGGCGTCAGCGAATCGGCGCGCGACGCGAGCTTTTCCAACGCGGCGAAATAAGGACTGTCGGAGTCGAGCCGCTGCAATTGCATAAGGTTGCCGTAGTAAAGCGCATTGTCGGGCGCGGCATCGATCGCCCGGCGATAGGCATCCCGCGCTTCGTCAGCACGTCCAAGCGATTGCAAGCAATTCCCAAGATTGTTGTGGGAGCCGTGCAGTTGCGGATTCAATCGCACCGCTTGCCGGTAGCAAGGCAACGCCTCGTCCAGCCGATCCATCTGCTGGAGTACCCAGCCAAGGTTGTGGCGAATGTCGGCGTTATCCGGCGCAAGCGACTTCGCCTTCTGGAATTGCACCAGGGCCTCGGGAAAGCGCCTCAGCCTGCATAGCGTCGAGCCGAGGTTGTGATAGACGCCGGCCGCAAGAGGAAACATCGCGCGCACCCTTTCGTAGCACGCGATCGCCTGTTCGAGTTCACCGCGGGCTGCCAGAGCATTGCCGCGCGCGAACCAGTCTTCTGCCGTGTCTGGGTGCTTGTCGTGCTTCATGGGGATCAAAGAAAACGAATCGATAAATGAAGCGCGGCCGTCGTGCCGCTTCTCGATTGCGACTTTCCCTGACCAAGCTGTAGCGGGAAGTTAACAGGATTCGGAGCGTGGTTTGTTTCTGGAAATTAACCGTTCGTTACGGGAGAAAGGACAGCGTAAGCGCGATGGGCCGCGCCGCCGCGAAACCGCTCTTGGTTTCGCAGCGCGCGGCACTTTCGTTCCGTGCGACCGATGAGTCTGCTAAGAAAAAAGCTCATAAAAGCGTGCAGGCTTGATCGAATTCGAGCCGAGGTCCGCGTGCAAAGAGCCCCGACTTATCGCCGTACCCGAGGTTGCAAAGGAAATTCGATTTGATGTGACCTTCGGGAAAGAATTCCTCGACGGAATACTGCTCGCTCGTTCCGGCGCCGAAGAACGTCTCGTCGACTTTGGTGTTGTCGAACCCCGACATCGGCCCGCAATCCAGCCCTACCGCTCGCGCGGCCAGGATCAGATAGGCCCCCTGCAAACTGGAATTGCGTTTCGCGGTCACGTCGACCATTTCCGGCGAGTTGGCGAAGTAATCGCGCATGCCGGGATTGTGCGGAAAGAGCAGCGGCAGCTTCTCGTAGAACTTCAGGTCGTAAGCGACGATGGCCGTAACTGGCGCGCTCATCGTCTTGTCCACGTTTCCTGGAGCGAGGGCCGGCAACAGCCTCTCTTTCGCTGCCTTAGTGCGCAAGAAGAGAATCCGGGCGGGACTGCAATTGGCGCTGGTGGGAGCCCACTTCAGCAGGTCGTAAAGGTGGCGCAAGGTTTCGTCCGAGACAGGTTCGTTCAACCACGCGTTGTAGGTACGCGCTTCACGAAACAGAAGATCGAGTCCGGCATCATTCACTGTGTCTTTCATAACTCCTCCTTGAGCATATGGCCGCGACGGCCCGGCATAACCCGCTCGCGCTCGCGGCGACGATCGAGCCTTTCACGTCAGCACGACGATCTTCCCGCCCGCGCTGTTCTCCTCCATGCAGCGGTGCGCTTCGACGATGTCTTGCAGCCGAAACACCTTTCCTACCTTAATCCGTAGCGTGCCCTTTTCAAGCTGATTCAAGAGCTCCGCGTAGGGTGTCGTTACATCTCCGCTTGAAATGCTCAAATCAGATAACGGTATGAAAAATGGTTGGTTCTGGATCGCGCGGCCGTTCTTGACAATAGCCGCTAACGCTGCGTCTGCGCCGCTTGGGCGTCACCGCTCCAAGCCGGTGCACACACGCGACGCACACCGACCTCTAAGCGAACCGTTACTGTCATGCTCAAGCGCTTCACCCTAAACAACCCGCTACCCCGCCTCTTTCACCCATGGGCGGGCGTCCTCGTTCTAGCCGCAGCCGCCTTCGCAGCAAACGCCGCGCACGCGGACAGCACGCTCGATCGCATCCATGATCGCCACAAGCTCGTGGTCGGCGTAATCCTGTCCGGGCCGCCGTTCGGCTCCCTTGATCCCGCGACGCAGAAGCCGGTCGGCCTGAACGTCGATCTCGCCGAAAGTCTCGCGAGCCACCTCGGCGTCGCGCTCGACATGGTGCCGGTGCAGCCGTCGAATCGCGTGCAATTCCTGCAGCAAGGCAAGGTCGACGCGCTCATCGCCAACATGGAAGTCACAAAGGAGCGAGCCGACATACTCACGTATCCGCCGACGCCGTTCGAGGAAATCGGCGGCGCGCTGATCACGCGTAAGGACAGCGGCATCAAGAACTGGACCGACCTGCGCGGCAAACCTGTGTGCGTGTCGCAAGGGAGCAACTACGCCAAGCCGCTCGCCGACGAATATGGCGCACAGGTCAAGGCATTCCGCGGCCAGCCGGAATCGCTGCTCGCGCTGCGCGGCAACAATTGCGTCGCCGCGGTGCACGTCGCGCCGACGCTGCGCCTCTTGGCCGCCAAAAACCCGGACTGGAAGGACTACACGATTCCGGTCTCGAACGATCTGATCCCCTCGCCATCCGTGATCTGGGTTCGCAAAGGCGAAACCGACACGCAACACGCGTTCGAAAAGATTGTCGAGGACTGGCACCGCAGCGGCTGGCTCATCGACACCGAGCGCAAGAACGGCATGCAGCCGTCACAAGCGGTGCTCGACCTGCACGCGAAATTCAAGGCGCAGCCTGCATGAATGCCGCGCCGCTCGAAGCGGCCGTCGCCGCGCTCAAGCGCGCCGGGCTCGACTACGGCTTCGTGCTCGACGCCGACGACCGCCTGTCGTTCGTCCACGGCATGTTCGTGACAGTCGAGCTGGCTGTCGTCACCGCATGCTTCAGCATCGTGGCCGGCGTGCTGCTCGCGTCGATGCTGAGATCGCCGCATGCGGCGCTCGCCCGAAGCGCGCGCGCCTTCATCGAAGTCACGCGCAATACGCCGACGCTGGTGCAGCTCTTCTGCGCGTTTCTCGTGCTCAACATGCTGTTGAGCGAAGCACTACGCAGCCTCGGCGGCAATCCGTTGACGCCGTTCATCTGGAGCGTCGCGGTGATCGCGTTGCACAAGGGCGCGTTTCACGCGGAAGCGCTGCGCGCCGGCATCGAAGCGGTGCCGCGCACCATGCTCGAAGCCGCAGCGGCGCTCGGCTACAGCCGCCGGCAACGGTTTTGGCACGTGCAGTTGCCGCTCGCGCTGCGCTTCGCCTTGCCGGCGCTCGTCAACAACATGGTCGATCTCGTGAAGATGACGACGATCGCTTCGGCGATCGCGGTCGGCGACGTGACGTACGCATCGATCATGATCTGGACGCAGCGCGACAACGTGCTCGAATTGATGATCCTGATCCTGCTGTTCTTCGGCGCGCTCACCTTCGCGGTGAATCATGCGGGCCGCTGGCTCGAGAACCGCTTGAGGATGCCTGGATATGGCCACTGAGCCGGTCGTCTCGCTCCCCGCTCCCGCGCCAAGCCGGCGCCCTGGCGCGCTCGCTGCCGTGCTCGTATTCGCTGCGCTGCTCGCGTTAGGCGAGCACGAACTTGGCGGCGACACACGCAACGTCGCGTTCGCGGCGTTGCTCAAATGGGCGCCCGCGCTCGGCAAGTCGCTCTTGGTCAACATCGAAATCAGCGTGCTCGCGGTGTTGATCGGCAGCGTGGCCGGGCTCGCACTGGGGCCGCTGCTGCTGTCGCCGTTGGCCGCCGCGCGCGTCGCGGCACGTGCGTACGTGCAGGTGTTTCGCAATGCACCGCTTCTCGTGCTGATCTATTTTTCGACTTACGTGTTTCCGTTCGAGATCCCGCTCGGTCATCACGCGCTGCCCTTCCCCGACTGGTTCAAGGTCACGCTGGGACTCGCGCTGCCGGCGAGCGCGAACGTCGCGGAGATTTTTCGCGGCGCGATCCAATCGATTCCGCACGCGCAATGGGATGCCGCGCGGTCGCTCGCGTTTTCACGTGCTCAGGTGTTTCGATGGATCATCCTGCCGCAGTGCGTGAAGCGCATGCTGCCGCCTTGGATGAACCTGTATGCAAGCATCACGATGGGCACGTCGCTCGCGTCATTGGTCGGCGTGCACGACCTGCTCGATACCGCACAGGTGGCAAGCAACACCGTCGCGCGCGCGGACTTCACCGTGCTCGTGTATTTCACCGTGCTGGGCCTCTTCTTCGCCTATTGCTATCCGATTGCGCGCTTCACGCGACGCCTGGAACAACGTTATGCGCTCAGTTGAACCCTTCATCTCCACCGCTGCGAACGACGCGCCGCGACCGCTCGTCAGCCTGCGCGACGTGCACTTGTCGTTCGGCGCGAACCCCGTGTTGAACGGCATCGACCTCGACGTGTGCCGCGGCCAGGCAGTGTCGATCATCGGGCCGTCAGGATCGGGAAAATCGACGATCCTGCGCTGCATCACCGGCTTGCTGAAACCGCAGAGCGGCACGATCGAAGTCGACGGCACGCGCGTCGATCTGCTCGCTTCCGAGCGCGACGAAATTGCGCTGCGCAAGCGGGTCGGTTTTGTGTTCCAGCAATACAACCTGTTTCCGCATCTGAGCGTGCTCGACAATCTGGTAGCAGCGCCGGTGCGGATTCTCGGTCGCGACAAGCGCAGTGCGATACACAGCGCGCACGAGTTGCTCGCGCGCGTGAGGCTCGCAGACAAGGCACACGCCTATCCGGGCGAACTCTCCGGCGGACAGCAACAGCGCGTCGCAATTGCACGCGCGTTGGCGATGCAGCCGGATTTGATCCTTTTCGACGAAGTGACGTCGGCGCTCGATCCGGAGATGGTCGGCGAAGTGCTGAACGTGATACGCGATCTCGTCAGGGATGGGATGACGTGCGTGCTCGTCACGCATGAGATGCGGTTTGCTGAGGAAGTCAGTGATGCGGTGTTCTTTACCGAGGCCGGTGTGATCGTCGAGCATGGGCCTGCGGCGCGGGTGTTTCGCGAGCCTGCTAGCCCGAGGACGCAGGCGTTTTTGGCGCGGTCGCTTGCGGTGAGTGGCGAGGGGCGTAGCCGCGATTCGAGCGTGGCGGTTCACGCGCCGATCAAGCTCGATCTGAGCAAATTCGCGGTTTGATGTGGTGAGGCAGTGTTGCCGTTCAGCCGCAGCGTGTTGTGTATGTGGCGCTAGAGTGAGTGCCCCTCTACGAAAGTCGGGGCGACTCGAACCGCGAAAGGCGAAAGAAGCGCCTTATTTCACTTGGCAGGGGCATTCGTGCGGACAGCCAGGAAGGAAGTCAATTTCTACGCGCCGACCATTTTCTGGAATTCCTTCTAGATGTGATGGCTTATAAAGCTTTGCATCTACATCAATGGGTGCTCTGCCAAGCCCAAATGAAGTTAGAAGCCGCTTAACGTTCTCCGCGCGTTGCACCGCCAACGAGTTCGGCTCGTTTTCATCGGATTCAGCAAGGCCGCCGACAGCCGTGCGCTCAAGATTTGGGTATTTGATCTGAAGGTCTATCGCCCAATTGGCGAGCTTTACGATTTCCTTTCCTGGCACATTGGCAGAATCCCTGTCAAAAGAAACATCTAATGAATGCACAGGAGAACACGCAAACGCCCCGGATGTGATAGCTCCCATTAGGGCGCATGCTAACCTTTTAACCATAACGATATGAATTCCAAAGTAGTCTCTCGTGACATGAAACGAGCCGTCATTCCGGTCTTAGTCTTCGTAAACTATGTATCCGGCAATGCTGTCCGCGTTATCTATCGCAAGTTCAGGATGCGTCTTGGCAAATGTCAAACACTCGCGCATAAAATATTGATGATCGTGCGATCCAAACGTATCGGAAAAATGAGTGCACTCGTGAATCAACGTGGAAAGCATTGAATCTTTCGAACTAGACACAGCGCGCATTTCGCAAAAATTCGTGTGTATGCAAATTGTATGTGTCGCGGTATCAGGGCCGCAAACGTGCGCTACGACACCATCTGGATTCTTATTATTCGGTGTGCAACCGAGATAACGATCTAGTTCCGCTGACTGACGAACGAAGTTCTTTGGCTTGAGTTCGTGCATGACACGGATTACTGCCGAAAGACCAACTATCAGGCGCTGCCGAATCGTTTCATCGCCCGAGCCGAACCAAGTTACGACACGTTGTTGCTCTGCTGGACCCCACCCACGCAAATCGGCGAGCCGCACCTCAATCATTTGAACTGCCCTGTCGCGTAACGTCATGACCTTACGGCGAAATTCCACATCTGTCATGTTCGGACAGATGGGCGGCCCCTCGAGTGACAGAAAAATATTCACGTTAGAATCGGGCTTGGTATTGGCTACGCCACTCCCCACTTCTACCCAGTCCTCCCCGCTCATTCAAAGCTCCTTTGTCGTATTTCCACTCGCAAACTTTCAACACCACTGACCTGTACCCGCTGTGTTCGACCGTTTTCATCAGTCATCCCGCCGTACACTGCGCCCGAACTCGACGTGATTCGATAGACGACACATTTCAGTGGATTGCCGGTTTGTTGATCGCGCAACGTGAACTGCTCGTCATGCCGAGCGAGTTGTTCAGCGAAGCTTCGCAGCTGCCCAGTAGACTCGCTTGCCACGCTCCCACCGTCGGGCAAAATCTTGCACTTTCTGCCGTAGATCGGCACGATTCGCGGATGCCGCTCGCACTTGCAAATGACCAAATCTCCGCCGAGCGCCTGTTGTCTGCCACGCTGCTTGTCGTTAATCCGCTTTTTCGACGGCGAACCCGGTGCGGCCACAATAGTTCCAGCAGTCTTGCACTGGGAACACCACGCCTTCTGGCCGAGGTACGCCATCCTGCGATACTTGCCGTCTTCACCCTGGATATTGCCGATTGGCCCGCCTTCGATCACGCGGCCTCCACTGTCCAGCGGATCGTCTTCGACGGCTGCGTAGAAAATGGTCATCGTTTCCCTCACTCGTTCACGTTCTCGACGTTCATCCGCTGCGAACCAATAAGGCAAGTCCGCCTCCTACCTTTCGACAGGGCGGTCAGACAGAATCGGGCGACGTAGTACGTGGATATGTTGTCGGACGGATTGAAAGGCTACGCGTGCATTGAAAATGCACGTCGCTTTGGATACCTTATTACTTTACCGACGTAGGTAACCGCTTGTCTATGAGACGAATCTCAATTTGGCGATTCTTTGTATAAGGTCAAAGCGCATACGTATCGCCAACAGATGTCAGCAATACGTATGCGCTTTGGTTCACACAGTGTGTTGCGCGCGCCCCCGCCTCACCCCACCGCATATCGGCTCACCGGCCGCCGCAACCCAAGATGCTCCCGCAGCGTCGTCCCCGAATACTCGGTGCGAAACAAACCGCGCCGCTGCAACTCCGGCACCACCAGCTCGACGAAATCATCAAGCCCGCCCGGAAAATACGGCGGCATGATGTTGAAACCGTCCGCCCCCTCACCGACGAACCATTCCTCCAGCGCATCGGCGACCTGCACCGCTGTGCCCCAAACGATCCGATGCCCGCGCGCGCCAGCGACAAGGTGATAAAGCTCGCGCAACGTCAGGTTCTCGCGGCGCGCGAGGTCGGTCAGCAATTTAGCTCGGCTCTTCAACTGCTCCGATTCGGGCAGATCCGGCAGCGGGCCATCAAGCGGATACTTCGACACATCGTGGCCGAGCCGGTCCGACAACAGCGTCAACGCGCCGGACGTATCGGTCCACTCCTGCAGTTGCGCGTACTTGTCCTTGGCTTCCTGCTCGGTGCGCCCGATGACTGGGAACACACCCGGCATCACGTGAAGCTGCTCGTTCTCGCGGCCGTACTTCGCGAGCCGCCCCTTGAGATCGCGATAGAACACGCGCGCTTCGTCGAGCGTCTGCTGCGCGGTGAACACCACTTCCGCCGTGCGCGCGGCCAGCTCCTGCCCCGGCCCCGACGAGCCGGCTTGAATCACCACCGGATGCCCTTGCGGCGGACGCGACGCGTTCAAAGGCCCGTTCACCGAGAAGAAGCGTCCCTCATGCGCGAGCGTATGTACTTTGTCCGGATCGAAGTAGATGCCGTTCGCTTTGTCGCGCACCACGGCATCGTCGTCCCAGCTGTCCCACAGCCCTTTGACGACGTCGACGAACTCGCCCGCCATCTCATAGCGCAACGCATGATCGGGGTGATTGCCGCGCGTGAAGTTCGCCGCAGTGCGATCGTAGGACGTAGTGACGACGTTCCATGCGGCGCGGCCTTGGCTCAAATGATCGAGCGACGCGAAAGCGCGGGCGATGTGATACGGCTCGCTATAGGTCGTCGACGCCGTCGCCGCGAGGCCGATATGACGCGTGCCCATCGCGAGCGCCGACAGCAGGCACAGCGGCTCGATGCGCATCGCCATCGACGGATGCGCATCCGCTCCGCTCGTCAGGCCATCGGCGAGAAACACCATGTCGAACTTCGCGCGCTCGGCGGTCTGCGTGATCCGCTGCATCAGCGCGAGATTTTCGCTGCCGGATTGCGCGTCGGGATGGCGCCAGCCCGCGACGTGATGACCGGCGCCCTGGATGAAGAGCCCCAGGCGCATCTGGCGCACGCGGGAAACGGGTTGCGATTGACTCATGCTTGGATATCGGTGAAGGCTTGGAATACGGATGCGAGATCGTCGGCGCTTTGCATCGTCTCGATCGCGGCGGGCAATTCGAGCAATGCGGGTGCGTGATTGACCGCGTCGGCGAATTTGGCGTGCAGGTCTGCGGCGCTGACGAGACGATCGGTTTTGTGGCTCACCGTCGCGCCGTTCTCGAGCCTGATCTCGACCACCGAAAAACGCGTGGCCGGATCGGTCGACGCACGCGGCGCAGCGTGATCGTGCTGGCGCGTCACGCGTGCGGCGAGCGCGATTAGATCCGGGCGCACCGGCACGTCGGCGAAGGTGGCGACACCGGCGTGCCCGTCGGTCAACGCAGCGGCCAGCGCATATTCGACGCTGAAGCGCGCTTCGAGTCCCGTTACGGGCAAGTGCTTAAGGAGCGGCGTGTCGCCTGCGGGCGGAAAGTTGACGGTGATCCGTTCGATGTCGCTGACGGCGAGCCCGTGTGCGGCGCGCAGCGTCAGCGCGGCGTCGAGCGCGTAGTGCGTCGCGGTACAGCACGGCCACCGCTTGAAATACAGCCCCGGAGCGACGATCTGCCAAGGCGCGCCCCAACCGTCGAGCACGCGTTGCGGCGCTTGCGCGCCCGCGCCGAACACCGCCAGGAAGCCGGTCGGACCGTCGAGCGCCGCGCGCGAGCCTTGCAAGCCCTGCGCAGCAAGCTGCGCTGCGAAGAGACCGGCACGCGCCGCCTGACCCGCGTGCAGCGGCTTCGCTTCGCTGCCGAACTGCAGGCGCAAGCCCGCAGACTGCGTCGCGGCAAGGCCTAGCGCATTCTCGACAGCGTCCGCATCGAGACCCAGCAGATGAGCAGCCGCTGCAGCAGCGCCCAGCGTGCCGAGCGTCGCGGTGTTGTGAAAGCCCTGCTCGTAATGGCGGCTGCCGAGCGCGAGTCCGAGCCGCGCCATCGTCTCGACGCCGACCACATAGGCCGCCAGAAAATCGCGCGCACTGCTGCGCCGCGTCTGCGCCAGTGCGAGCAACGCGGGCAGCAACACCGTGCCCGGATGGCCGCGCACACTGCTATGGACGTCGTCGTAATCGAGCGCGTGACCCGCATAGCCGTTGAGCAGCGCAGCGTCGAGCACGCCAACTGTCTGCGGATAGCCGATCACCGATGCCTCGCCGCGGCTGCCGCCGGCGACCACGGTGAGCAGCTTGCGATAGCCTGCGTCGTCGGCGCCGGCAAACGCAGCCGCCAAAAAATCGAGCAGGCCGCGACGGGCAGCGGCGATCGCGTCGACATCGTCGAGCGGGTTGGCGGCGGCGATCGCGGCAGCCAGCCCGCGCGTTACGTGACTGGTTTCGTCACCGGCGGATTCGGCAACGGGAGATTCGGAAGAGATGGACATGTCGCGTGAGAGAAATCCTGCGTAATGCACGTTGTGCACGTCGTGCACGTGAAACGGTCGTGCAGATGCTAACGAAGGCACTTCCCTGCGACAAACAAGATTTCCCGCTTTCGATATCGTGTTTAGAGCGATGCAACAGCAGCGACCCACGCCGCTGCGCTGACGTCATATCCGTGCAAAGCATCCAACGCGTTCAATCGAGCGCTTTATTGCCGGTCTCCTCGAACATCGAAACGGCGATGAGCGAGATCAGCACACACCCGATCATGTACCACGCCGGCGCCATCTTGCTGCCGGTCGCGCGGATCAGCCAGCCCGCGACGAGCTGCGCCGTGCCGCCGAACACCGAAACGGCAATCGCATACGCGCTCGACATGTACCCCGCGCGCAGATGCTTCGGGAAGTTTTCCGGCATCAGCGCGTAGGCAGGAGCTGAGCCCATCGTGTAGCAGAGCATCAGCACGATCAGCGCGGCGAGCACGACCGGCAGCGACGGAAAGTGCGTCATGATCCAGAACGCCGGATACAGCAGCAGGATCAGCGCAATACGGCCGATCACCGTGAGCGGCTTGCGTCGTCCCATGCGATCCGACCACGCGCCGTAGATCGGGCACATCACGAGCGAGATCGTGCTCGACGCGACGCCCGCCAGCATCGACATCTTCGGCGGCAGGCCGAGATACTGAATGCAGTACGTGGGCATGTAATACATCATCACGTAGGTCGATACCGACATGCCCATGATCGAGAAGATCGTCAGAAACCAATTGCGCACGTACAGGCCGCGCTTAGGATCGTCGTGGCTTGCCACGGCCTTGGCCGCCGGAGGCTCCTCTTGAATGTGGCGGCGCAGGTAGATGCCGACCGGCGCGATCAGCGTGCCGAGCAGGAACGGGATGCGCCAGCCCCAGCTGTGCATCGTCTCCGAAGACAGCAAGAAACCGAGGCTCGCCGCCAGGCCCGAGCCGAGCAGCGCCGCCGCGCCTTGGCTCGCGAGCTGCCAGCTCGCGCGAAAGCCACGGCTCGCCGAGCCGCCCATCTCCAGGAGCGTCGCGGTCGCGGCGCCGAACTCGCCGCCTTGAGCGAAACCTTGCACGAGACGCGCGATCACGATCAGCGCCGGCGCGGCCAGCCCGATCTGCGCATACGTCGGCGCGAGGCCGATGGCGGCGGAGCCGATCGCCATCAACAGGATCGTGAGCGTGAGCGCGGGCTTGCGGCCCGCACGGTCCGCATAGCGCCCGAGCACGATGCCGCCCAGCGGACGCATCACGAAGCCGACGGCGAACACCGCGAAGGCGAGCAGCGACGACGTGATCGGATCGTCGGCCGGAAAGAACAGGTGGCCGATCGTCAGCGCGAAGTAGCTGTAGACGGTGAAGTCGAAGAACTCGAGCAGGTTGCCGATCACCGCCGCCAGCACGATCTTGCGCTGCAGGGCGGGCGTCATCGGCGGCGCTTCAGAACCCGCGCCGGAAAGCGTGTCCGTCGCGATGTTCATGCGCGCTCCTTGGCTAAGAAGCGTTCGACGAGACGTGTCCAGAATGCGGCGCCAATGGTCAGGTTGTCGTCGTTGAAGTCGTAACGGGCGTTGTGCAGCATCGGCCTGCCTTCGCCGTTGCCGAGCCGCACGAAGCAGCCGGGGCGCTGCTGCAGGTAATACGCGAAGTCCTCGCTGCCCGCGATCGGCGGGAACGGCGCGATGACGTGCTCCGGCCCGACCAGCTCGACGGCCACCTGGCGCGCGAACTCGGTCTCGGCCTCGCTGTTGACGAGTACCGGATAGCCGCGGATGAAGTCGATCTCGGCCGTCGCGCCGTAGGCTTGCGCCTGCGAGTCGACGATGGCGCGGATGCGCGCTTCGAGCGTCTCGCGCACCGTCGGCGAGAACGAGCGAACGCTCAATTCGAGCACGGCGTCCTCGGGAATCACGTTCGGCGCGTGACCAGATTTGAACGAGCCGACCGTCACCACGGCGGCTTCGTTCGGATCGACGTTGCGGGCCACCACCGTTTGCAGCACCATCACGATGCTGCTGCCCACCACGATCGGATCGACGGCCAGATGCGGCCGCGCCGCGTGGCCACCGCGGCCGACGATACGCACCTTGACGGTGTCGCACGCGGCCATGAGCGGCCCCGCGCGAAAGCCGAACGTGCCGACCGGCACGCCCGGATGATTGTGGAGTCCGAAGATCGCGTCGCACGGGAAACGCTCGAACAGGCCGTCGGCGATCATGCGCACGGCGCCGCTGTCCGAGCCGGCCTCTTCGGCCGGCTGGAAAATCAGGTGCACGGTGCCGTCGAAGCGGCGCGTCTTCGCGAGATGCTGCGCGGCGCCGAGCAACACCGTGGTGTGGCCGTCGTGACCGCACGCGTGCATCTTGCCGTCGTGGATGCTCGCATAGTCGAGGCCCGTCTGCTCCAGGATCGGCAACGCATCCATGTCGGCGCGCACGCCCACCGTGCGCGTGCCGCTCCCCGCCTTCAGCGACGCGACGAGCCCATGCCCGCCGACATTGCGCGTCACCTCGTAGCCCCAGGCTTCGAGCTTGTCGGCGACGAAGCGCGACGTGTCGGCTTCCTCGTACGACAGTTCGGGATGCTGGTGGAGGTGATGACGGATTTCGTCGAGTTGCGGACGGGCTTCTGCGAGATCGGCGACGGTGCAGTAATGGCTTTCGCTCATGGTTCGGTGCGGCTCCTTCTTGGACGCGTGCGCAATGAATGCGGCGGATAGGCGGTGGATCATGGCGGCGAAAGGAAAGTGTCAGGCACGAGCCGCCAACGATTCCGGCCGAGTATTGCACCGACGAAAAATTCGACCGATGACAGAAACCCGTCGAAAATGTTGCCTTTGAGGCAACGATCGGCGTGGCGGCGCAAGCCGCACCCACGCGGGAGGGACGGCGGGATGGGCAAGACGGATCACGGCGCGAGTGCGCCGGCGGACAGAGACATCGACGAGATCGGCGAGCGGTCGCTGCGCTACCTCGCCGAGATCGCCGCCACCGGAGGCGTGCGGATGGCCGCCGAGGCGCTCGGCGTGAATGCATCGGTGATCAGCCGGCAGGTGGCGGCGCTGGAGCGGCGGCTGCGCTTTTCGCTGATCGAGCGGCGCGGGCGCCACGTGGTCGTGACCGAAATCGGCCAGGTGCTCATCGACCACTACCGCGACGGCCAGCGGCGCCAGCGCGATCTGGCCGCGCGGCTGGAAGAGTATCGGCACCTGAAGCGCGGCCGGGTGGCGCTCGGCGTCGGCGAGGGCTTCATCGGCAACCTGATCGCCCGCGCGCTGCAAGGTTTTTCGAGGACCTATCCCGACATCCTCGTCGAGATCCGCTCGGGGCCGACCCCCGTCGTGCTTTCGCTGGTGCGCGACGATGTCGTCGACATCGGCTTGTGCGCGCGTTCCGCCGACGACCCGGCCATGCGCATTCATCCGTTCGCGGCGAGACCGCTCTGCGCGGTGGTCGCGCCGTCGCATCGCTTCGCGAAGATGGCGATGGTGCCGCCGACCGAGCTTGCACACGAGCGCCTCATCTTCATGACTGAAGCGTTTGGCGTGCAGCACTTCGTGCAGTCGCTGCTCGACGACGTGCGGCTGAACGTGATGCCCGCCTACCGCGTAGACCTGTTCAACACGGCGCAGACGCTGGCGGCTGCGGGTCTCGGTGTCGCGTTCATGTCCTCGATTACCGCGCGGCGCGGGATCGAACTCGGCGAGCTGGTTGCGGTGCCGATCGACCACCCGATCGCGGCGGGGTTCGCGAGCCAGATGATGACGCGCGTGGGGCGGCGGCTGTCGCCGGCGGCCGATCATTTGTGGAAGCAACTGGCGCAGAGTTTTATGCAAGGCGGGGGGAAATAGATCAACCGCCGTCCGCTTGTTCTCTGCCCGATCAGGCGAAGCACTCCGACTCCGACTCCATCACCACACTGCCCATTGGCGGGGACCTGGCGGCATCGTTACGCGCCCTCGGGTTACGAGAGGTTACATAGCGTGGTTTTCGTAAACGCTAGTAAATATCCGCGCAGAGGCGCCGATCAGATCGGCGCACTGGGTTGCTATGCTTCATTCAGTCGTTATCGAAGCCAGTCAACGCGCGACAAACCCATGCCCCCACTCTTTACCGACGTCTACGTCCCTAAGGCAGCCCGCGTTCAGCTTCGCCCAATCGAAATGTCCGACGCCCAGAGGTTTTTCGACATCTGGTCTGATCGCGAAGTGATGCGCTTCTACGACATAGCACCGCTAAACAGCGTCGATGATGCCCGGCTGCTTGTCTCCGCTATGGTTAAAGAGCTGGCGGAAGGATTAAGTGTGCGCTGGGCCATCGTGTCGACACGCAGCATGCGTTTCATCGGCTCTTGCGGGTTTAGATTCGATTCCAAGTTCAATTCGGCAAGTATCAGCTTCGAATTGGAACGTGATGCGTGGCGACAGGGCTTGATGCGCGAAGCCCTGAACGCGGCAATTACGCATGCCTATGAGCATTGGTATATCAACCGCATCCAGGCGGTAACGTGCCTCGACAATCACGCCTCGATCCGGCTTCTAAGAAGCTTGGGATTTGTTGAGGAAGGCGTAATGCGGCAGTGGGGTTACTGGAAGGATGCATTTCACGACGTCCGCCTTTTCTCCCGGATCAGGGCCGATCAATGGGCAATTCAGACATCGATGCCTGCGTGAGGTCACATGCTGACGGATGGCCGCAGGCTGTTCTAGTGTGATGCCCGCTCTACAGGTTCAGTTCATTGCGATAAGTGTCACGCGTGCTGCTGGCCTAATGGAGAAAGTGAATACTGCGCATCCGTGAGTACGGGCGGCCCCGGTCACCTCATCCAGGGCGAACGTCTGCTTGTCAGGTTCGGCTCTTCCGTGAGTTCGCGAGCCAGATGATGACGCGCGCGGGTCGGCGGCCGATCAATTGTGGAAGCAGCTGGCGCAGAGGTTTGTGCAAGGCCGGGGAAATAGCGTCGACGTGTAACCGTTCGACGGTCGCTGAATCTCGCCGTCAAATTCATCTTGCACTGAACTCCCCCCTTCCTCAAGAACGTTAAAGATCTGCCGTTAAATAGGCTTTCGTATCGTGCCGATCACGTCGGCGCGGCGCCTGCGATTCTCAGCGCACTCTCTCCGAAACACGCTATGAAAAACAACAACTTCGGCCACCGCGTCACGCTTGTCGCTGTCGCATTGTGTCTATCTGCATGCGCACACACCCCCGCCCCGTCGGCCACTGGCGCCAACGCCGGTCCCAATGCGAACGCCGGTAATGCCATGAACGCCGCGAGTATGGCGAATGCGTGGGACAACGTACCGCCCGACGTGCAGGTCGCTTGCCGGGGCGTAGGTGCTGCATCGGTTGAGGGGCGGCTCGCGGACGCAGCCGAACTCGCGCGGCAGTGCCTTGCCTCGCACAGTGTGCCGGTCTCCTCCAGGGTAGCCGTGCTGCAGCAGCTGGCGCTGCTCGAAAGCGCGCTTCATCACGCCAACGCTGCCCTCGACGCGCAACGAGCGGCGATCGACCTCACGCCCGCGCCAACCGATCTTCAGCTTTTCTCTCTCGCCAAGCTGTACGAAAACGATCGCCGCTACGAGGATGGCCTCGCGACCCTGGACCGAATCCGGGCGGCGCACGAGACGAAGCAAGATCTGGATAGCACATTCGGCGCACCGTACTATCTGGTGCTTGGCCGCCTGCTTTCAGACACGGGGCATCACCAGCAAGCGATCGACGCCCTATCGAAGGGCATTTCTCTCGCGCCCGCGCTTGCCGGTTCGTATGCCCTGCGCGCCGCGGAGCGCGAAGCCGTTGGCGACATGGCGGGCGCACGCGACGATTACGTTCAGTTTGCGCGCTGGGCGCCCGAGCCCGCCATCGACGCGGCGTTGCAGACGAAGCTGTCCCAGTTGCATATCGATCCGGCAGCCGAAAGACAGCATCCGTTCGGCGCGGCGAATCCATTGCGCGAATACGCCGAGCAGTCGCTCAAGACCGCTCAGCACTCGCTGACGACGGCCTCGACGTCACAGGAAAAGGCCAAGGCTTATGGCGATATCTCGGTGTACCTGGACGATACGAACCGCCATGAAGAAGCGCTTTCAGCGATCGATAAGGCGATCGCATTAGCGCCAAACGACACCCACTTGCAACAATCGAAGATCACCACACTTGTCGATCTAAACCGGGTCGATGATGCGATCACGCTCGCCGCCCCGCTGCTCTCGCAGATGCATGGCGAGCTGGCGGGCGCGGCCGAGCCGAACTCCGTCTATAAGAAATACGTCGAAGCGATGGGGTCGTCCGCCTGGGCCTACCTGCTCAAGGGCGACTGGACTCACACCATCGCCCTGCTCTCGGACCTCGCGCGCGGCTCCGATCCGTTCGATCAGGACTACCTGGCCTCGCTCTACTTGTATGCCCGCGCACGCAGCGATGGCGCGGCGCCCACGGACGCGTACTTCGAGGATTACATTCGCCGCAACCAACAGCCGCTGTTCGGTAACTATCGCCGCTGGCTGCTGCTGTACATGCAGGGACGCATGTCCATCGACCAAGTCTATACGCAGGTCATCATCATCCCGGATGGCGCCGCGCTTGAGAATGCCCTTGCCGAAACATGGTTCATGGCGGCTGCCTATGAACGCTTCGTCAAACATGACGATGCTGCCGCTCGCGGGTACGTGGGCCGCTTGAACGATCTGAAGCCCTACGGAACCAACGAGTGGAACATGGCCACGCGGGGCGCCGTATGATGGCGGAATGACAAAGCATCCCGATCCCCGACCCGCCACTCTCGCCGACCGTCAAGCTATCGAGGAGATCGTCCGAGACGCCTACTCGCCCTACATCGATCGTATCGGGCGGCCGCCGGGACCGATGTTGGACGACTACGAAGCTTTGATCGCCGCGGGCCGAGTCTATGTTGTCGAACGGGAAGGCGCCATACAAGGGCTTGTCGTGCTCATTCCGGAGCCGGATGCGATGCTACTGGACAACGTGGCCGTAGCACCTTCCGCCAAGGGAACAGGAATAGGCCGCAGCTTGCTCGAATACGCTGAGCGCTCAGCCAGAGCGGCAGGCTACCGCATCCTCAGGCTCTACACCCACGAGACCATGACGGAAAATATCGCGCTTTACTCTCGCATCGGCTATACCGAGACGCACAGGGCCGAGGAGAAGGGCCTGAAGCGGGTATTCATGGTCAAGCGCTTGGCTTGATTCTTCAGGTGATCCAGTACGAACTGAGTGACGGGAGCGTTGCTTGCCGTTTTGCCCTCCTCGCAAGCGCCCCATTCTTTAGCATTGCCCCTTGCCGTCAACGGCATCGCTAACCGAGAAGCCGCGATGCCGTTCGGACAATTTCCTCGACGAACACCTTGACCGTTGGGTGGTTACGCTCGCCGCGGCGATAAGCGACGAAGATCTTGCGACGAACCTCTGGCCTCAGCTTGATCCATGACACGCCGACCGGCGAGCGTAGCATTCTGAGTCCGGGGGCGATCGACACCGAGCAGCCGGAGGCCACCATCGCTTCAACCATCTCGGAGCCACGACATTTGGCGTTGACCTTGGGCTCATATCCGGCGCGGCGGCATAAATTGGTGACGACGTCCCCCCAGCCACTCCAGGTCGATTCGATGGCCCAGGTTTCATTCCGAAGATCGGTTACGCTCACAGACGGCCTTTTGCTCAGCGCATGATCGGCCGCGACAGCAACGTAGAGCGCATCCTCTGCGACCTGCACCGCCCCTACGCTTTCTTGACTATCGCCCACCACGACCGAGAGATCGTCAATCAGGGCGACGTCCGTTCGCCACGACTTCAACGCCGTCAGCCCCTCAATCGGATCGAATTCTTCAAGAACAATCTCCAAGCGCGGATAGGCGTGCTGCAACGCCTTGAATGTCTCGGGCAGCACCGCCGACGCGATCGACGGAAACGCCGCGACGCGCAGCTCGCCCGCTATCTCGCGCCGCAGCACCGCCAATTCCGAGCGAGCCTCGTCCAACACGACCATCACGCGTTCGGCGTAGCCCACTAGCGCATGTCCGGCGGGCGTAAGCCTCACTCCGCGGCCAATGCGCTCCGTGAGCTCGACACCGGCCTCCTCTTCCAGTTGCGCGATCTGCTGCGACACCGCCGACGGTGTCAGGAACAGAGCCTCCGCGGCCGCTGCCATCGTGCCGCACCTCGCCAGCTCCAGCAGCGCCCGCAGACGCCCGACTTCCATGATTTTTCCCCTCGATGAGCCATGGACATTCGACAGAATTGCTAATGTATTAGATCAAAAAAGATCAATATACATAAGCATATCCATTGCCTACGATTGAGTTGCAGATCGGCGCCAGAGAACATCATCGAGACATAGGCGCAGCGCCGCGGTAGGACGACGGTGTCCCACGCGCAACCTCTTGGAGATTGTCATGCTTGCCTTTCTTTTCACGCAGATTAGCCACTGGCTCGAGCACATCGAACAACAACGCAACGACGAGTACCTGCTGGGCGCACGAGACCTGGCCGAACTTGAACGCCGCATGCGCTTGCTGGACAGAGACTGACCGTCAACCGAACATGGCCGTTATGTCGCGTCCCGCTTGCTCGGCTTCCTCGATTAGCCAGTCGAGAAACTGCCTGGCTATCGGGGAGTCCTCCACGGACTGCTTCCAGCAAATAAAGTATGGGAATGGCATGGGTAGTGCAATCTTGAACGGCAAGACAAGATCGTGTCGCTTGATGCTGTCAATGGCAAAGAAGCCCTGCCCCAGCGAAATGCCTCGCCCTCTGATTGCCGCATCGATTGCCATGCCGGACACGGAGTATGTGAGTGGCGCCAACACCTCAGGTAGCGGTACGCCGACCGCATGAAACCAGTTTTTCCACGTTGGTGGCGACATCTTTCCCCATCCCCACTCAACGTGAATCAGCGGGTAGCGCAAGATATCCGCTGGTTGCGAAATCGGCGCTTCCGACTGCAGTAGCGAGGGTGCACATACAGGTGCGACTCTGTCGGTAAAGACAATGTGATAGGGCGTTCCGTCGCCCGGAGGCGCCCCATAAGTCAGCCGGACATCGGCATTTCTCGCGCTGATATTGGTTTCGTGGTCGACGACCTCGAGATGAACCTGCACGTAAGGGCAAATGGCGTGCCATTTGTCCAATCTTGAGGCAAGCCAGTGGGTCGCTACCGACGGAAACGTCATCAGGGTGAGCCGGCGGCCCGTCTGTGCCTTGAGCGCTGCCTGGGCGTCATGGAAGCACTCGAATCCCCGGGAAATGTGCGAGTGGTACAACTCGCAGAGTGGCGTTGGTCGCAGACCGGTATTCTCCCGGTCGAAAAGCGTAACCCCAAGAAAGTCTTCAAGCACGCGAATCTGCTGACTAATCGCCCCCGGCGTAACGTGAAGCGCCTCTGCGGCGGCCACGACACTGCCGTAACGAATGACGGCATCGAATATCTGCAAGGCTCGAAGAGGCGGAAGGCGATTCATGTCGTTGACCTAGACAATGCCGTTGGGAATGCCAAGCCGGGAAGCATTGTCAACTCGCGAAGCCAGTCTAGCAAAGACTGGCTCGTGACGGTCGTTTGGAATAGGGTCGCCTTCAAGACGTCGCCTTAAGACGCGATCACGTCATGCACTGCCGCACGCTTACGGTTGTACATCGGTCTTGAACCACTTTTCCGAAAGCCGTCTCACGGTACCGTCCGCCAGTGCTTCCGCGATGGCCGTGTCGAATTTTGCTTTCAGATCCGTATCCTGTTTGCGAAATCCAAGACCTTCTCCCGGCCCCCAGATCGCACCGCCGATCGCGGGTCCGGTGATCCGGATTCGGGCGGTGTCCTTGTTGTCGGCAATTCCGGCGTAATAGGTCACGTCGTCGAATGCCATGTCGATACGTCCATTAACCAAGTCGAGGTCACGTTCGGCTGAGGTCTTGTAGAAGCGTACGGACGCGACGTCCTTGAAGTTGTCGGAGATGAACTTGGTGTAAACCGTGCCGGACTGGATGCCGATCGTCTTTCCTTTCAGCTGATCGCGTAGCGGGGCGATCGTGGGCCTGTCGGTCTCCGGGTCACCCGTCAGCTTGAGGAAACCGGTTTTTCCGGCCGTATTCGTCAATCCATGCCCATCCACCACCGCAAACGCGGCCGGCGTAGCAGCGTAGGGCTTGGAGAAGGCAATGACCTTTTCGCGATCCGGCGTGATGGCAAGCGCGTCCATCACGACATCGAATTTGCCGGCCTGCAGGCCGGTGATCAGTCCGTCAAAGTCCTGGGCGACCGTCTCGCACTGCAGGTTGACGCGCTTGCACAGGTTGTCGAGCAATTCCGGCTCGAATCCAGAAATCTTTCCGTTCGGCAAGGTCAGGTTCCAAGGGGCGTAACTCCCTTCCAGGGCGACCTTGACGGTCTTCCATTCCTTCGCTTGAGCACCGTTTCCCGTCAATGCCAGTGCGCTGAGCATTGTGACGAAAGAGACCTTCAACGCATTTGCGAAAACCGTTTTCACACCACACCTCCATATCGTTGAATCGAACCACGGCCGCCGGCTCGCCGTCCTGGCTCCACAATCGTTGCCGGCGGTATCCGCTTCAGCTGTGCAACGTGCCCGCGATGTTCTCGACGATGCTCAACAAGTCGCCCTGCTCGACCAGCTTGTGCACTTCCACCATGTCCGGATAGAAAAAACGGTCGCCTTCCGCGGTCGGGGCCACCTGCCGAATTCGCGAATAGACCGCCGCTGTCGCCGGCGATGCGTCGGCGGGATCGAAGAAGTCAAGCGCCTGCGCGGCAGTGAGCAACTCGATGGCCAAGACATGCTGCAATTTGCGGGAGGTGGCGTAGGCTTTCCGTGCGGCGTGATAGGCGAAGCTCACCGGGTCTTCCTGATTGCCGCTCGTCGATACGCTGTCGACGCTGGCGGGTTGCGCGAGGTTGCGCATCTCGCCGAGCAATCCTGCCGCGGTGTACTGAATGATCATGTAACCGCTGTTCAGCCCCGGATCTTTTGCAAGGAACGCCGGCAGTTCACTGAAGTAGGGGTTGACGAGCCGATCAGTCCGGCGCTCCGAGATCTTCGCGAGCGTCGTCATGGCGATACAAAGGAGATCGCAGGCAATGCCGACGAACGTACCGTCGAAGTTGGCGCCGGAAATCGCGGTACCGTCGTCGCCCTCTGGGTAGATCACTGGATTGTCGCCGCACGATCCCACCTCATCGAGAATCGCGTCATATGCGTCATTGATCGCCCGCTTGGACGCCCCGTGTACCTGAGCAATGCCGCGAAGGCTGTAGGTGTCCTGCAGTCTGTAATCGGCAAAGCGATCGCATAGCGCACTTCCTGCCAGCATTCGCCGGATGTTGTCGGCGGTGTTTCGTTGATGGACATGCTTCTTGACGGAGTGGTACCGGGCGTCCAACGAGCGTGTGGTTGCCTTGAGCGGCTGCAGGGACATCGATGCCGCAATGTCGGCAGTCTTTGCAAGCTCGATCGCGTTGTAAAGCGAAAGCATTCCGATCGCGGTTACCGACGTGGTGCCGTTGGTGAGCGCAAGCCCCTCCTTGCATCGCAGCGAGTGCGGTTTTAGCCCCGCGCGCTCCAATGCTTCGGCGCCGCTCATGCGCTCACCGCCGTAGTAAGCCTCTCCTTCGCCGATCAGCACGAGAGCCATATGTGCCTCGGGTGCGAGATAGCCGACCGATCCGTCGCCCGGCGCGAACGGGGTGATGTCGTTGTTCAATAGCCCGGCGATTTGCTGCAGCAATTCAATGCTTACGCCGGAATAGCCCTTGCCGAGGCTAATCAGCATCATGAGGAGCGTGGCGCGAACAATTTCGCGAGGCAGCGGCTCGCCGACCGAGACGGCATGCGAGCGCACGATATTTCGTTGAAGTTGTTCCGCGTCGCTCGGACTGATGACGCGTGTCGAATTCGCACCAAAGCCGGACGTTACGCCATAGACAAGCCGATTCTGGTTGAGAAAAAGATCCACCAGGCGGCGCGAATTCAACACGCGTTCGCGATAAGCGGAAGAGAAGGACACGCGTGCGCCATGTCGTGCTATTGCAATGAATTGCTCGATCGAAATGTCGGCTTGATCGAGATTGACCTCAAAAATTTTATTTGGCCGAGATTGAATGTGCGCCAAAGACATTCTAAATATCCTCCGTCGAATGCGTGCAATGAAGCGGGCGGCAACACCGGTTTGAAGGTGGAACGCTTGCTTGAGATCGTTGCTGGCAAGCGTAGAGTCGCTTGCCGCGGCACACAAACGATTTAATTTGAGGATCGGGTTTAGATATTCTAAAGCGCGTTTTTTGTGCGAATTTCGACTTGTCCGAACGAAGAATGATTTCCGCGCACCTCAGCAAATGAGATGCGCGTAAGCAACCCTCACAGCCGTTGCCCTTCTTTGACACGCAATCGCGCCGGCAATCCGTACATCAGAATCGCCGCACAGAGCAGTGAAAGGCAGCCGATGACGTACAACGCCGGTGTCGTGCTGCCGGTGACGTCCTTGATCCGCCCCACCATCACTGGGCTGACGATGCCACCCAGCTGGCCCAAGGTGTTGATCAGCGCAATCCCTCCCGCGGCGCCGACGCCGGTGACGAGTTTGGGAGGCAACGCCCAGAAAGCCGGGATAGACGCGATCGTGCCGGCGCCCATGATCGCGAGGGCGGCGATGAGGAAGCTGACGTGCTTGTCGAATATTCCCGCGGCAAAGAAGCCGATTGCAGCGAGGAACATCAGCGCAACGACGAACCGGCTGCGATGACCGCTGGCGTCGGACAGACGGCCGACCAGCACCATCGTGGCCGCCCCGCACAGATAAGGCACCGCCGTGAGAAAGCCGATGGTGGTCGGATCGACGATCCCCGAAGAACGAATCAACTGCGGCGCCCAGAAATTGAGGCCATACGAACTGACTTGAATCAGGAAGTAGATCAGCCCGAGTGTGAGGAAGCCGGGAGTCTTCAATGCTTCGAGCAACGAGTGCCCGCCGATGTCCTTGTTCTGCGCGGCGATACGACGAGACAACAGCGCCTGCTCATCGGACGTGAGCCAAGCGGCGTCTTCGACACGGTCTTTCAGCGTTTTGAGCACGAGGTACCCGAGCCCGACGCACGGCAAGCCGCCGACCAGAAACAGCCAGTGCCAGCCACGCATCGATAGGACGCCTTCCATGCCTGATAGAACGAGTCCCGCGACGGGCGCGCCGACGATCCCAGCGAAAGCCGAGGCCAAGAAGAGCAGCGAGGTAATACGGCCGCGATAGTCGACCGGGAACCAAAGCGTCAGGTAGAACAGAACGCCGGGCGCGAACCCCGCCTCCATCGCGCCGATCAAAAATCGCAACGTGTAGAACTGCCACTCGTTATGGACGAGAGCCATCAAGGCGGTGGCGATGCCCCACGAGATCATGATTCTGGCGATCCAGCGGCGCGCGCCAACCTTATAGAGCATCAGGTTGCTGGGCACTTCGAACAGCACATAGCCGACGACGAACAAGCCCGCGCCCAAGCCGTAAGCCGTGTTGCTCAAGCCGAGATCGGTCTGCAGCGCGAACTTGGCAAAGCTGATATTGATGCGGTCGAAGAACGCGAACAAGTAGCACACCATGACAAGGGGCATGATTCGCCACGCAACCTTGCGCACGACATGCGATTCATTGGCATGCGCTAGACGTGTCTCACGCAGGGTCGATGATGTGATCTCGTTCACAAGTGTCTCCAGTAGTCGCCGCGCCCATTGGTGCGTGAGCTGCGGCGATCAGTTAGTCAGGCGCTCTTGCCGGCGCTGGGAGACATCTTGCTGAAGCGGTCGGTTGCGGAGAAGGACAAAGAGACGAAGTCAGCTTTCGCGTTTCGCGAAAGCGCGCGCGGCTCAAAGCCAGGTGCCCCCCTGACGTTCATTCGGCTCTTCCGTAAGCGCATCGAACCCATGAATCCAATCCAAGTGATGCATCACGCTGTCGCGCTCGCCGAGCCGGGCGTTGCGCGCCTGCGCGGCCGGCCCGTCGGGCAGATGCAGCACGTCCGCAGTCGTGATCGACGCGTACTGCACCTTGCGCGTGCGACCCCTTCGCAAGCGCTCGTAGGCTTCCTGCGCCTCGCGCCAATTGCCTGGACCCGCCTTGGCAAGCTGCGCGGCCAGCACCACGGCATCCTCGATCGACTGATTGGCGCCCTGGCCGTGATGCGGCACCAGTGCATGCGCGGCATCGCCGATCAGCGTCACACGGCCCTTGCTCCAACGGCCGAGCGGAGGACGATGGAACAAGCCCCACCGCTGACTGATGGGCACTGCGCTGATCATCTGCACTACGGCCGCATGCCAGTCCCCGAACAGGCGCAGCTGCTCGCCCTCGCTAGCCGGCATGACCCACTCGCGCGACGGCCACGGCGACGGATGGCGCTCGACCAGCAGAAAATTCTGGTCGCCTTTGTCGCCGATCGGATAGTGCAGCAGATGTCCCTGTGGTCCGATCCAGAACTGGATGGTCTCGGGATCGGGCAGCAAGTCCATGCGCTCCGCCGGCACCACGCCGCGAAAGCCTGAGCAGCCTGAATACAAGGCGTCGTCGTAGCCAAGCATCCAGCGCCGCGTGATCGAACGCGCGCCGTCGGCGCCGATCACCAGATCGGCCTCGATACGTTGGCCATTATCGAAAGTCAAACTCACACGATCCGGATACTGCGTGAGATCGATCAGCCGATGGCTAAGGTGGATGCGCTCGAGGCCGACCGCCTTGGAGAGCACAGCCTGCAGATCGGCGCGATGCACGCCCCAGTACGAGCCGCCGAATTGTTCGCGATAGCTGGGTGCGCCGCTGTGATGTCCGATGACCGCGCCGCTGCGCCCGTCACGATAGACAAGAGCAGGTATTTCCGCGCACACGCTGTCGAAAGCTTCGCGCAGTCCCATGCGATCGTAGAAGCGCGTCGCATTGGCTGACAGCGCAACAGCCGCCCCTACCTCGCGCAGCTCGTCGGTCTGCTCATAAAGCTGCGCATCAATGCCGTGCTCGCGAAGCGCGAGCGCAAGCGTCAGGCCACCAATGCCGGCGCCAATGATCGCTATCCTCAGATCCATCCGCTTCATCACTGTGTCTCCGATATCCAGGTTTATAGGCTTGAGTTGGCGAGGCATCAGGCAAGAAACGTGTCGAATGCGTGCGCCGTGTCAGTATTCTCAGGACGGGAGACTCATCCCACAATAAAATGCGAGGAATCTGCTTCATCACCGGATTGAATGAGCGAGTGCGAGGCCCGAGCCATGGAACTGAGCGATGTCGACCTTAATTTGCTGCTGCTTTTCGAACGGTTGATGCAGGAGCGGCGCGTGTCGACCGTCGCCGAGCAGATGAACATGAGTCAGCCCGGCGTCAGCAATGCGCTCGCCAAGCTGCGTCGCCGGCTTGGCGATCCGCTGTTCGTGCGCGGGCCGGGCGGTGTGGTGCCCACGCCTTTCGCGCTGCGTCTGGCAGAACCGGTTTCGCAGGCGCTCGCGACCCTGCATGCCGCGCTCAATCCCGAGACCGGTTTCGATCCGTTGCTCGCCACACGCACGATGACGATCGGCATGACGGATATAGGCGAGGTCGTATTCCTGCCCGCGCTGCTCGAACGCCTGTCGCGCGTGGCGCCTGGCATCGCGCTGAATACCGTCCGAAACACGAGCATCAATCTGAGCGAAGAGATGGCCGACGGCCGAGTCGATCTCGCCATCGGCTTGCTGCCGCAGCTCAAGGGGGGCTTCTATCAGCGGCGCCTGTTCGATCAGCGGTATGTCTGCCTGTTCCGGAGCGGCCATCCGCTCGAGGACACGCCGCTCACGCTCGCTGCCTGGCGCGAGGCCGAACATCTCGTGGTGGTATCGGCGGGCACCGGCCACGGCCAGGTAGAGGACTGGCTGAAACGGCGCGGCGTGCGGCGCCAAATACGACTGACAGTGCCGCACTTCATGAGCGTGGGCTACATCCTGCAACGCACCGATCTGATCGCCACGGTGCCGGAGCGCCTCGCCCTGCAATTGTCCACGCCCTTCTCGCTCAGCGTGCGCGCGTTGCCCATGTCGCTGCCCGCCGCGCCGATCCATCTGCTTTGGCATACACGAGTTCATCACGACGAGGGCAATCGCTGGCTGCGCGGGGTGGTGGTCGATCTGTTCGCGGACACCGCAACCCCTGCGCGCAAGGCGAAGACCAAGTAATCCCTCGCGGCAGTCCGCAACATGCGCATCCGATATCTTTATCTGAATTTACTATTTAGCCTTTGCATAACGCAGTGTTAGCCTGAATTCGACTCGCAGACGCGCCATTGCCCGGCGCGTCTGCTTCCACAGCCATTCCTTCAATGCGGCGGATGCCCGCAAGGAGCCAACGTGAGCGTCGAATTCATCGGCATGATCCAGCAGCGCAAGGTATCGGAAACCCATCTTCCGCAGGGCCCCGCAATCGATACCGAATACGTGCGTGCATTCGCGCAGGCGCACGAAAATGCCGGCTTCAATCGCATTCTGGTGCCGCACAGTTCGACGAGTCCCGACGCGACCATCACGATCGCATACGCGGCGAGCGTCACGTCCCGGGTTCATTTCATGCTCGCGCATCGCCCGGGTTTTGTGGCGCCGACGCTCGCGGCACGGCAGATCGCCACGCTCGATCACTTTTCGGGAGGCCGGCTCGCCGTGCACTTCATCTCCGGCGGCAGCGACGAAGACCAGCGGCGCGACGGCGACTATCTGAGCCACGACGAACGTTACGCACGCACCGACGAGTATCTGCAGATCCTGCGCCGCGTATGGACCGAAGAGCAGCCGTTCGATCACGAGGGGCGCTTCTACCGCTTCGAAAAGGCTTTCTCCGACGTCAAGCCCAAACAGACCCCGCACGTGCCGATCTATTTCGGCGGCGCGTCCGAACCGGCTCTCGCGGTCGCCGGCAAACACGCTGACGTCTACGCCTTGTGGGGTGAATCGAAGCAGCAGGTGCTTGAGCAGGTGACCCGTGTGCGCGCCGAGGCCGCGAAGCACGGCAGGTCCGTGCGCTTCTCGGTGTCGTTCCGCCCGATCCTCGCGTCGACAGAAAAAGCGGCCTGGGAGCGAGCAGAACACATCCTCGAAGAGACACGCCGCCTGCGCGTCGAACAAGGCTTTTCGCGCGGCGGCCCGCAGCAAAGCGAAGGCGCGCGGCGCTTGCTCGCCGCCGCGGGTGATGGCGTGCGCGCGGACGATCGACTTTGGACAGCCGTCGCAAAAGAGATCGGCGGCCGCTCGAATTCCACCGCCCTCGTCGGGACGCCGGCGCAGGTCGCGCAGACGCTTGCCGAGTACTACGAGCTCGGCGTGACAACGTTTTTGATTCGCGGCTTCGATCCGCTCGAAGATGCCGTCGACTACGGACGCGAGTTGATTCCCGCCACACGTGAGCTGACTTCACGCGTACGCCACGCTGCTTGAAACCGAAATTGCCATCGCGCCATGAGCACCATCGCCACTGAGAAACCCCAGCTCGCTTTTCGCAACCCGCCCATCCGCAAGTTCTGGTTCGACGACGACCAAGCGCCCCAGCGCTCGCTTGCGGAAGAACGTCTGCATCGGCAGCAGCGCCTGGCCGGCGCTTTTCGTCTCTTCGCGCAATACGGCTTTGCACAAGGGCTCGCAGGCCACATCACCGCGCGTGATCCGGAGTGGACGGACCATTTCTGGGTCAATCCGCTCGGCCGTCACTTTGGGCGCATACGGGTGTCGGATCTGTTGCTCGTCAATCGACATGGCGAGATCGTGGTGGGCGTTGGTCCCGTGAATCAGGCCGCCTTCGCCATTCACGCCGCAATTCACGAAGCACACCCGGATGTCGTCGCTGCGGCGCATACGCATTCGCTGTATGGCAAGGCCTGGTCCACGCTCGGCCGCAAGCTCGATCCGCTCACGCAGGACTCGTGCGCGTTCTACGAAGACCATGCACTGTTCGACGATTTTCGCGGCGTCGTGCTCGACACGACGGAAGGCGCACGCATCGCCGATGCGCTGGGTTCCTACAAAGCGGTGATCCTGAAGAACCACGGCATTCTGACGGCAGGCCCTTCCGTCGAAGCAGCGGCATGGTGGTACATCGCGCTCGAAAACGCGTGCCACGCGCAACTGCTCGCCGAAGCGGCAGGCACCCCGCAGCCAATTCCGCACGACGTGGCGGATTTGACGCATCAGCAGATCGGCCGCGCCAACGGCGCGCGGCATGCGTTCGAGAGTCTGTATGAAGGGCTCGTCGAAACCGAACCGGAGCTGCTCGACTGATGGCCATCGACAAACTCCGGCGCTTCGTCGGCGAGATTGCCGCGCTCGTCGATTCGGGCGCGAGCGAAGCCGAGCGCCTCGAACACGGCGCGAATGCCTTGCGCGAACTGATACGCGTCGACGACTGGCTGCCCGACGCCTACGCCCAACCTTCCATCGAGCGCTATCAGCAATTCCTTCTGTATGCCGATGCCCGCCAGCGCTTCAGCGTCGTCAGTTTCGTGTGGGGACCAGGGCAGCAGACACCGATTCACGATCACACGGTGTGGGGCCTCATCGGCGTGCTGCGCGGCGCCGAGCTGGCCGCGCCGTACGCGCGAAACGACGACGGCACGCTGCGTCAGACCGGCGATGAAGTGCGTCTCGAAGCGGGCGATGTCGAAGCGGTGTCGCCGCACATCGGCGATATTCATCGCGTGCGCAATGCCTTTGAAGACCGCACCTCGATCAGCATCCACGTCTATGGCGCGAATATCGGCGCGGTGCGCCGCTCGACCTACTCCCCCGACGGCCTGCCAAAGCCGTTCATTTCCGGCTACTCGAACGAAACGCTCCCGAACCTGTGGGACATCAGCAAGGAACTGCAACACTCATGACGTCCTACCCAGTCCGCACTTATGAAGACGTGCGCGAAGCACTGCTCGCGCGACACGAAATCGCCCTGCTCGACGTGCGCGAAGAAGACCCGCATGCGCAATGTCATCCGCTCTTCGCCGCCAATTTTTCATATTCGAAGATCGAGCTCGATGCCTACACGCGCTTGCCGCGCCGCGACGTGCCCATCGTTCTGTTCGACGCGGGCGAAGGCTTGGCCGAACGAGCCGCCGACAAGCTCGCTTCGCTCGGCTACACGCAAATCGCGTTGCTGGCGGGCGGCCTCGACGGTTGGATTCGCGCCGGCGGCGAGGTGTTTCGCGACGTCAACGTGCCGAGCAAGGCGTTCGGCGAACTCGTCGAAGCGCGGCGGCACACGCCGTCGCTCTCCGCCGAAGCGGTCGATACGCTGCTCAAGGGCGGCGACGATGTCGTGGTGCTCGATGCCCGCCGCTTCGACGAATATCAGACGATGAACATTCCCGGCAGCGTCAGCGTGCCCGGCGGCGAGCTCGTTTTGCGCGCGCGTGCGCTAGCGCCGAATCCCAAGACACGCGTGATCGTCAATTGCGCGGGCCGCACGCGCAGCATCATCGGCGCGCAATCGCTCGTGAACGCGGGGTTGCCGAATCCCGTCGCGGCGTTGCGCAACGGCACGATCGGCTGGACGCTCGCGGGGCAGACGCTCGAACACGGCAGTCAACGTCAGTTCGATCTCCAAGCCGGGATCGACGACGCGTCGCTCGCCGCTTCGCGCAGCGCATCGCGTGCGCTGGCCGACCGCGCAGGCGTGAACCGCATCGCGATCGCCGAGGCCGCGCGCTGGGCGGCCGATGCGTCTCGCACCACCTATCGCTTCGACGTGCGCACGCCCGCCGAGTACGAACGCGCCCATGCGCCAGGATTTCAGAACGCGCCGGGCGGGCAGCTCGTGCAGGAGACGGAGATGTTCGCGCCCGTGCGCGGCGCGCGCATCGTCCTGTTCGACGACGACGGCGTGCGCGCGAACATGACCGCTTCGTGGCTCGCGCAGATGAACATCGAGGTGGTCGTCGTCGATGGCGCGACAACCTCGGATCTCACCGAAAGCGGTGCGTGGCGAAGCGCGAAGCCTGAGCCTGTATCGACGACGCCCGGCGTCTGCGCCGACGAACTCGCCAAGCTCCTCGCCGACCCCGCGAGCGGCACGCTCGTCATCGACGTCACGTCGAGCGCGAATCACGTAAAAGCGCATATACCGGGCGCGTATTGGATCGTGCGCTCGCGTCTCGTCAACGCCATCGACGATCTGCGCGCGCTGCCCGATGCAAAGCGCTACGTGCTCACCTGTGCGACGAGCGCGCTTGCGGTGTTCGCCGCGCCTGAAATCGCCGCGCTGACGGGCAAGCCCGTGCATGTGCTCGAAGGCGGGACGTCGGCGTGGATTCGCGCTGGCTTGCCCACCGAAAGCGGGAGCGAACGCTTGGCGTCGCCGCGCATCGATCGCTATCGACGCCCGTATGAAGGCACCGACAACGCACGCGAAGCCATGAACGCGTACTTGGAGTGGGAATACGGGCTCGTCGTGCAACTCGAACGCGACGGCACGCACGGGTTCTTTGTGATTTGACGACAGCGCCAAGGCGCGATGCGGATAACCGATTTAGGCTGTCTGCATCGCGCCGTCCTTAGCGTCACGCGGCTCGCGAAAGCTGCGCCGCCTTGAAGCTCTGCTTCACACTCTCGGCAAGCACAGCGAGCGCCGACTGCATCTTCCCGAGCGCCCGTGCCCGCACGATCCACACCGAGATCTCGGGCTTGAAGTCGCTCACCTGCAGCACGTCGAGTTGCGCGGCATGGGCGCTGGTGCGTAACAGCGGCAGCGGCACGAGCCCCAACCCGACCCCATCGGCCACGAGACCCAGTTGAAGCTCCATACCGAGAGTCTCGAGATTGAGCTTCAGCGAATACCCCTGCGCCGCGAGCGCCTGCTGCAACCCCGCGCGAAATCCGCAGCCGTCGGGATTCAACACCCAACCGTGCGGCTGGCATTCGGCCAGCGTCAGCGAGCGCTTTTTCAAACTACCCTTTTGCGCAACCACGGCCATTTTCAAGGTGCCGAGCGCCTCGCCCACGAGCGTCTCCGGCAACATGCGATTCGCCGGCAGCAGCACGATGGCCGCATCCAATTCCCCGTCTTCCACTTTCTGCAGCAACGGATTGCCCCATCCTGTCGAGACCCGCGCCTGCAGCTCCGGATGCGCGCCGCGCAGCGCATGCAACGCCTTGAGCATCGCGACGTCGGCGACCGTCTGCGCGACGCCCAAGCGCAGGACTCCGGCGAGCGGCGCGTCGTCCGTCACGAGGTGCCTGAGCGCATCCACTTCGCGCACGATCGCACGGCATTGCTCGTACACGACGCGGCCCATCGGTGTCGTCTTCAGCGGCTTGGTATTGCGATCGAGCAGCTCGACACCGAGCGCTTCCTCGAAGTTCTGGATGCGGCGCGTGACGGCGGGCTGCGTCAGCTCGAGAAAATCGGCCGCCTGACTCAGCGACTGACTGTGCACAACGGCGACGAAAGCTTCAATTTCATCGAGTTTCATGGATGCTTTTCTGCTTGATGGAATGATGAAATCGCCGACAACTGCACGGCGGATTCGGGAGCTTAACGCGTCGCCGCAACCGCATTCAAGCACCTGATCGCTTTTCTCACTCGCATATTAGGAAAGAAGAACAATGCGTTTGCCTTATAAAAAGCGTGTACGTATCGTGTGCTTTTCGGCGACTTCGCTTATGTAGCTTCGTTTTACGCCACTTCATTCAAGCATCGCATTTCTCATGGCCCATCCCGCTCATCGTTTCCCGCAATCCTTGGTTGCTCGCCTCCTGCTCGTAGCGCTCACCGCCTGCGTAACGCATGCCGCGCTTGCCGACACCACCTTGAAAGTCGGCGATCAGCAGTTGCAGACGCGCGGAATTCTCGAAGCTTCTGGCCAACTGAAAGACGTCCGGTACAAGATCGAATGGTTCAACTTCCCGGCCGCACAGCCGCTCGGCGAAGCGCTCAACGCGGGCGCGATCGACATCGGCGGACTCGGCGACGCCCCGCTGATCTTCGCCTATGCGGCAGGCGCGCAAGTACGCGCCGTGGCTGCAACGCGCTCGACGCCGGTCGATCTCGCGATCGTCGTGCCCGACACCTCGCCGATCAAAACGGCCGCCGACCTGAAGGGCAAACGCATCGCGACGACGCGCGGCTCGATCGGTCATTACCTCGTGATCGCGACGCTGGAGCGCGCGGGCCTCAAGCTCACCGACGTGGACCTGCGGTTCATGCAGCCGGCGGACGCCAAGGCGGCGCTCGCCTCGGGCAACGTCGATGCGTGGTCCACATGGGACCCCTACGTTGCGCTCGCGGAGCAGCGCGATGGCGACCGCAGCATCGCGAACGGCGTGAACCTGTCTTCCGGCCTCAGCTTCCAGGCCGCGACGGAAGCCTCGATCAAGGCCAAGCACGCCGAAATCGCCGACTTCCTGAAGCGCGTTGCGGCGGGCCAGCGCTGGGCGCTGACGCATCCGGACGAAGTGGCGGCGATGCAATCGAAGGTCACGGGATTGCCGCCCGGCGTGCTGAAGACCATGTATCAGCGCGCGCAACTGCATCCCGTTTCCATCGACGATGGCCTCATCGCCGAACAGCAAAAGACGGCCGACCTCTATCACCGCGCGGACGTCATCAAGACCCGCCTCGATGTGGCGCCGAGCTTCGACAAGCAATTTCCGCTGGCCGCGCCTTGACTTCGCGCCCGCGTCCGAATGCATCGATACGGACTTTGCCCATGACCAGCCGTCAACCCGATAGCGCACTCGCCGACGTCGAGCGCGACGCCGCAGCACTGGAGGCGCTCGCCGATCTCGACAGTCCGCGCGCCGACGCCTGGCTCGCCGCACTCACGGAAGAATTCGCGGCAAGCGCCGCTGAGCTCGACGCGGGCCCGATCTTTCCTCACGACAACCTCGCGCGCCTGCGCCGCGCCGGCCTGCTTTCGCTGACCGTGCCGCGCGCGCTCGGCGGCCGCGAAGCGACGCTCGCGCAAACGCTGAAGGTGATACGCGGCGTCGCGCGCGGCGAGCCGTCGACGGCGCTGATTCTCGTGATGCAGTGCCTTTACCATCTGCGTTTGCAGGCCAATCCGAATTGGCCCGTGGCATTGAAAGAACGCATCGCGCGCGACGCCGTCGAACGCGGCGCGCTGATCAATTCGCTACGCGTCGAGCCTGAACTCGGCTCCCCTTCGCGCGGCGGCCTGCCCGCGACGGTTGGTAGGATCGAAGGCGATCACTGGATTCTGAACGGCCGCAAGCTCTACTCGACGGGCAGCCCGGGGCTCACGTGGTTCGCCGTTTGGGGACGCACGGACGAAGCCTCGCCGCGTTCCGGCACCTGGCTCGTCCATCGCGACACGCCGGGCATCCGCTTCGGCGAGCTATGGAACCACCTCGGCATGCGCGCGACGGGCAGCCACGAAGTGATCTTCGAGAACGTGCGCGTACCGCTTGATCAAGCTGTCGATCTGCAAGCGCCCGGGCCGGGGCAAGGTCTAGACCCGGTGACGAACGTCTGGATGAACGTGCTGCTGCCCGCGATCTACGACGGCGTCGCTCGGGCCGCGCGCGACTGGTTCGTGCAATGGGCCGCGCATCGCGTACCCTCGGGATTGAGCGCGCCGCTTTCCAGCCTCGACAGCTTTCAGCAGATCGTGGGTCGCATCGACGCCTTGCTGTTCAACAACCGCGTCTTGCTCGACGCCGGCGCGGCGGGACAAGTTAGCGCGTCGGAAGCGCCGACGATCAAGTATCTCGTCAGCAAGCACGCAATCGACGCCGTCGCGCTTGCGCTCGAAGCGAGCAGCAATCCGGGCTTGAGCCGAAACAACGCGCTGGAGCGCCACTATCGCGATGTGCTGTGCGCGCGCATTCATACGCCGCAGAACGATACGGTGCTTGGCAGTATCGGGCGCGCTGCGTTTGCGGCGCCCTGATCGTTGACCGTCTGCGCGGCTTCGTCCCCAAGAGAACCTTCCGCGCCACAAATAGCCACGTATCCGGCGTGGAAGGCTTCATGCGGTTTCACTGAATACGATAAGTATCAAAATCGATGATACTTGGTGATACCAGCGTCGAAGACCTTCGTAAGCGGAAAAACTCGGCGACACCAACTCACGGCAGACGCCTTTCAAACCAGCACATCCGCAAACACCCGCGTAGCGAAACGATCCGAACTCGTCCCGTCATTCAACACGCCGACCGATTTCAGATCGTCGGCATACAGCGCGATTTCCTTCTTGAATGCATCACCGACAGGGTGATGACGGTCCGTATGGCTCTTGAGCATCGCAGTCAGTTGCTCGACATTCGCGCCCGGCGCATTCGGCGCGAAGATCGCCGCGGCTTCGGCCGGGTGATCCGCGGTCCACTCGGTGGCTTCGAGCAGCGCTTGAGTCAACGCCTGCGCAGTCGCGCGATCGCGGCGGACGAGCGAGCCGCGCACGCCCAGTACGCAGCACACGCGGTTGGCGTACTCGCCGCACAAGTTGTTCGACACTTCCTGCAAATGGTCCGTCTCGCGCAGCGTCCAGATGGTCGGATCGCCATCGGCGATCGCGTGCACTTCGCCCTTCTTGAGCGCCTCGCCCAGGAGCGGCGCCGGATATTGCCGCCAGTGGACATCGTTGTCGGGATCGACGCCGACCTTCTTCAGCGAGATCGCGAAGAAATTCTTCGCCGGGCTCGCCATGTCGCTCACACCCACCGTGCGGCCCTTGAGCCCTTGCAGATCGACGATGCCGGAGGCCCGCGTCGCGAGCAGGCGCATGCAGCCGCCGTGGATGCCCGCCGTCAGCTTGACGTCGAAGCCCTGCTCCAGCGGCTTGATCCAGCGCAGCGCCATGCCGACGCCGGCGTCCGACTTTCCCGTCGCGATGGCTTCGAGCAGTTGGTCGGTCGAGCCTGCGAAGTTGACGAGTTCGACCTCCAGACCGTGCTTGCGAAAAAAACCCTGCTTGACGGCGACCGGGACGGGTGCCGTGCAGATCGCGCCCGCGTTCCACGAGAGCTTGAGCGGCTTCAGACCTTCGTCCGCGGACGCGCGCATGGCAGGCAATCCGAACGCGGCGCCAGAGAGCGCCACAGCGCCCGCCACCCGTCCCGTGTTGCGCAGCCACGCGCGGCGCGCGAGGTTCGAAGGTGTGTTCTCGTCGAAGAGAGTCATGTCGTTGCTTTCCCAATGCGTGAAGTGATGTTTTTTTAGCGCCGCTGCCTTGGCTACGTCTCGAGGCCCAGCAGCCCCAAGACCTCGCGGCGCAACGACACGAGTGCCGGGTCGTCGCGATGACGCGGATACGGCGCGTCGTTGCGGACCTGCGCGACGATGCGTGCCGGGCGCTCGCTCAGCACGATGACGCGATTCGCGACAACCAGCGCTTCTTCCACGTCGTGCGTGACGAACAGCACCGAAAAGCCTTCCGCCTGCCACAGACGGACGAGCTCGCCCTGCATGCGGAGGCGCGTGAGCGAATCGAGCTTGCCGAACGGCTCGTCGAGCAGGAGCAGGTGCGGATCGTTGACGAGCGCGCGCGCCAGCGCCGCGCGCTGCGCCATGCCGCCCGAAAGCTGATGCGGAAAAGCCTGCGCGAATGCCGCGAGGCCAACCAGTTCGAGCGCGGCATCGATACGCTTATCGACGTCGTGCTGCGCTTCGCCTGCCGGTGCCTTGCGCTTCGCGCGCTGCTGCGCCTGCGGACCCAGCGCCACGTTGTTGCGCACGGTGCGCCACGGAAACAGCGTCGGGTCCTGGAACACGACGACGCGCGAAGGGTCCGGGCCTGCCACGCGTTCGCCATCCGCGTGTATCGAGCCACGCTCGGGCGCGTCGAGGCCGGCGACGAGACGCAGCAAGGTCGATTTCCCGCACCCGCTCGCCCCGAGCACTGCGACGAACTCGCCCGGCTCGATGGTGAGGCTGATATCGTCGAGCACGGGCAGCACGTCGCCGCGCAGCGCGAACCGATGACTGACGTTGCGGATATCGATGCGAGAGCCTTGCCGCTTTTGGGCGGGCTCGGAACCGGCGTGAGAAGGTGCGAACGATGCGGCTACCATTTGAGCAACCCCTTTTGCCAGGCGAGCAGCCGGTCTCGCACGCGGAATAGCAGCGTGATGAGCCCGGAGCACATCAGCGCCATCACGAAGAGCGCCGCGTACATATTCGAATACGCCGCCCAGCCCTGCGCCCACTGCAGATACCAGCCGAGCCCCGCTTTCACGCCCATCATTTCGGCGACGATCAGCACCGCAAACGACGCGCCGAGCCCCATGAAAAGCCCTACGAACACGGAAGGCAGCGCGGCGGGAATCGCGACGCGCAGAATCAGGAACGAGGGCCGCGCGCCGAGTGTGCGCGCCACGTCGTAATAGGCGGAGTTCACGCTCGCGACGCCCGACCAGGTCAGCACCGCGACGGGAAACGCCGTGGCCAGCGCGATCAGGAACACGCTCGCGCTGAAGCTCGACGGGAAAAAGAAGAAGGCGAGCGGCAGCCACGCGGTCGCGGGCAATGGGCCGATCAGACGCAGCACGGGGTGCAGCCAGTAGCCGACCGCCTTCGACCAGCCGATGCTCACGCCGATCACGAAGCCCGTCAGCGCGCCCGCCAGATAGCCGTAGGCGAGCAGCACGAAAGAATGCGCGACGCTCGACGCGAGCCTCGGCAGATCGTCGGCGAAGACGGCAATCAACGCTTGCGGCGGCGCGAAGAACGGCCGCGGCAACCATTCGAGCTGCGCCGTGGCCACTTCCCATGCGGTCAGAACTAAAGACAGCGCAAGAAGCCACGGCGTCGCGTTCAGCCAGGCTTCGAGACTCAAACGCCCCGGCTGCGTTCGCGTTTTCGCCGATGCAACGGAGCGCCAACCGGCGACGGCGATGGCCAGCGACAGCGCGGCAAGCAGCAGCTTGACGATCAGCCACTCGCGCGTGTGCGGCCAATCGTCGAGTGCCGGCCACCATTGCGTCACGGCCGCGCCGCCAAGCCAGCCGAGCGCGGCCAGCAGCGCGACGATGCGCTTGCCGCTCTCGCGCGAAGCGGGTGTGTCGTCCGCGGGGAAACGGGCGACGTCGAAAGTCTGCGTTTGTGTAGACATGGCTAGGCGTTCCGTCAATGCGAGGTCATGCGGCGCTGGCAATGCGCGTGTCCGAAATCGCGCGCACATCAATGCGGCGCGGCAGGATCGCATCCCGAAACGCGCTGTCGGCCACTTTCTGCAGGGACTCGATATCGGCGTCGTTGACGAAACGCTGTTTGAGCGATGCGCGCTTCGTGATTTGTTTCGCGGCGTCGAGCGGCGAGCGCGTGAGCGTCGCGTAGATCTGTGCGTAGGCGTCGGGATTCGCGAGCGCCCAGTCGCCCGCGCGCTGATAGCGCAGCAGGACGTCCGCGATGGCCGCGCGTTTCTTCGCGTCGGCAAGCGCTTCGCCCGATGCGGTGATGAAGCCGAGCCCGCTGTTGATGCCGGTGCCGTCGCGCAGAATCCGCGCGCCATGCTGCACGGCGATGCCGTAGTACGGATCGAACGTCGCCCACACCTCGATCGCGCCGGATTCGAAGGCGGCAAAGGCATCGACGGGCAGGATGAAGCGCACCGACACGTCGTCTTTCGCGAGCCCCGCTTCCGCGAGCGCGCCGTACAACTGGAACTGCGAAATGCTGCCGCGCGCCGACGAAACGTGAACCGTGCGTCCCTTCAGATCGGCAACGGTGCGGATCGTCGAGCGCGGGCCGACGAGAATGCCGAGCTGCGCGCCCGAACCGACGCGCGTCGCCACGATCTTCAGGGTCGGATCGCCGACGGCCGCCGCGAGAACCGGCAAGTCGCCCGCCGGCGCAAGATCGACGGCGCCTGCGCGCTGGGCTTCGAAAAGCGGCGCGGCGCCCTGGAAGTTGGCCCAGCGGTAGGCGTACGGTGCGCCGTCCAGCACCTTGGCCGCTTCGACGAGCGCCCGTGTGCCGCCAGCCTGATCACCGAGCACCAACGTCAAGCTGTCGGCGGCGCTCGCGCGGCGCAGCTCCGAAGCGAAAGCGGCCGCGGCCAGCGGCGCCGCCGCAAGTGCGCGCAGGACGCGCCGCCGCACGAAAAAAGACGTTGAAACAGTAGCGGTCATAGGTCCTCGCCGTCGATAGTGAGCACAGCGTAACGACGAAGAACCGGTGTGAGAATTATTCTATTTTTATATGTTTATCTCGATCCAATATTTATCTTTCGCATGTTTTGAGATCGATCGCAGGGACCGGATGCTGGCGTTGCCGGACACCTGATTGCCTTCTTTTCCCGCGACACTATGACCTAAGTAGATTTTTTCTATCGGACAGATAGATACTATCGAATTGCAAAAACGATAGCTTTCCTTCAGTATAGAGCCTGGTTACACGCCAACCGTTCTACCCACCCACTGCTGAAGGAAACTCTATGTCGCTCATCAACACCCAAGTCCAACCGTTCAAAGCACAAGCATTCCACAACGGCAAGTTCGTGGAAGTCACTGAGCAGTCGCTCTTGGGCAAGTGGTCGGTCGTGATCTTCATGCCGGCTGCATTCACTTTCAACTGCCCGACGGAAGTCGAAGACGCGGCAGAAAACTACGCTGCATTCCAGAAGGCCGAGGCGGAAGTCTACATCGTCACGACCGACACGCATTTCTCGCACAAGGTGTGGCACGAAACGTCGGAAGCCGTGGGCAAGGCGAAGTTCCCGCTGGTCGGAGACCCGACGCACCAGCTGACCAACGCGTTCGGCGTGCACATCCCGGAAGAAGGCCTGGCGCTGCGCGGCACCTTCATCATCAACCCGGAAGGCCAGATCAAGACGATGGAAGTGCATGACAACGCGATCGCTCGCGACGTCTCGGAAACGCTGCGCAAGCTGAAGGCTGCGCAATTCGTCGCCAAGAACCCTGGCCAAGTCTGCCCGGCCAAGTGGAAGGAAGGCGCGAAGACGCTGACCCCGTCGCTCGACCTGGTCGGCAAGATCTAAGGCTCTCCCGAGTCTGCATCGTCATTGATTTGATTTGACGAACCGGCCGGGGTCCTCCCGGCCGGCACTGAATCACCACGTTCGTAACCTCTCAAGCATCGGGGATCATCATGTTGGACGACAACCTCAAGGCCCAACTGCAAGCCTATTTGCAGCGCGTGAACCAGCCGTTCGAAATCGTGGCGTCGCTGGACGAGCAGTCGAGCTCGCACGAGCTCAATGAGCTGCTGCAAACCATCGCCGGGCTGTCCGACAAGATCACCGTGCGCACCGACGGCAACGACGCACGCAAACCGTCGTTCAGCCTGAACCCGGTGGGCGGCAAGCAAAGCCTGCGCTTTGCGGCCATCCCGCTCGGACACGAATTCACCTCGCTCGTACTCGCGCTCCTCTGGACCGGCGGCCATCCGCCCAAGGTCGAGCCCGAGCTGATCGAGCAAATCAAGGCACTCGACGGCGACTATCGCTTCGAGGTCTATATGTCGCTGACCTGCCATAACTGCCCGGACGTCGTGCAAGCGCTGAGCCTGATGGCCGTGCTGAATCCGCGTGTGCAGACCGTGGTGATCGACGGCGGGCTGTTCCAGAGCGAAGTCGACGAGCGCCAGATCATGGCCGTGCCGTGTGTCTATCTGAACGGCGAGGTGTTCGGCGCCGGACGCATGGATCTCGCGGAGATCGTCGCCAAGCTCGACACGGGTTCCGCCGAGCGCGAAGCGGCCAAGCTCAACGCCAAGGACGCATTCGATGTGCTGATCGTCGGCGGCGGCCCTGCCGGATCGGCGGCGGCGGTCTACGCGGCGCGCAAGGGCATCGATACCGGCATCGCGGTCGAACGCATGGGCGGCCAGGTCAACGACACGCTGTCGATCGAGAATTACATCTCGGTGCTCGAAACCGACGGCCCGAAGTTCGGCGCGGCGCTCGAAGCGCAAGTGCGTCACTACGGCGTCGACATCATGTCGCAGCAGCGCGCCGTCGAGCTGATTCCGGCCACGCAGCCGGGCGGCCTGGTCGGCGTGCGGATGGAGAACGGCGGCGTGCTGCAAAGCCGCAGCGTCATCCTCTCGACCGGCGCGCGCTGGCGCAACGTCAACGTGCCGGGCGAGCAGGAATACAAGAACAAGGGCGTGGCCTACTGCCCGCACTGCGACGGCCCGCTCTTCAAGGGCAAGCGCGTCGCGGTGATCGGCGGCGGCAACTCGGGCGTCGAAGCGGCGATCGATCTGGCGGGCGTCGTTGCGCACGTCACGCTGATCGAGTTCGCCGACCAGCTCAAGGCCGACGCGGTACTCGTGGCGAAGCTCAACAGCCTGCCCAACGTGACCGTGAACGTGAACGCGCAAACGACCGAGATCACGGGCGACGGCAACAAGGTCAACGGTCTGCGCTTCAAGGACCGCGTGAGCGGCGCGGAACACACGGTCGCGCTCGAAGGCGTGTTCGTGCAGATCGGCCTGGTGCCGAACACCGAGTGGCTCAAGGGCACGGTGGAGCTGAGCCGGTTCGGCGAGATCGTCGTCGATGCCAAGGGGCACACGAACGTGCCGGGCGTCTTTGGCGCCGGCGACTGCACGACCGTGCCGTACAAGCAGATCGTGATCGCTGCGGGCGACGGCGCGAAGGCGGCGCTGAGCGCGTTCGATTACCTGATTCGCACGCCGTTGGTCGAAGAGACGGCTGCGATCGAGGCTTGATGCGCCGTCACTGACGGCGGCTTAGTTCGCGGGCACCTTGTATTTCCCGCGGAGTGCGCCAACCTGGGACCTGAGATCCTCACACGAGAGTCTCAGGTCCTTTGTCATTTCAGGCGCGGGAAGCAAATGTGCCGATCATGGCGCTCAACCTATACTGACCACTCCACATCAGGCGGATGAAATCGTGTCAAAAGCGCCCCATCCGGAACAATCGCTCGACGATCCACGCCCGACTCCGCCGGAGAAGCCGGACCTCGAGGATTGCTGCCATAGCGGCTGCTCACCCTGTGTGTTCGATTTGTACGACGAGGCGCTCGAACGCTATGAAGCGGCGCTGGCCGCATGGGAAGAGCGCCGCGCGGCAAAGGAAGGACGTCGACAATCCGCGTCGCAGATGCACGCGAGGCGTACGGCGCCAAAAAAATCGACTACTCTGATCTGATTGAACTTCGCCGCACTTGCCTACCCGAAGCAACGATGAACAATCGCGATATCAACCAAATCCCCGACGGGCGCGCCGAGTTGCTCTGCTTTCTAGTCGCAACGGCCGCTGCGTCTTACGCACTGACCCAAGAGTGGCGAGTGGACCACGTGGTGGCCAATTGCCGTGCGTGGCTCGCGCGGCATCTGGTGTCGATGGATTGGCTCGAGCGCGTCGAACTCGGCCAACTTGCGCTGAAAATTGCCGAAAGAGAACTGCTCACTGCCGGCATCGCCGTGCGGCTCTCGAGTGTTCAGGCGCTCTTTACGGAGGAAATGGGGCTCAACTATTCGAGCACCATGATTCAGAGAATGCTCAACCTTTGCAGGGAGCGAGCTGAGTCTCTGTAACGGACGGGCGGTGGCGACGGACTTATGGTGCCACCCAGCTGCCGTGCCAAATCCCGTTCTCGCGAACAAACCTCGCGCGAGCATGACCGGTTGGCGATAGGTCCAGATAGTCGAATCTGCTCACGTCGACAGTCACGAGGCAAAAATTTTCAAAGCCGGCGTTCGGGTCGACGTTCCCTTGCTTGGCTGTCGCATGCGCGTCTATCGGCGACTCGATGACCGTGCCAGGGACCAGCGGCGCGCGGTAGACGATCAGCGTGCGAGGCCGGCTTGCGTTCCAGTACTCTCTTCGCTCATCCGCGCTATCCACTATCCGCGCGACGCCTTCGACACGAATCTGAATGCCCGCGTCCAGATCACAGCCCGTGAGCGCAATCCGGCTGTCTTTCCTCAGTTCCGAGACCTTTTCCGATCGCGCATCGGTATGGAAGGTCAATGAGGCTTCATCTTTGCTTACCCCCCGCAGCACGATCGTGCGCGCCTTCGGCGCCCCGTCCAGCCCCAAAGTTGCGGCCTGGAGCATGGTGAACGGCGAGCGCGTCGCTCCTGCATTTGCGCCGGAACTCAGCAGCGACCATATCCGGTCGAGTAGATCGGTCATATCGCTCATAGGTCCGCGTGCTTTTACAAAGCTCGCACGATGCCGCCGTCGACCCGAATGTTCTGACCGGTCATGTAACCCGCGCCATCGGAAAGCAGGAACGTTACCGTCTTAGCGATCTCCTGGGTCTTGCCAAACCGGCCGACCGGAATGCGCGCGACGATTTCAGGCGTCTCCGGCCAGCTGTCGATGAAGCCCGGCAGAACCGAGTTGATCCGGATGTTGTCCTTGGCGTAACGATCGGCATACAAGCGCGTGAATGCACTGAGTGCCGCGCGCAGTGCGGAGGAAACCGGCATGGCCTGCTCCGGCGCATCTGCCGCGAAGCTCGAAATATTGACGACCGCTCCGCCGCCCTGCTTCAGAAAAACCGGCGTGACACGACGCAGCACACGCGCGACGTTCAGCACGATCAGATCCAGCCCCTCGTGCCATTTGCTGTCCTCGATGGCAAGGAGATCGCCCTTGGGCGGATGGCCCGTATTGTTCACGACCGCGTCGATACGGCCATATTTCGCTAGGGTTTCGGAAACAAAACGATCGATATCCGCCTCCTCGGTGACGGACCCCGCTACGCCGAATCCGCCCAATTCCTTCGCCAACTCGACAGCACTGCCCGACGGCGACATCAGCGCCACACGATAGCCATTCGCCGCAAGATCCTTGGCGATCGCCGCACCCATGCCCTTGCCGGCCGCCGTCATCAACGCTACTTTTTCTACAGTCATCCTGCTCTCCGTTAAGATCCGGCGGAGCGCCACTTCAGGGCCTCCATCCGCCTGCCACGGCACACTGTACGGCGATAGCAGGACGCTGTCGAATCATGATTTCTTCGGTCTGACTATAGAATTTCTACGGTATGCGATAAATCGGCTCAAAAGGACGGCAGTCCAGGCTGAAGCCGGTCTTAGGATGACCGGCGCGCTGCGCCGTATTACGAACGAGCTGTCGCCAAACGAGTGCCGGCAAACGGGTCTTTGCTCCAGTCGACGGTCGCGGGTGCGCGGCTGGCAGGGGCGGGCTTCTTTGCCGACTTCGCTGCGACGGCGAAGTGCTCCAGCGACTGCCCGGCGCTCGTAGCTTGAATAAGCCATTGCGGCATCGCTCCCTTGCCATCCCACGTGTCGCCAAACGCATTGCGATAACGCACCGATTTCTGCCGCATCCGCTCCTCAGCAATCGCCGCCGCGAGGTCGGCCACCTTGATGCCAACCTGCGCCATGCGGCGGCGCAGATACGCAACCATGCTGTCTCGCTTACGCTCGTCCATTTGCTTGCCCCTCGGCTCAGTCTGGAATGCGCACAGTATCGGCACGCAAAAGGGCCAAGTCGATCTCAATTCCTGAAAACATTGTTCGTGCCGGGATGCAAATCGCCCGCCGGCCATCTCACAGCCAGTCGGTTTCAAAGCTGCACGACGTCAGCGGCACGCAACCGCTCTCCGTGAGCACGACCTGCTGCTCGAGCTTCACGCCTTGACCCCCTCCCTCCGCACCGATATAGCTCTCGACGCAAAGCGTCATGCCGACTTCAAACCGGCCGTCATAGCCGCCCGTTTCCCAATCGACCTGGTGCGCAATGTTCGGATATTCGTCGACCATGCCGATGCCATGCGCCACGCACGTGTACCGATTCTTCAGATAGATCTCGGGTATTTTCCAGGCCCGTTCCGAGAACTCGCGGAATGTCATGCCTGGACGCAACAGATCCATGTTGAAGTGGACTTGCGAATAGGCCATTTCATAAAGCTTTCGCTGCTCGTCGGAAGGTTGGGTATGGCCTACGGTCCACGTCCGGGAGATATCCGAGCAATAGCCATGCGGCCCGACCATGTCGGTATCGAAGGCCAGCAACTCGCCTTCTTGCAGAACCCGCGAGGAACATTCATGCATCCATGGATTGGTCCGGTCGCCCGACGCGAGAAGACGCGTCTCGATCCACTCTCCACCGTGCCGGATATTCTCGTAGTGAAGGTTGGCCCAGAGGTCCTGCTCGGTCATTCCCGGCCGCAGCTCGCGATGCATGCGCTCGATCCCCTTCTCGCATGCGCGTAGCGACTCGCCCATGAGCACGAGTTCCCCCGGAGACTTCACTGCGCGAGCCATCTCCATCACCGCCTGCCCATCGAGGAGATTCAGGCCATGCTTGCTCAGGTAGGCCGCGCCGACGGGGTCGAGCCGGTCCACCGCCAGACGAAGTTCATTCGGCGCACGCTGGCTCAGCACTCCGACTATCTCGGCGCCCCATACGTCGGCGCGGCGCTCCGCTTCGGTACCCGCGTTGAAGAAGGTCCAACTGACCGCGCTGCGCATTTCGAGGTCCAGATTCAATCCGTCCCACACGTGTTCGCAGCTATGAAATTCCCAGGCGACGACGCGGCCATCGGCAAACACCATTACGTATCGCGACGGGTTGCGGCCCGTCCAGATCTGCATGTTGGACGCATCCGTCGCGTAACGGATATTGACCGGGTCGTACAGCAAGATCGCGGGGCAGTTGTTCTTGCGCAATTGCTCCGTCACGCGTGCCAGTCTGTACGCCCGGACGTCGAGCAGAGTGGTTTCTGTTCCTTTCTGATGAGCGACAGTGCTCACATCAATCCTCTCGCCGCACGCAACGTTGCCTTGGTTCATGGGATGCCGGGTCAAAGTTCAAGCACTAAATCGGATGTAGGGCGGCTGCAGCACAGAAGATGAAAACCCTTCTGGACTTCTCTGTCCCGAATCCCGCCGTTGTGATGCATATCGACCGTGCCTTCGAGCACTTTGGTTTTGCAGGTGCCGCACACGCCCTGGGTGCACGACGATGCAATTGCCACCCCCGCCTTTTTCGCCGCGGCAAGTACGGTTTCCGATGAGCTCATCGTGAACGTCTTCGCGGAACGGGAAAGCTTGACCGTGTAGGTGTGTTGCGCAGCGTCGCCTTTCGATGAAGCGGACTCCGGCGTTGCACCCGCCGTGATGTCGAAGCTTTCCTGGTGATAGCGCAACGGGTCGTGGCCGCCTTCTTGAAGCAATGCTCTGACCGCCTTCATGTAGCCCGCTGGCCCGCACGTGAATACTTCGCGGTCTGCGTAATCCGGTATCCACTCCGACAGGAGTTCGAGACTGAGCCGCCCCGTTGCTCCGGGCCAATCCGTCTCATCCTCGATGCTTTCGCACACGAAGAAAAGGCGCAGACGGGGAGACAGTTTTGCGAGCCTGTGCAACTCCTCACGGAAGACGATATCGGCGGGCGTCCTCGCGCTGTGCACGAACGCGATATCGCGGTCGAGCCCGAGGTCGATGCTCGCGCGCGTCATCGACATCAACGGCGTCACGCCTGAACCCGCCGACAGGTATATCGACTTTGCCGCCGCAGGAGCAGCGGTCGGCGTGAAGGTTCCGGAAGGGCCGTACGCCTGCAACTGGCACCCCGGCTTCATGTTGTCGTGGAGCCAATTGGACATGACCCCGCCCGGCACCCGCTTCACCGTGATGGACAGCAGATAGGGACGCGTCGGAGGCGATGAAATCGTGTAGCAGCGCTCAACCGATTGTCCCTGCACATTCGCCGACACAGTCATGAATTGGCCCGGCTCGAAGCGCACGGGCAATCCATCTCCCGCGCGGAACGCAAAGCTCTTGACGTCGTGCGTTTCGTCGACGACACGGCAGCACGTCAGCGTCCGCTGCTCGTTGCTCGCCCAGGGACTGCCGCCGCTTTCCCACGTGCTGGCGTCGGCGAACCGGTCGGCCGCCATGGGTGCGGGATTGAAAATGCTTTCAACAGCGTTCATGGCCTTAGCTCTTCAGATACCGTGTGCGTTCAATCGGGCCGCGTACCAGCGCGAGAACTGGTCCACGTAGGTTTCCGTGAAAGGCGAAAACGTGCCAGGTACGTACGCCGGGTCCTGAGTGCCTTCATGCGTGATTTCGACGAGGTGCTTGTCTTGCGTGTTGGTCGCAATCCAAACTTCCGTTAAATCCTTGAGATCGTAATCCACGCCTTCAACGGCGTCGGCATGCACGAGCCATTTGGAGCGGACCAGCGTTTTGTCGGGGGCGAGCGGAATGATGTAGCTGATCACCGCATGGTCGCTCATGACGTGCGTCCATGAATTGTGGGTCCAGAGGTGCGTATCGCCGAGGTCGCGCCGCTGAAGATCGCCAAACAGCTTGGTGCTCGCGACCTTCGTGCTGAGGGTCTGCGATTCGCCGTTACCGGCGATGACGAGTTGCTGCGTTCTGAACTGCGTGACCGCCTCCTCGTCCAGCCACTCGACAGACGTGCTGACAAACCCGTCGCGCTCCCAGCTTGCTTGACAGGCTGCGTTGCGGGCCTTGTAGTCCTCGAGCGCGTGAAGCGATTCGTCACTGAGATTCTCTGGGCAGAAGCCGAAGTCTTCCGGCAAGAACGACGCCGTCAATTCCGGATGCGTGGCCTGGCAGTGGTAGCACTCGCGATTGTTTTCCATCACGAGTTTCCAGTTGCCGTTCTCGATGATTTCCTGCTCGAAGGCAATCTTGGTGTTCCGAAGGTCGTACGGTGCGAAACGCGGCGTCAACGTTTGTTCGAGCTTCGAGATGTCCTCCGGCGCATGCTCGTCGAGGCACACGAAGATGTGCGTCCCGACAATCCTGGTGTGCACCGGAATCAGGCTGCGGCAGGTCGCGTCGAAGTCCTTTCCCATGTGGGCAGCGTGGCGCAGGCTTCCATCGAGGTCGTACGTCCACTGATGGTAAGGACATACGAGCATGCCGACTGTCGACTTCCCCGCTTCTTTCAGACGCGCGCCGCGATGGCGACAGACGTTCCGGTAGGTGCGGATGTTCTCGTCGTCGTCGCGCACGATGATGATGGATGCCTTGCCGATATCGACGGTTGACACATCGCCGGGCTCGGGCACATCGGCCGTGACCCCGACCAGAATCCAATGCTTGTGGAAAAAGACCTCGACGTCCGTTTCGAAAACGTCCTGGCGACCGAACAGCTCGCCGGGCATGCCGTGACCGGGCCGACGGCTTCGAATCAACTCGCCATGGGTCTTGAATTGCACTTCGGACATCGTCGCTCTCCAATGTTCAAGGTCTCGGGACTTCGATGGTTCCCGCTATGACTTGAGTATTGGATTGACGAAAATGAGCGTCAACGCGCTTTATTTTCTGTCTGGCATGACTTTGGATTATGCGAGAGCCGAACCTGTTCTTGACGCAGGCCGCGAGCCCTCGCAAACGCCTCAACGCTCGATGGAGTCCTGCTGCAGCCAGTCGATCAGGCCATCGATTGCGGGGGTGATGGTGCGCCCATGCGGCACCACTACGTAATAAGCGTCGCTGACCTTGAACGAGGCGACCGGCAGCCTGACGAGTTCACCTGCCTCGATGAGATCGTGGACCATGCGTCCCCACCCAAGCGCGATGCCCTGGCCGAAACGTGCAGCTTGAACGGCATCCGTATAGAGACTGCATCGCAAGGCAAAGTTCAGTCGCAACGGCAGTCCCAAGCCCACAGCCTGAAACCACGCTTCCCAATCCATCCAACCTTCCGACGTTGCGTCCGATTCGATGAGCGGGGCGTTAGCGACGTCCTGCAGCGTTACCGGCGTACCGTGCGATTCCGCCCACTTCGGCGAGCAGACAGGGAATACCTCTTCGTCGAACAGCAGCGTTGCGGTGCCGTCTCCCCATCGACCGTTTCCGTATCGCACGGCGACATCGATCTCCTTGTGCCGGAGATCGGCGGTGAACATCTGCGTGGCAAGGCGAAGCTGAAGATTCGGTTGCGCCTGCTTGAGAGACGCGAGACGTGGCAGGAGACGAAAATGCGAGAACGCGGAAGTGGCCGCAAGCACCAGCTCCTGATGAACCGGGCCACTGCCTAGCCGGTCGAACACACCCGCAATTTTCTGCATCGACTCGGCAACGACGAGATAGAGCGCTTCCCCTTCCTCGGTGAGTTCGATTGAGCGGTGCAGACGATGAAAGAGACGAATCCCCAGCGTTTCCTCGATGAATTTGACTTGCCGGCTCACCGCGGCCTGCGTGACGCCAAGTTCGTTCGCCGCGAGGGTAAAGCTGCTCAAACGCGCGACCGATTCAAACTCGACGAGCGCGGTCATGGACGGAATGAGCCGCCGGTATCCTTTAGTCCCTGTTGCCGGTTTCATCTCGACTCTTTGGTCAACATAGGTCAGCGACTCACGTAGCGGCTACGTAGCGGCCAATGCGGGCGATTGGCTCTGCGGTCGCGCCACGCGATAAGCGTTCGGCGATTCTCCAAATTCTTTTCTGAACTCGCGGCCAAGATGAGAGGCATCCGAGAAGCCGCACGACGAGGCAATATCGGCGACGGTACGGTCCGAACTCGTCAGCAGCCACGACGCCATCCGTATCCGGATCTGCCGTCCGTAAGCGTGGGGAGATTTGCCGGTCTCCGCAGCGAAGAGCCGCTCGAGTTGCCGGACCGACATCTCGAGGCGTCGAGCCAGCTCCGCGAGGCTCAGCGGTTGCCCAATATGCTGCTCCATCAACAGGATTGCGCGCCTGACCTTGGGATGTGTCGCGGGCTCCAGTCCCGGAGGATGAGGCTGCGGGGCGTTGCCTTTCTGAGCGTCGTCGACCAGCATGATACGCAGCGCCTTCTGGACGATCGTGGCCTCAAAGTGCCGCAGCAGGATCGCCGCGGCCACATCAATCGAAGCGCGGCCGCCTGAGCAAGTAATGCGGCGTCTGTCGATGACGAACAACCGGTCCGCGACGAGGTTGCGTTCGTCGGCGCCCGGAAAGCGTTCAACGAAATCCCAGTAGTGGAACCAGCTCACGCACATCCGATATCCGTCCATGACCTCCGCCCGCATCAAGGCGAATACCCCTGTGCAAATCCCGACCAAGGTGGCCGGCGTTTGCGCAGCGTCACGAATGAACTGCAGCGTGGCTTTGCTTGCCGACGGCCCCGAATGCAGCAAACCGCCAACGACGACAACGTAATCGAATGTCCCGGCTTCCTCAAAGGTTGTCCAAGGCGTGACCTGGATGCCACAGCTTGCCCTGACCGGCACCAGCGATTCTCCGACGATGGTCCATGAACAGCGAACGGGCCGGCTCATGTCGCCTTCGTCGCTTGCGAGCCTGAGCAGATCGACGAAACCGGAAAACGCGGTCAACGTGAAGTTCGGCAATAGCACGATTCCAAAGCGCAGTGGCCGGGTGGTGCCGGCTTTGGAATGAATGGGCTCGTTAAACATGAAGCCAACGTTATTTGATGGTCTCGGCTTCGGCGTGTTGCCATTCGCGCATCATGACGCCGACCTCCTCGCCAAGCCACTCACGGAATTGCAAATACTCGGGCCGAAGCTTGGCGTTTTTGTGCGTGATCAGATAGTGGTAACGGTCGTGGAATACGAGCGCATCCTGCACCGGTCGAAGCAAAAGGCCCTGCTCGACCTGACGATGGACGAGGTGGTGCCAGCCAAGCAGCGTCCCCTCGCCCGCTTCCGCCTGTGAGACCAGGAGCCGATAGTCGTTGCTTTCCAGGTGTTCGTTCTCGACCAGCCGGTCCGAACCATCGCCTTGCTGAAACCAGTTTCTCCATACGCGCCAATCCACGTGCTCGCAAACCTGGGCGCGCCCCAGCAACGAAAGATTCAAGGTGGGATGCGAGAGCAGATCCAGCGGCTTCAACGACCTGCCGTGGAAGTGACGCTCGTAAAACGACCGGCTGCAGACCGGATAGACGATGTCATGGAAGAGCGGCTCGACGTCGTATTCCGCTTCGCGAGGTGGATTCTTGGTGATGATGACATCGGGCTCCATGAGCTCGTCGAGCTCCATGAAATGCTCCGTCACCATCACGTGCAATCGGATATCCGGATATCGCTTGCGGAACGTGGGCAGCCTGGCCGCCAACCACAGCGCCGAGAAGGTATGCGAGACCCAAACGGTCAGCGCATGTTTGTCGGAGCGGCGTACCGCCTGCGCCGCTTCCGCGATGTTCATGATCGAGAGGTACGAGGCGTTGTAGAGAATGCGCCCGGCGTCCGTGAGCGCAATGTGCCTCCCAGCGCGCTCGAACAGCGCCACGTCGAGGGAATCTTCGAGCTCCTTGATTTGTCTGCTGATTGCCGCCTGGGTGACGCAGAGCACCTCCGCCGCCTGAGTGAAGCTTTCGTAACGGGCTGCCGTGACGAAACATCTGAGCGCCCGCAATGACGGCATTTGGGCGAGAAGCCGGTCAGCAAATAGCTGCTTCTTTTGCATCGTTGTCACCTTTCAGGCGGGAGCCGAAAAACACCTCAGACAAAATAGTTTGCGATTCCCGCGGCTCACTGGCAAGAGTGGTCCTCCCTAAGCCGAGTAGCAAGCAACCGAGGCCCGCAACCGAACCGCCCCCGACAATAGCGGTTTGCACAAGCCCCCTTCGCAGGTCACTCCCCGCCTATCGTCGTTATCGCCACCCACTTCCCATCCTTGACTTGATAGAGCGTCGAGGTCGGATGCTTCAAGTCACCGTACGAATCGAATGCAATCTTCCCGGTGATGCCGTCGTACTGGGTGGTTCGCAGCACAGGCATGAACACCTCAGGCTTTGCCGAGTCCGCCTGCTTCATTGCGTTGATCGCTACCCAGGCGCTGTCATAGGCAAATGGAGCAAACGTCAAACTGTCTGCGCCAAATCGTTTCTTGAATTTTTCCGCGAATGCCTTTCCTTGAGGAAGCGACTCGATTGGCCGTCCGTACTCCCACGCCATGGCGCCTTCCGCGGCATTGCCTGCAATGCTGATGAAGATGCTGTCAGCGATACCGCCGCTGCCGACGAACTGGGTCTTCATGCCCAGTTGCTTCATTCGCTTGACCAGCAGGCCTGCTTGGTTGTCCAGGCCGGAGAAGAAGAGAAGGTCGGCGTTCGCCGCCTTGATGTTCGTCAGTTGAGCGTTGAATTCGACCGCTTTGTCATTGGTAAATTCGGCCGTCACGATTTGCCCGCCGGCCGCCAATGCCGCCTTCTTGAATTCATCCGTAGCGCCCTGACCAAATGCCGTGCGGTCGTCCATCAGGGCAATACGTTGCGCCTTGCTTACCGTTACCGCGTACTTTCCTGCGCTTCCGGAGTTCTGAGCGTCGGTAGCAATGATACGAAACACGTTCTTCAGGCCTTGCCGGGTGATGGCGGGGGCCGTAGCAGCGGGGTCGATCAAAGGAATGCCGGCTTTGGCAAAAATCGGAGAGGACGGCAATGCGACGCCGGAGTTGTAGTAGCCCACAACCGCCACTACGCCATCGTCGACCAGTTTCTGAGCCACCTGCACACCGATGCGCGGGTCGCCCTGGTCATCGACTGTGTTCAACTCGAAGCGCACCGCCTGCCCGCCCAGCTTGATGTGCTGGGCGTTAGCCTCCTCGATGGCGAGGAGCACGCCATTCTCCATGTCCTTCCCGTTCTGCGCTCCGGCTCCCGTCAATGGGGCCGACAAGCCGATCTTTACGACCTGCTGCGCAAAGGATGGAACGCTCGCAATCGACATAGCGACGACAGTCGATGCGAAGACAAGCATTTTTCGTGTGGTGTTGAGCATGGTTCTAATCTCGGTTGGTCTATGTCCGACCTAACAGGTCGGACTCTTTTTGCATGACGCGCTTCAGTCGAGCTTCAACCAGGTGGTCTTCAGCTCGCAGTACTGGTCATGCGCATAGACGGATTTGTCGCGGCCGCCGAAGCCCGATTGCTTGAATCCGCCGAATGGCGTCGACAGGTCGCCCTCGCCGAAGCAGTTCACCGTCACCGTACCGGCACGGATTCGCGCGGCAATCTTGTGGGCGTTGTTGACGTTGTCCGTCCAAAGCGAAGCGGCCAAGCCATAGCATGTGTCGTTGGCAATTCGAACCGCTTCGTCGATATCGGCATATTCGATAAAGCAGACCACAGGGCCAAAGACCTCCTCACGAGCGATGCTCATCTCCGGCGAGACGTTATCGAAGATGGTCGGCTCGACGAACCAGCCGCCCGTATCGGTACGCGTCGCCTTGCCGCCGCACACCAAGCGCGCCCCTTCCGCCTTCGCCTTCTCGATGTGGGCAAGCACCTTTTCATAGTGCTTTTCTTCGATCAGAGAACCAAGCTTGACGTCAGGGTCGAGCGGGTCGCCCGTTTTCCATCCTTCCAGAACGGCCTCGACCTTTTCGAGCAAGCGCGCTTTCAGCGTCGAAGGCACCAGAATGCGAGAGCCCGCGCTGCAGTTCTCGCCCATGTTCCAGAAGGCGGCCGCGACCGCTTGTTCGGCGACAGCGTCGAGATTCGCGACGTCGGGCAGCACAACTTGAGGGTTCTTGCCGCCGCATTCCAACACGACCCGCTTGAGGTTCGTGTCCGCCGAGTAATGAAGAAATCGCTTGCCGGTTTCCGTGGAGCCAGTGAACGCAACGAGGTCGACGTCGGCGTGCCTGCCCAACGCTTGGCCCGCGCTTTCCCCGAACCCGGTCACGACACTGAAGACACCCGCGGGCACGCCGGCTTCGATTGCGAGGTCGGCGATGCGCAGCGTCGACAGTGAGGTCTGCTCGGCAGGCTTCACGATGACGCTGTTGCCGACTGAAAGCGCCGGGCCGATTTTCCAGGCAAGCATGAGCGCCGGGAAATTCCACGGCAGGACCGCGCCCACCACACCAATCGGCTCGCGCGTAATCATGCTCACGACGCTCGCGCCCGACGGCGACAGCGCGTCGTATCGCTTGTCGGTAACCTCCGCGTGCCAACGGATACAGGCTGCCGACTCGGGGATATCCAGCCCCATGCACTCGCTGATCGGCTTGCCCGCTTCGAGCGCTTCGAGAAGCGCCAGTTCTTCGGCGTTTTCCTCGATCAGTTGCGCCAGCCGCAACAGCACGGCTTTTCGCTGCGCCGGCGCGGCCTTCGACCACACGCCGGACTCGAACGCATTCCTGGCTGCCACGACCGCGCGGTCGATATCTTTCGCATCGCACTTCGCGATATCGGCCAGACCTTTTCCAGTCGAAGGATTGAGGGTTTGGAACGTTTCATTCGAAGCAGCCGGACAGCGTTGCCCCGCGATGAACGCCCGTCCGTCGAGCGACAAGCCTTCTGCTTTCTGCTTCCATTCGTGATAAGTCGTCATGTGCTGTCCTCAAAAGTTCAAAGCTCGGCCCCCGCCGAGAACTCCTTGACCCAGATAGCCGCGGATACCGCGACGTCCGCAATCGGACGAACCGGCAGCGAGCGCGGATGCGGCTGGTTCAAAAGCTGGCGAATGAGCGCGTTGTCGTGTCCGAGCGCGTACTCGGCGATGAGCTTGCCTGATGCCGACCCTCGGCTCAGACCAAGGCCATTGCATCCGACAGCTTCAAAGACACCATCGCCGCGGCGTCCAAAAAGCGCACCGTTGTTGACGGACAAACACAAAGGTCCGCCCCACGTGTACTCGAGCTCGACGTCCTTCAACATCGGAAAACGCCGGTCGAACGAGCGCTGATGCAGACTCTTTGCCTTCGCCAAGTCGGCTGCGGACACTTCGAGATTGGGTCGAAACGCGAAGTGGTTGCGAACGCAAATGCGGTCGGTGATCAGACGTCGAACGGTCGAGCCCATTGGATCGGCCGGAATCAGTGCCCACGATCTCGTGCCGCCAAGCCGCTGCACTTCGTCCGGATTCATCACGCGCGTCATCGAAGCAAACGTGTACACGGGCAGCAGACCGTTCGGATGCCCCCCGAATTTCGCCGCATAAGCGTTGGTGCACAGCATCACGCGCTTCGCCACAATCTTGCCGCTTGCAAAGGTCAGAACCTTATTCGAACCCTGGTCCTCTATTGCCTTTGCCGCGCTAAGCTCGAAGACCTTCACGTTTTCCGGCAAGCTCGCAGCAAGACCACGCATGAGGGCTGCCGGCTGAACCGTACTGCACCCTGGCGTAAACAGCGCGCCCTGATAAAAGCTCGTGCCGGTGACCTTCGCGATTGCCGCTTCGTCGAGCCACTCACAAGCTTCGTCGATGCGAGCGAGCCCTTCGGCGAAATGAGCCAATGCAGCGTGACCCTTCTTGTTCACCGATGCATGAACCTTGCCGTCGTCCCGCCAATCGCAGTCGATGTTGTGTTGCTTCACCGCAGCGCGCACGTAGTCGATGCCGTGACGTTGCAAGCGGACATCGGCCTTGTCCGCTTCCACACTTCGCGAATAGCTTTCGCTGCTGATGTCATGCGGCAAATCGACGAAGAATCCGGAATTTCGTCCGGCTGTGGTGCGCCCTATACGGTCCGCCTCGACCAGCGCGATCGAAGCATCGGGCGCCAGCTCAGCCAAGCGCCGGGCTGCGCATAGCCCTGTAATGCCACCTCCGACCACCACCCAGTCATATCGATGTTCGGACGACACCGTGGTGGCAGAGTGCGGCGCGGGCAGACTTTCCCACCACCCGTTCACACCGTCCGGAGCAGGAAACCGCACGAATTCCAGATTCGAGGCCATGCAAGTTACTGCGCGTTGCGCAACATAGGTTGAACGAGTTTCGCAAACGCGCTGCGCTCTTCATCCGTGAGCGCGCCGAGCGGTGCCCGGGCGACACCGACTGGCAGCCCGGCCAACTCGCATCCGTATCGAACGTATTGAATGAATTTCCCGCTGCGCTCCAGCAGTTCGAGCACCGGCAGCAGTTGCGCCATCAGCTTGCGGCCAGTTTCGAAGTCGGCGCGCTTCACGCATGCGTCGAAGAGCGCGGTATGCGCTTCCGGCAAGAAGTTGGAAGCACCGCCGACCCAGCTCTTTGCGCCCCACGCGAAGAATTCGAGCGCCTGGTCATCCATCCCGCAGCTCAGCACGAGCTTGCCGCTAAAGTGGGTTGCAAGATGATGCAGATGCGAGATGTCGCCGGTGCTTTCCTTCATCGCGATGAAGTTCGGCCGTTCGAGCAGTTTTTCCAGAACGCCATCGCTGATTTCCGTTCCCGTGCGTGCCGGGAAGTTGTACAGCATGATCGGCATGTCGAGACTGTCGTCCACTTTCAGAAGGTGGTTGAGCAGTTCTTCCTGCGTCGGTTGAGTGTAGTAAGGCGCGGCAACCAGCAAGGCGGACATGCCGGCGCGTTTCGCTTCGTGCCCCAGGCGAATGACCTCCTTCGTCGTCGTCGCGTTGATGCCGGCCGTCAGATACGTCTTGCCGCCCGCCGCTTCCGCGACGGTGTCGAATGTCTGAACCCGTTCGTCGAAACTCAGCGCATAGTATTCGCCCGTGGTCCCGCCGATCCCCAGACCCGAAACACGGCCCGCAAGATTGACGGCATGCTTGCCGAGCAAATCATGGTTGATTTCACCGTCCGCATTGAACGGTGTGACGAGCGGTGTATGGACTCCCTCGAAGCTCATTTTCAATTCTCTCTTCAATAAAGACGCCGTATTGGCTAAACAAGGACTTCGGCGTGTGAATAGATGGGGAACTGGCTGCAGAGATCTCGCACTCGGTTACGCACGGCGCGCTCGACCCGCTCATCGCCGCCAGGCTCTCGTTCGAGCGACGACAAGACCTCCAGAATCATTTGCCCGACCTGCTCGAACTGCTCGGTGCCGAAGCCGCGCGTGGTCCCCGCAGGGGTGCCGAGACGGATTCCCGAGGTGACGGTTGGGTTCTCCGTATCGAACGGGATACCGTTCTTGTTGCAGGTGATGCCCGCGCGCTCCAGCGCTTTTTCGGCCTGCGTGCCGGTTAGCCGCTTCGAACGCAAATCGACCAGCAACAGGTGGTTGTCGGTCCCGTCCGTCACCAGGTTCAGGCCGCCCGACTTCAGGACGCTGCCGAGTGCCTGAGCGTTGCGTAGCACCTGGTCGATGTACGCGGTGAACTCGGGACGAAGCGCTTCGCCAAACGCGACCGCTTTACCGGCGATGACATGCATGAGCGGACCGCCCTGCAGCCCCGGGAACACAGCCGAATTGATTTTCTTGGCAATGTCGCCGTTGTTGGTCAGGATGAATCCGCCTCGCGGCCCGCGCAGTGTCTTGTGGGTGGTGGACGTCACCACGTCGGCGAACCGCACGGGGTTCGCGTGCCTGCCCGCCGCGACGATGCCCGCGATGTGCGCCATGTCGACCATCAACAAGGCATCCACGCTATCGGCGATCTCGCGGAACGCAGCGAAATCCAAAGCACGCGGATAGGCCGAATAACCCGCGATGATGAGCTTCGGACGATGCTCCTCGGCGAGCCGGCGAACCTGCTCGTAGTCGATGCGATACGTGTCGGGACTCACGCCGTATTGGACGGCGTTGAACCACTTGCCGGAAAGCGCGGGACGGGCCCCATGCGTCAGGTGCCCTCCCGCATCGAGCGACATGCCCATCACCGTATCGCCCGGCTTCACGAGCGCGAGCATCACCGCGCCGTTCGCCTGCGCTCCAGAATGAGGCTGCACGTTGGCGTATTCGGCTTCGAAGAGCGCCTTCACGCGGTCGATGGCAAGCGCTTCGATCCTGTCGACGTGCTCGCAACCGCCGTAATAGCGCTTTGACGGATACCCTTCGGCGTATTTGTTCGTCAGCACCGTCCCTTGCGCTTCCATCACCGCCGCCGAGACGATGTTCTCGGAGGCAATCAGCTCGATCTGAGTTTGCTGGCGGCGCAACTCGAGCGCAATCTCCGATGCGATAACGGGGTCACGGCTCTGGAGGGTTTCAGCAAAAAAGCGCGAGTTCTCGTTCACGTGGTCACTCCGGAATAGATCGTGTAGTGCATGTCTTGCAGGACTTCGAATTCAGTCGACGTGAGGCAGATTTACTGCTGCAACCAGGCTTTCAGTTTTTCCGGATGCGCGTCGACGAACTTCTTCGCTGCCGCTGCGTAGTCGTTCGTGGCATTGCCATCGAACTCGATCGATTCGACGTCAGCAAGAGTCAGCTTGAAATGCTTGAAGAAGACGTCCGCCCGCGGAAACTGGGTAGCGAACTGCTTGGAAGCGAAGGCGTGAACCTGCTCTTCGCCGCCCAGCGTGCCCTTCGGGTCTTTGAGGTAGCGCATCTGCCACTTCTGGAAGAGCCAATGGGGGCTCCAGACCGTGGCAACCACCCATTGCTTCGACTGATAGGCGCGCGAAACGCCTGCGAGCATCCCGGCCTCGCTCGACGACTGCAGGTTGTACCCGTTCAGATCGTAAGCCTTGATGGTCTTTTCGGATGCCTGCATCAAACCGCCGCCAGGCTCGATACCGTCGATCGTCCCGCTCAGCTTGCTCTTGACGTCCGGCTTGTTGAGGTCGGAAATCGTCGACAGCTGCGACTCCGGAATGTATGCCGGCACGGCCCAGCCGTTTCTTCCGCCGGTGTAGATGATGCCGACATCATCCATGTCGTTCTTGTACTTCGCGTAATACGTTGCGTGAGTCACCGGCAGCCACCCGCCGACCATGATGTCGAGATCGCCGCGGGCGACGCCTTGATACTGGATGCCAATGTCAGCCTGCACGAACTTGACCGGCTGTTGGAGGTTGGTCTCGAGCACGTATTTGGCCACGTTAGCCACGGCCAGAACGTCTGCCCAGTTGGTCACCGCGATCTTGAGCGGTTCGGCCGCAACGGCGGAACCCACGCCGACGCCCATCGCAACGGCCGTCGACACCGCCAGTTTCGCCATGAGCGATTTGAAGAGACTGCTTTTCATGTAGCACTCCTACTTGAGAATAAAAAGTGACGGCTGTCCCGCGAAGTCGTCAGTCAGGTCCGTGCTGCGGCGCGGGCGCCGGGCTTTGCGGTGCGAGCACCGGGTCTCGCCTTCTTTGCCTTCACACCGAAGCTTTCCGTCAGGCGGTCGAGCACGATGGCAAGCAGCACGACGCCAAGCCCGCCCTCGAAGCCAATCCCGATGTCCAGGCGCTGAATGCCGCTCAGCACATACTCGCCGAGCCCGCCGGCGCCGATCATCGATGCGATCACCACCATCGAAAGCGACATCATGATGGTTTGATTCACGCCGGCCATGATGGACGGCAGCGCGTTCGGCAGCTGGATTTTCCAGAGGAGCTGCGAATCCGTGCTGCCAAACGAGCGCCCTGCCTCCAGCAACTCCTCGCGCACCTGCCGGATGCCCAAAGTCGTGAGGCGCACGACGGGCGGCATGGCGAACACGATGGTCGCAATCACGGCCGGCACCCGGCCCAAGCCGAACAGGATGACGGCTGGAATCAGATAGACAAACGCGGGCATCGTCTGCATGAAATCCAGCAGCGTGCGCAACACCACTTCCACTCGCCTATTCCTTGCGCCCCAAATGCCCATCGGCACGCCGATAACCAGACTAAAGAACGTTGCGGCAACAACGAGTGCGAGAGTGGAGACGGTTTGAGTCCAAAGCCCCATGTAATGGATAGCCAGCAGCGCAACGCCCACGAACGCCGAAAACACGACTCCGCGCCGCCACAACGCAAACGCCATGAGGAGGATAAGCATGGCGATGAACGGAATGGCGCCCAGCCCGTCCTCAAGCAGCTTGACCACTGCCCCTAGCGCGGCGGAGAAAGCATCGAAGCCGCCGCGGAAATGCTGGAAGAGAAAGTTGACGGCGTCTTCCGCCAACTTGCCGATGATCGACGAGTTCATGCTGCTCTCCGTTCCATGACCTGCTTGAGTATCGTCCGGCACGACACGACGCCTGCGAGTTTCCCGGCTGTGTCGGTGACGGGTACGTCGTGCTCCTGGCTCAACGCGATATCAGCAAGCTGATGCAAATCCGCATCCAGCGAAACAGCCTTCATATCGCGGAGCAACGCGTCCCGGACAGGCCGAGCACCCGCCTTGTGAAGCGACGCCGGCGTGACACAACCTTGGTACCTGCCCGCTTCGTCGCATACGTAACCGCATTCGACGCCGCTATCGATCAGCGGATTGAGGTAACGCTCCGAGGACGTGCCGATGTCGCAGGAAATCAGTCCCCGCTCCACGCGGGCCATGAGACTCGAGGCCTTGAGAAACCGCGAAACGTCGACATTGCGGAAGAAGTCGCGTACGTAGTCGTCGGCAGGCGACTGGATCAGCTCGGCAGGCGTGCCGACTTGAATCAGACAGCCATCCTTCATGATGCCGATCCGGCCGCCGATCTTGATGGCTTCTTCGATGTCGTGCGAAATGAAGACGATCGTCCGTTGCTCTTCCTTCTGGAGCCGCAACAGCTCGTTCTGCATTTCAAACCGGATCAGCGGATCGAGTGCCGAGAAGGCTTCATCCATCAGCAGTACAGACGGATTCACCGCGAGCGCGCGTGCGAGCCCCACCCGCTGCTGCATGCCGCCGGACAGTTCGCTGGGCAGCAGCTTTTCGTAAGAACCTAGACCGACTCGCGTCAGCGCGGCGCGCGCGATACCGTACCGCTCTACCTTCTTCAAGCCGGCGACTTCCAATCCGTACGCGATGTTGTCGAGCACCGTGCGGTTCGGCAGAAGCGCGAACGACTGGAACACCATCGCCATCTTCTTGCGGCGGATCTCGCGTAGCTCCAAGGTAGACATGGGCGCGATGTCGCGGCCTTCGAGAATGACCTGGCCGGACGTCGGCTCGATCAACCGATTGAGCAGTCGAACCAGCGTCGATTTGCCGGAACCCGAGAGACCCATGACGACGAAAATCTCACCCGCCTTGACGCTGAGACTGACGTCGTTGACCGCCACCATGTTGCCGGTCTGCTCGAAAATTTCGTTCCGGCCAAGACCTTGCTTGACGAGTTGAGCTGCGCGCTCGGGCTTCGGCCCAAAGATCTTCGACAAGTTTCTGACCGTGAGAATATCGGTCGCGGAAACTGCGATGGGTTTTGCCGCAGCGGAAACATCTTCCGCTTGGATCGCGCCCGGATGGACGACGCCTTCTCGCGCGAATGTCAGGTTTGGGGCCATTCTGTCTTCCCAACTGGCAAGTTCAAGATTAAGTCGAACAAGTCACCATTCATCGCACGATATGCAGAATATTCGTGCGTCGGTTCTCAAGCTCGTCGGTGCTTAATGCATTGATTGCAGAGTAGCAAGCCAAATTGACCCATCCAGCTACATTTTCTGGGCACTTTTCCATACCTTTGGTAATGCAAGGCGCTTGTGTAGCGGGCGTGGAAAAGGGCTGCTAACGATGTGACTTCTGCGCAGCCAGTCTCGGCAAGGTTTTGCGGCCGATGGCAGGCTTCAGGTCGGCTGTAGCGCCCGTTCAGGTCTCATGCAACTTGAACCGCGCCATAGGGAATGTCCCAGGTCCAGTGCGTTTTCCGTACTCGACGGCACTGAGCGGAAGGATGTTTGGTGGATCCGCGCGGCCTTGAAGCACTAGGCTTTCGGCCGCGTGATAGCATCTTTGCCCGCCAGCCGCATTCGCGGCTACCCATGCACGCTACGTCCGAATTGATTCATTGCCGGTTTCTCAATGACATCTCTGGCCACTGATCCCGCCTTCGCCGCCTTGCTCGCCGATAGTTACCAGCGTCTGGTCGGCACCGCATTGGTGCCTGCCCACATCGCAGTCGCCGACACCGCGCGTTGGCTCTATGCCGATGCACCGTTCGTTGTGCTCGCACACAACACGGACGACGATCCGCGCTTCATCTACGCCAACCGGACCGCGCAGCGCTGCTTCGAATATGCGTGGGATGAATTTACCGCGTTGCGTTCCAGGCTTTCAGCCGAACAGCCCAATCGCGACGAGCGAGCACGTCTGCTCGACGAAGTGCGCAGCAAAGGCTATTCGGCAAACTATCGTGGGCAACGGATTGCCAAGTCGGGACGCCGCTTCTGGATCGAAAGCGCGATCGTGTGGAATTTGATTGATCTCGACGGCGTCTACCATGGGCAAGCGGCGACCTTCAGCGAATGGTCGGATCTCTGATGGAGCGCGCAAGCCGTCGCTGACGGAATCATCTCGATCCCCCGCAACGCGGCCTGACGCGTGCCCCGTTGCTCGACCTGTCATGTACGCCTGACGGTCCGCCTTCGTCCCACGGCCATGATCCGCGCCGCCAACTGTTTGTATCGCTGTGTATCTTCCATCGCGACCTATACATCGCAATACGCAATGCCCCCTCCCTGAAATGCGCCGGATACGTGAGCGGACTCTAATCCGGCATGTAGGCACGTGGCATCCACCTCGTGGACCGTGCCCCGTTGGACCAACGGATTCCGAATCAGGGAGCTGACTTCATGTTACTCATTGTCATTGCATTTCTCGGCGGCGTGCTCACCATCCTCAGCCCGTGCATCCTGCCTGTCGTGCCTTTTGTCTTCGCGCGCTCCGACCGGCCGTTCGCGACGAGCCGGCTTCCGATGCTGCTCGGCCTCGCGCTCACCTTCGCGCTCATCACAAGCGTCGGGTTTGCCGGGTTGAGCGGCGCCGCGCAGTTGAGTCACTACGGACGCTGGGTGTCGCTCGGCCTTTTCGCCGTCTTCGGCGCTTCGCTGCTGTTTCCCGAGATTTCGACGCGCCTGTCGCGCCCGTTGTCCGAGATCGGCAACCGGTTCGCGAGTTTTTCGCATATGCACGATACGCGCTTTCAGATCGGCTCCGCGCTGCTGCTCGGCGTGGCGACGGGCCTGTTGTGGGCGCCCTGTGCGGGCCCGATTCTCGGCTTGATTCTCACGGGAGCGGCGCTGCATGGCGCGACTTGGCAAACGGCGGCGGCGCTGACGGCGTACGCGCTCGGCGCGGCCAGTTCGCTTGCCGTCGTCTGCGGGCTCGGCAAGCAGGCGCTGGACGCGCTCAAGCGCTCACTGGGTTTCGGCGAGCGCGTGCGCCGCGTCATGGGCGCGCTGGTGCTGTTGAGCGTCACGGCGATCGCGTTCGGCTTCGACACGCGTGCACTTGCACACGTGCCTTCGACCTCGACCACGGGCGTGGAAAGCCGTTTGGTCGGCTTGCTCGCCGCAGGTCACACCTCTAACGCTTCTAGCGCCGATGGCGCTGGTAACGCGAACACGGCACACATCCAGCGCGTTGGCTTTCAGGCGCCTTCGGCGCTTCCCGTCGAAGGACAACTGCCATCTCTCGACGGCGCGCAAAACTGGCTCAACTCGCCGCCGCTTACGCGCGAGGCGTTGCGCGGCAAAGTCGTGGTCGTCAATTTCTGGACCTATTCGTGCATCAATAGCCTGCGCGCGCTGCCGTATCTGAAAACATGGGCGGATCGCTATCGCAACGACGGCCTCGTCGTGATCGGCGTGAACACACCCGAATTCGGATTCGAGCACGACCCGTCGAACGTGAAGCGTGCCCTTACGGATCTCGGCATTCGATACCCTGTCGCCATCGACAACGACTATGCGATCTGGCAGGCGTTCGGCAACGAGTATTGGCCAGCCTTCTATATCGTCGATGCACAAGGACGTATCCGTTACCACCATTTTGGCGAAGGCGACTATGACGGAGCCGAAAAAGCCATCCGACAGTTGCTCGCCGAATCGGGGAAGACAACGCAGGCCCGCGAGCTGCCGCCGATCTCCGGATCTGGCGCGCAGGCTGCCGCGGATGAAGCGGATTTAGGCTCGGGCGAAACGTATGTGGGCTACAAGCAGGCAACAGGTTTTGCCTCGCCGGAAGACGTCCGCCCCGATGCCGTCGCTGCATATAGCGTTCCGTCGAAGTTGCGGCTCAACCGCTGGGCGCTGGGCGGACAATGGGCTGTCGGCGGCGAAGCTGCCGTGCTGAACGAAGCCAACGGACGCATTGCCTACCGCTTCCATGCGCGCGATTTGCATTTCGTGCTCGCCCCGAACGCGAATGGGAAGCCCGTGCGCTTTCGCATCACGATCGACGGCGCGCCTCCCGGCGACTCGCACGGCGCCGATGTCGCCGCGGACGGCACCGGCACGGTCACCGCCGCCCGCCTGTATCAGCTCGTGCGCCAGACCGGCACCGTGAGCGACCGGACCTTCACCATCGAATTCCTCGATCCGGGCGTGCGGGCCTACTCCTTTACGTTCGGCTAGAAGCCGACCGCAATGCTTCACGCAAAGGCCGCTGCACTATCGCTGGTGCAGCGGCCTTTGCCATTCAACGATCACAACGAGCCAGGTCCGCCGAGGGCTTGGCAAAGCATCGACAAATCGCTGATGGTGAGATGAGGCTCGCGCGTATTGTTCTCTACCGGCGCGATCTCGAGCCGACTCCGGCGAACGAGCCATGCTGCCTGAAAGCCTGCATCCAACGCGCCTAGAACATCGAAGTGGAAATCGTCGCCGACATGGAGCATTTCCGCTGGCGCGACATTCACGGCTCGCGCCGCTGCGTGGAATATTTCGGCTTCAGGCTTCGCAACGCCCACTGAAGCGGCGCTCAACGTCTCGCGGAAAAACTCCCCGCCACCGGTCAGACGAAGGTCTGCATTGCCGTTGGTCACGGCGACGAGTGGAAACCTGGCACTAAGCCATTGCAACGCTGGCATCACGTCTTCAAAGAACTCGACCTGGTGCCGAGCGGAATAGAAAACGTCATAGGCCGGGTTAGCCAGCGTGACGTCTTCCTTTGCCAGCGCTAACGCAAGACTGATTGAACCGATTCGCAACGCACGAAAGTCGCCGGCCAGGTCGGGACGTGAGCGCTCGTACTCATTCCGGAACTGCGCGAGCGCTTGCGGTGCGGTCAAAACACTCGCAGTCTCGGGAGCGTGTTCGAGGAGCCACGCATGCAGCGCCGCCTCGGCCCGTTCGACCACAAACTCGAACGACCACAGCGTGTCGTCCAGATCGAAGGAAATTCCGGATACCTTGCCTAAACGCATAGTGGTTCGAGCAGGGGTTGTGCGATTCGCACGTAGTCAGCCGAGTCAAGGACGATCGACTTATCCAGACGCCCAGCGTTGAAGGCGATTTCGTCGAAGCTCTCTACGAGTCCCGGATCGACAACAAGCTTGATAGCCGGAGAAAACGTAAAGGGCGGGATGGCGCCGATGACGCATCCGGTTTCGCGTTCCGCTTCCTCGGCCGACGCCAGTGTGGCCTTCTTAATCTGGCCTGCAGCAGCGACTTTTTTGAAGTCCAGCTTCTTGTCTCCCGGGAGGATGGCGAGAATCAACGTCTGACTATCGTCCTTGCTCTTGCAGAGCATTGCCTTCGCGCCCTGCCCCGGTGCGGTTCCGCGGATTGCGGCAACCAGATCCGAGCGTCCCTCGGAGGGGTGTTCGATAATTCGATATTTGGCACCCTCTTGTTCGAGAAGGGTTACCAGCGTGTCATAAACAGTTGACATGGTGTCCAGGCAGCCTCGCTTCCAAGGTCGTCGTTATCTCACCCAGCGCGTTCGACACACATCTCGTCGTGCCGCCGCCCTGTCTAGTTCGAACGCTCGATTGTAGAGGTGTTCTCGTCCCCGAGCCGACCCATCGCTTGTTCAACCGTGATTGTCTACCCAGGCCCGACACCAGTTCAGGCCGACGAGCTCCGCATCCAGCTCAGTTTCGAAACTGCCCAACACGCCCGACGTTTCTATGAGTTTGTTGTCGCGCGTGACAGTGCCGCCGGCGGCATACCCCGTGCCCTGACGGATGGCGTGCCCCCAAATCGAGTAGCCGTTGTAGAGCTCCGCTTCCATTAACGGGTCACCTGGGGCTGAGCACCTTGCGCACCGACGCGCAGCACATTGCCTTCCGGCGTCAGCAAGGGTGGGAGGTCCCTGGCTTGCGGGGACGCGTTCCAAGTCAGCGTGCGTACAGCGTGAGCGTGTTTAGCCGGCTTCTGTGTGCTCGCCGCAACATGATTCGGCTTCACCTTCGCCGTGCGGACGGTCGCTGACACACGATGTGGTTTTGGCTTTACCGCGGCGTGGCTGCCGGCATGGGGCGCTTGCCGGGCCTCAGGCGGGTTCCACACTTCCACGTAGTGTTCGCCTGCGTTGGCAATGGAACAGCCGGCCAGCAGCATCACGCCCAGAACTCGCAACATCTTGTCTCCCCACCTTTAAGCCAAATTCGACAACCTGACAGCACCGGATGAATAGAATACTGTATAAATATACAGATGTCATGCAATCCCTGCCACCGTCTGTTCTGTTCGCTCGGAAAGGCCAGCTCGACGTGCGTTCGGCGACCTCAAGAAGTATCGGAGCAACAAAAAAGCCGACCCCAAAGGTCGGCTTTTGCATGATGGTCTGACTCGCAGCAGCTTACGGACGGACGCGCCGCTATTGCGAAATTTCTTCGAGCGCGACATCACGCGTTCTTGGGCCCAACGTGCCGATTGCAATCATGACGATCGCCATCGCCGACGCAATGAAAGCAAAGACGCCTGTCACACCGAAGTCCCTTAGCACGCCCGCGATGATGAAAGCCGTGAAAATCGCCGAGAAGCGGCTCCATGAATACACGAATCCGACCGCGCGAGCACGTATGCTCGTGGGGAACAGCTCGGTCTGGTACGCGTGGTAGCTATACGAAATGATGTTGCCCGCGAGCGTCAGGCAAACGCCGAGCGACACCAGCAGAACGGTGCTCGCCGCCTGGCTGAACCACAGTCCGCAAGCGACATTGACGCCGGCCATCGCAACGATCACTGTCTTACGTTCGAACCGATCGCCGATATACAGGCCGATCACCGGCCCGAGCGGCGCTGCAATGGCGATGATGCTCGAGTACATCAGGCTGGTCGTGACCGTGATGCCCTGCTTGATGAGGAGTGTCGGCACCCAGTTCGCGAAGCCGAAGTAGCCGATGGTCTGAAACACGTTGAAAACGATCAACATGATCGTGCGTCGCCGATACGGCGGCTTCCACATATCGGCAAAGCGCCCATGCGCCGGCACCGGTTGCGCCATGGCGGGCAACGGCAGCGGCTTGCCGCTCTCGGCCTCGACCGCCAGCTCGAGCTTCGTCATCACGCGATCGGCCTCTTCGAGGCGCCCCTTTTGCGCGAGCCAGCGCGGGCTCTCCGGCAAATGCCGGCGTATCCACCAGACGAACACCGCGCCGTGTGCGCCGATCAGCACCACCCAGCGCCAGCCGTCGATGCCGAACGGCGCTCGCGGTACCAGCCACCAGGAAAGGAAAGCGACCATCGGCACGGCGGTGAACCCAACGGCCTGTTCACAGGCGAACGCGCGGCCGCGAATGTGCTTGGGCACCAACTCGGAAATGTAGGTGCCGATCGTCACGAGCTCGACACCGATGCCGACACCCGCGATGAAGCGCCATGTGTTGAGCCCGGCCGCCGAATGCTGGAACGCCATGACGACGTTTGCCGCGACGTACCACAGCAGCGACCAGGTGAAGATCGCCCGCCGGCCGAACCGATCCGCGAGGAAGCCGCATGCGATCGTGCCGACGAACAGACCCGCGAAAAGCGCCGCGATGAAGCTCGCGATTCCTGTCGTGCCGAAGAGGCCGTGTGTCGTCGGGGTCAGCAGGCCGCTCCTGACGAGACCGGGCGCGACGTAGCCCGTGTAAAGCAGATCGTAGAGTTCGAAGAAGAATCCGAGGCTGAGCAGCACCACCTGCTTCCATATCGTGCGCGTCGCGGGAAGCCTGTCGAGCCGCGCCGAGATGCTGCCGGCGGTCAACGTATCCGGTGCCGCGCTCTGCGGAACGCAACCCGCCGAGCCATTCACGTTGAGCGGATCGGCCGCATGCGCTGAAGCAGCGCGTGCGACGACGTCAGGCGATGCGATCGCCTTGTCGGACGGTGTCATCAATTGTCTCCTTTGTCGGCCGGAGTTAGTGCTTCAGCACTTACTCCGGCCCCATGCAAAGCTGAGAGGCCAGTCTTCTGCCGGCCTTCATCTGATTGGGTGTTTATGCTGCCGGATGCGGGCAATCACCGTCATGCAGACACGTTCATCGGGCGTCGCGCTGGAGCGCTTCGAACGTCGTGATGCGGCCAGCCAGTGCGCTCGCGGCCACGGTGTAGGGACTGGCGAGCCAGACGTTGCCCGGCCCGGAACGCCTCGGGAAGTTGCGGTTGATTGCGCTGATCGTCACGTCGTCGGCCGTGGTCGACTGGCCCGGGCCGCAGTTCGCGCAGGAGCCGCAGCCAGGCATCACCAGGGTCACGCCGGCTTGCTCGAAAGTCGGCAGATAGCCGCGTTCCTCGCAGTAGTCGCGCACGGCAAGCGTGCCGAACTGAAGGAACAGCTTGGTATGCGGGGAAACGCGCCGCCCGTGGTCGAGCCCCCAGCGCAGCACTTCGTGATAGAAGTCGAAGTCCGCGCGCTTTCCGGCCGTGCATGAACCGCCGTAAGCGAGGTTGACCTGGACGTCATGCTCCACCGCGCCGGCCGCCACGCCGTTTCCAGGATCGCCCGGACGCGCGAGCATGGGCTCGATCTCATTCGCGTCGATCTGAATGACGTCGTGATAGACGGCGCCCGGGTCGCTTTTCATCCACGGCTCGACGATGAAATCAATGCCGCGCCGCTCCTTGAGGAACGCGACTGTCGTCTCATCCGGCTCGACGATGCCGGTGAAGCCGCCAAGCTCCGCGACCATGTTGGTGAGCGTCGCGCGTTCGTCAATCGACAGCTCGCGCACGGCCGCACCGCCATATTCGAACACGAGGCCGATCGCGCCGCCGGACCGGATCCGCTCCATCCGCAGCAAATGCAGCACGAGATCCTTGGCGGTGACGCCCGCGCGCAGCCTGCCGCTCACTTCGACGCGCAGCGTGTGCGGCACCTTGCAGCGCACGTAGCCCGTCACCCAGCTGTTGGCTATTTCGGTGGCGCCCGCGCCGAACGCGAGGCAACCGAGCGCGCCCGAATGAGGCGTGTGCGAGTCGGTCCCTGCGACGACCTGGCCGGGCAGTGCGTACTTCTCCGCCATCAGCGCGTGACAGATGCCCTCGGAGCCGGGTTCGCCATTCAGTTCGCCGTGCGCGCGCACCGCGTATTCGCGCGCGAAGGTCGTGTGCCCCTGTGTCAGGTTGGCCACGCCGGGCAGCAGCCCGTCACGCACGTGAGGAACGCTTTGCGCGGCCAGCACCAAATGGTCCTGGAACGCGACGATGTGATCGGGGGCGACAAGCGGAGCCGGATTGCCGAACGCGCGGTGCATCAGGTGCGCGCACATGCCGGTGAAGTAGTCGTGGCTGAACCGCCAGTCGGCTGCGATGAACACGCCGTCGCCGCGCGCCGCCGCGCCGGCGCCCGGATGCAGGTGTCGCGCGATGATCTTCTCTACCAGCGTGCAGGGCGAGGCCGTGTGATCGCCACGCGCCTCGCCCGGAGCGGGCCAGTCCGCGAACTTACTGTAGGCGAGCAGGCCGCCACTGCGGATAATGCGCTGCGTCAGCGCATCGCGGCCCTCGAGAAACGCTTCGATCGGCACCGCCTCGCCGGCGAGAAGACGGTCGAGCACGGTGAAATCGGTGGTCGTTAGGATGCCGATGTTGTCGCAGTTCTGCTGATAGATGCGCTCGAAGCTCTCGGCGACGATCAGCTTGATGCCGGCGGAGAGCTCCGCGAGCGGGCTCGATTCACGCGACGAACCCTTTCCATAGCGCTTGCCAGCCACCGTAACCTGAAAGCCGCCGTTGCGGATCGCGTCGCGGCCGATCGGCATCCGCTCGCCGGCTTTGAAGCCGACATACGGAAACTGCCCCAGACGTTCGTCGTAGGTCAGCATCACCGTCACGGGAGTGATTTCGTCTGTCGATACGTTGTCCCTCAGCGGTGCGGCGTCGGCCAGCGAGACCGGGTGGCCGGCCAGTTGCGCGTCGATGCAGCCGGGGTCCTGCGAGAGATACAGCACGCGGCCCGTCAGTTGAAACGAATCTTCCATGGCGTCTCCTCCTGGTCGCGAATATAGCGGCCGTGCCGCGTGCCCCGAAGTGACGTCTTGGCAAGTCAGCCGTCTCGATTCGGCACGAGGAAGTTCACCAGCGCCGCCGCGCTCGCACTGAGCTCCTCGCGCGCGCGGAACACGACGACGAGCCTGCGCGCCGCCCAGGGCTCTGCGAGCGGCAGCAGATTCACCTCGAGCGCATTCACATACAGCTGTCCCACCTGCTCCGGGACCACCGCGATGCCAAGCCCGACATGCACCATCCGACACAGTGCGTCGAGGCTGCCGACGCGGATCCTCACGTCGAGGGCGTGGCCGGTCTTCGTGGCCTCGGCAGCGAGCATCTTCGAGAGGGTGCTTTCGCCGCGCAAGCCGACGAAGCTCTCGGACAAGAGGTCGGCAAACCGAACCTGTGCAGCGGCCGCCAACCGGTGTCCGCGCGGAACGATCACCGACAGCCGGTCGTTCCGGTACGGGAGGGACTCGAATGCCTCGATGCCCGCAATGGCATTGCAGATGCCGAAATCCGCCCGGCGCTCGTCGATCGCGCTCAGGACGTCCGCGCTGTGCTGTTCTTCGAGATCGATCTGAACGGCAGGGAAGAGCCGCTGGAAGGCGGCGACATCCTCAGGCAGGAATTGCACGATGGAGGACAGGTTCGCGACCACTCGAACGCTGCCCTTCGCGCCGGAGAAGAATTGCGACAGGTCGGCGCCGAGCGCCTCGACGTTCGCGATGATGGCCTGCGCATGCCTCAGGACCGTTTCGCCGACCACGGTGATCGCGATCCCGCGCGACTGTCGCTGGATCACCGGCAGGCCGATCACGGCCTCGATTTCAGCGATTCGCCGGCTGACCGCCGATGGCGCAATGAATTCGCGCTCCGCTGCGCGCGCGATGTTCTTCTCCTGGCAGACGGCCACGAACAGGCGCAGCGATGTCAGGTCGAGCTTTCTCAGCAGGTTTTCCATGGGAAATGTCCGCGGGCTGGACAGGAAATTATGCAACATCGTCCGCTCGGACACTGCCGACATTGCGGCATCGGATGTTTGTGCTTGACGCGCGCTACGACCTGAATACCGACACTGCGTCTTTCAGACTTTGCGCTTGTTCTAGTTTATGTTTTATTCCGAGAAGTATCTTTCATGGTGCAGGGGAAAATAATCTGCATTCCATACGAAAGTTACCGTCACATCTGAGCGAAAGTATCTCGATGGCCGGAAATGCTTGCGCAATAAGGATTTGGGAGATCCAGGCGGACCGCCTTGGAACTTGGCGGAACAAGAGATGGTGGGCCCGGTGGGTTTCGAACCCACGACCAATCGATTATGAGTCGACTGCTCTAACCCCTGAGCTACAGGCCCTGCAATGAAACTTCACTGCTCTGCACAAAAAAAGACCCGGTGTATTAGGCCGGGTCCGGCACTACGATTGACGGCGTGATTCGATCATTGGCACGATCAAATCGCAATTCGACGCGAAGCTTAGCCTAAAACCGCTTAGCAGTACATCGAATCGCGCATTTCACGCCATCTCGATCAATTGCCTTCGAGGAACGACTTGAGCTTGTCCGAGCGGCTCGGGTGACGCAGCTTGCGCAGCGCCTTCGCTTCGATCTGGCGAATCCGCTCACGCGTCACGTCGAACTGCTTGCCCACTTCCTCGAGCGTGTGATCGGTGCTCATCTCGATGCCGAAGCGCATGCGCAGCACCTTCGCTTCACGCGGCGTCAGCGAATCGAGCACGTCCTTCACGACATCGCGCATGCTCGCGTGCAAAGCGGCATCCGACGGCGCAACCGTGTTCGTATCCTCGATGAAGTCGCCCAGATGGGAATCGTCGTCGTCGCCGATCGGCGTTTCCATCGAGATCGGCTCCTTCGCGATCTTCATGATCTTGCGGATCTTGTCTTCCGGCATCTCCATCTTCTCGGCCAGCGTTGCCGGATCCGGCTCGAGACCGGTTTCCTGCAGAATCTGACGCGAGATGCGGTTCATCTTGTTGATCGTTTCGATCATGTGAACCGGAATCCGGATCGTGCGCGCCTGGTCCGCGATCGAACGCGTGATGGCCTGACGGATCCACCACGTGGCGTACGTCGAGAACTTGTAGCCGCGGCGATATTCGAACTTGTCCACCGCCTTCATCAGACCGATGTTGCCTTCCTGGATCAGATCGAGGAACTGCAGGCCACGGTTCGTGTACTTCTTCGCGATCGAGATCACGAGACGCAGGTTCGCCTCGGTCATTTCGCGCTTCGCCTGACGCGCCTTCAGTTCGCCGGCGGCCATCTGGCGATTGGTTTCCTTCAGGTCCTTGAGTGGCAGCACGACACGCGCTTGCAGATCGAGCAGGCGCTGCTGCTGTTCGCGGATCGCCGGGATGTTGCGCGACAGGATCGCGCTGTACGAATGGTTCTCGCCGACGATCTTTTCCGACCACTCGAGATCCGTTTCGTTGCCCGGGAAGCGCGCGATGAACTCCGCACGCGGCATGCCGCACTTGTCGACCACCGTATGCAGGATCTGGCGCTCGACCTGACGCACTTCGTCCACTTGCGCGCGCAGCGTATCGCACAGGCGCTCGACGGTACGCGCGGTGAAGCGGATCGACATCAGCTCTTCCTGAATCGTCTCTTGCGCCTTCAGGTAAGCCTTCGACTTGTAGCCTTCCTTCTCGAACGCGCGGCGCATCTTGTCGAACCATTCGCTGATGAGCGCGAACTTCTCGAGCGACGTGCGCTTCAAGGCTTCGAGTTGAGCGGCGTTGGCCGTCGCTTGCGCGGTGCCGTCGTCCTCTTCCTCTTCTTCCTCTTCTTCCTCTTCGGCTTCCTCTTCTTCGTTCTCGATCGCTTCGGCTTCCTGCGCCGAGAAGCCGTCGGTATCTTCGGCATTCGGATCGATCAGGCCGTCAACGAGTTCGTCGACGCGGATTTCCTCGTTCGCGACGCGCTCGGCCATCGCGAGGATGTCGGCGATCGTCGTCGGGCACGCGGAGATGGCCATCACCATGTGCTTGAGGCCGTCTTCGATACGCTTCGCGATTTCGATTTCGCCTTCGCGCGTGAGCAGCTCGACCGTGCCCATTTCACGCATGTACATGCGGACGGGGTCGGTCGTGCGGCCGAATTCGGAATCGACCGTCGACAGCGCGACTTCGGCTTCTTCTTCGACTTCATCGTCCGACGACGCGGCGGGCGCGTTGTCGTTCAGGAGCAGCGTCTCGGCATCGGGGGCCTGTTCGTAGACCGCCACGCCCATGTCGTTGAACGTGCTGATGATGCCTTCGATCGCTTCGGTTTCCGCGAAGTTATCGGGGAGGTGGTCGTTGATTTCCGCGTACGTGAGGAACCCGCGCTCCTTGCCGAGCTTGATGAGCGCGCGCAGCTTCGAGCGGCGCTCTTCGAGTTCCTCGGCCGTGCCCGGCTGCGTCGACGCAAAAGCGTCCTTCAGGAGCGCCTTTTCCTTCGCGCGACGATCGCGTGCCTTGGCCTTTTCGACCTTGCCCGGAGCGGCTTGCGGCTCTTCGCTCTGGGTTGCGTCGTCATCGACGGATACTTCGTTCAGCTTTTTCGTCATGGAGTTCGCCGTACCGGCTATAGTCTCGACTCGCGGCTGCTGGACTTCAGCCGTTTGAACCGTGGATACTGGAGTGTCGCTGGCTGCCGAATCGTCCGGCATGGCAACCGCGCCCCTTACGCTTTTCAAACTCGCCCGCTTCGCGGAGGGTTTCACCTCCGGCTTCGGGGCCGTCCTCGTTGCTTTGGCGGCCTTGGCCACCGTTGCAGGAGCCGCTCGTGCTGCCGGCGCGGTCGAGGACTTTTTCGTCGCAGGGCTCGCTACGCTGGCAACAGGCGATCTCCTGGCGGAAGAAGTTGCGGACCTGGCCTTTGTGACCTTATTGGTCGGCTCCATTGAGCCCTGTGTGCCTTTGTCCGCCGCTTTTTTTCCACCCGCAGTTACGCCTGTCGTCTTTGCCATCGCGAATCTCGCCTTTGCTTAGAAAACAAACCGCTGAAAACCTTTTATTATAGCACGTCGGTTCCAGCCCTTCCCGAGTCACAACCCGAGCTGACGTTTCATGTCAGCCCGCCTCTGGTTCAAATCTGCAAACTCCGCAATCTCTTCGGGGGTGAACTTCGACTGCCGAGACAAGCGCTCGAGCCGCTCGCAGCAGGCGTCGTAGCGCATCTTCAGAATCGCCGCCTGAAACTCTTCCCCCGCGATACGCTCACGCTCGCGGTGCTGTTCGATGACGGTCTCGTCTTCCGGGTTCTGCAGCAACAGGTCTCGTACATTTTCATCATAGACCAGAATTTCCCGAAAAATTTCTTCGAAAGTGGGCGCATTCGCCGACTCTCGAAGGAGATCCGACAACAGCCGGAACTCCGCCGCATCGCCCAGTGCGCGGGCGTGCACGATCACTTCCTCAAACAATTCGGCATTGCGGGCGCTCGTCAAGAGCGCTTGTTCGCTTTCCTCATCGAGCCCGGCAACGATCCGCGGATGCATCACCAGATTGCGCAATGCACGCTCCTCGCTGCCGGTCACGCGGCGCCGCTCGCTCTTGGCGGGCGCCTTGCGTGCGGGCGCGGCGATCCGCGTATCGACCTCGCACAACGCCGCCACCTCCTCGAACGGAATATCGAGGCGATCCGCGAACATGTGCATGATCTGCGCACGCAGCGCGTTCGGCGGGAGCGCCTGCAAAAGCGGCTTCGCATCGAACAGCGCTTTCGCGCGGCCTTCGGGCGTATCGAGCTCCTTGCCGACCAGCACCTCGTTCAACATGAACTGCGACAGCGGCATCGCGTGCTCGACCTGCTCCGAAAACGCGTCGGAACCGAACTCGCGCACGTAGCTGTCCGGATCATGCTCGGACGGCAGGAACAGGAACCGGATCGTGCGGTTGTCCCCTGCGTGCGGCAGGCAGGCATCCATCGCGCGACGCGCGGCGCGCCGGCCCGCGGCGTCGCCGTCGAAGCTGAAAATGACCGTATCCGTCTGGCGCAGCAATTTCTGCACATGAATCGGCGTGCAAGCTGTGCCGAGCGTCGCCACCGCGTTCGGAAACCCGAGCTGCGCGAGCGCCACGACGTCCATGTAGCCTTCGACCACCAGCACGTAATGCGACTCGCGAATCGCGAGACGCGCTTCGAAAAGCCCGTACAGCTCGCTGCCTTTGTTAAATAGCGGCGTTTCCGGCGAATTCAAATACTTCGGCTCGCCGCCGTCGAGCACTCGCCCGCCGAAGCCGATCACCTGCCCCTTCACATTGCGGATCGGGAACATGATCCGCTCGCGGAACCGGTCGTAGCGGCGCGCGACGCCCTGCGCGTCGGTCTTCTCGCTGACGATCACGAGACCCGATTCGACGAGCGAATCGTCCCGATAGTCGGGAAACACGGCTTCGAGGTTCTGCCAGCCATCGGGCGCATAGCCAAGCCCGAAGCGCGCGGCGATCTCACCCGTGAGGCCGCGTTTTTTCAGGTACTGGATCGCATTCGGCGCGCCGCGCAGCTGCTTGCGGTAGTAGTCGCAAGCCTGCTGCATCACGTCCGAGAGCGCGGTCGTCACGGCTTTCGACACCGCTGGAGCAAAGCCTTCACCGCCCCCGCCGAACTTTCCTCCGCCGCGCACCGGCGACGGCTCTTGCGGCACCGTCAGCCCCACCGATTGCGCCAGCTCGTTCACCGCTTCGGGAAACGAGAGCCCGGCGTGTTCCATCAGGAAGCCGATCGCGGTGCCGTGCGCGCCGCAGCCGAAGCAGTGATAAAACTGCTTAGTCGGGCTAACCGTGAACGACGGGCTCTTCTCGTTGTGAAACGGGCAGAGCCCCATGAAATTCGCGCCACCCTTCTTCAGCTGCACGTACCGGCCGACCACGTCGACGATATCGACGCGGTTCAACAGGTCCTGAAGGAATGAATGCGGAATCACGGTTGGCTGGCGAACTTAGAACGGACAGGCTTCGCGACCTCATCGGCAAGCAGGTCGCTGGGGCACGCCGCGAGGCATGCCGCACAACCTGCCGAGGGAACGGAGCGATTCAACGTGTAACTAACGCGTGACGAATGCTCGACCAATGCGTGAGCGCGCGAATTACTTCGCGAGCGCCGCTTTGACGAGCGCGGACACCGCCGTCATATCGGCACGGCCGGCGAGCTTGCCCTTGAGCACGCCCATCACCTTGCCCATGTCCTGCGGACCGGCGGCGCCCGTCTGAGCGACTGCCGCCTGGACTTCCGCTGCGATTTCGGCATCGGAGAGCTGCTCCGGCATGTACGCAGCCAGCACCGCGAGCTCCGCGCTTTCCTGAGCGACGAGATCGGCCCGGCCCGCTGCTTCGAACTGGGCGATCGAATCCTTGCGTTGCTTGATCATCTTGTCGACGACGGCGGTGACGGCCGCGTCGTCGAGCGTGATCTGCTCATCGACTTCGCGTTGCTTGATCGCTGCGAGCAGCAGCCGGACCGTGCCGAGACGCCCGGTCTCGCGCGCCCGCATGGCTGCTTTCATATCGTCGTTGATGCGATCCTTCAGACTCATCTTTCACCTGGATGCGTTGGAGTGGTTAAGGCCCCGGCGGCCTGGCAGGCATGAACACAAAAACCCGCTTGGGACGTTTCCTCAAGCGGGTTTGCGCGGCATGCGACATGATCAAGGCATGGCGCGGGTTCGCCAGACGCACGCGCCGCCGGAAAACCGGCGGCGCGCAACAAAATCAGTAGAACTTCTTCGGCAGCATCTGGCTGCGCAGACGCTTGAAATGGCGCTTCACTGCGGCAGCCTTCTTGCGCTTGCGCTCAGCCGTAGGCTTTTCGTAAAACTCTCGCGCACGAAGTTCGGTCAAGAGACCGTTCTTCTCGATCGTGCGCTTGAAACGGCGCATCGCGACTTCAAAGGGCTCGTTTTCTTTTACGCGGATGATCGTCATTTTTCAATAACGGGAGCTTTCCAAAGAGAGCGGAGTATAGCAGACCTTTGGCATAAGTATACGGGCGTTGTCAAGCGCTACGGACGTAATCGGCTGCAGCCTGCCCTGCCGCGACGCCCGATGCCCACGCCCACTGGAAGTTGTAGCCGCCGAGCCAGCCCGTCACGTCGACGGCTTCGCCGATGAAATAGAGCCCCGGCACGCGCTCGCTCATCATCGTCGCCGACGACAATTCGCGCGTATCGACGCCGCCCTTCGTCACCTCGGCCTTCTTGTAGCCTTCGGTGCCGTTCGGGGTCAGCGTCCAACGCTTGAGCGCATCACCAACCCGGCGCAGCGTCTTGTCCGGCAGATCGGCGATGCGCGCCTCGACGGGAACGCCGTGGGTTTCGAGCCAGACATGCGCGAGACGCGCCGGCACCCATTCGGCCAGCAAGTTGCCGATCCGGCGCTTGGTGCCGGCCTTCGCCTCGAGCAGATCGGCGGTCGCGTCGCGCTCGGGCAGCAGGTCAACGCAAATCGGCTCGCCCGGCTTCCAATAGCTCGAAATCTGCAGCACGCCGGGCCCCGACAAGCCGCGATGCGTGAGCAGCAAATCTTCGACGAACTCACCGCCGGTCTTTTTCTGGCCCGTTGCCAAGGCGACCTCGAGCGAGACGCCGGAAAGCGGCACGAACGGCGCCCATTCGTCAGTCGAAAAGGTCAGCGGGACCAGCGCGGGACGCGTGTCGACGAGCTTGTGGCCGAATTGCTTCGCGAGGCGGTAGGCGAAATCAGTGGCGCCGATCTTCGGGATCGACAAGCCGCCCGTTGCCACGACGAGCGCGCGAGCGCCGATCGGCCCCGCGTTGGTATCGAGCGCGAAGCCGTCGGCGTCCTGATGGCGCACGGCATCGACCGCGACCGGCCGGCGCCACGCAATCCGCCCCGTGTCGCATTCGACCTTGAGCATATCGATGACCGCATCGCTCGAATGGTCGCAGAAGAGCTGCCCGCGATGCTTTTCGTGCCACGAGACGCGATGTTGCTTCAACAACGCCAGAAAATCGCGCGGTGTATAACGTGCGAGCGCCGAGCGGCAGAAATGCGGATTCGCCGACAGATAGTTGGCCGGGCCCGCTTGCAGATTCGTGAAGTTGCAGCGCCCGCCGCCGGAAATGCGGATTTTCTCGGCGAGCCGCGGCGAATGGTCGATCAGCACGACGCGCCGCCCCAATTGTCCGGCGACCGCCGCGCACATCATGCCGGCCGCGCCGGCGCCAATCACCGCTATATCGAAAGATTCCATGGCGCGCATTGTACCTGCGCCGCCTGCGGGACCCGTGGCCGCACTGGTATACTTTTAGGCTTGCCTAATAGCTCTCTTTAGCCCTTTTACGGCTGGCCCAACGCCCCTTCTCCTGGCGTTTTTCCACGCCACACGCGATACACACCATGCTTGTTCTCGGCATCGAAAGCTCCTGCGACGAAACCGGCCTCGCGCTCTACGACACCGAGCGCGGCCTGCTCGCCCACGCGCTGCACTCGCAGATCGCGATGCACCGCGAATACGGCGGCGTCGTGCCGGAGCTGGCTTCGCGCGACCATATCCGCCGCGCGCTGCCGCTGCTCGAAGAGGTGCTCGCGCGCGCCGGTGCGGCCCGCTCGGACATCGACGCGATCGCATTCACGCAAGGGCCCGGTCTCGCGGGCGCGCTGCTGGTCGGCGCGAGCGTCGCGAACGCGCTCGCCATGGCTTGGGACAAGCCCACCATCGGCATCCATCATCTCGAAGGGCACTTGCTGTCGCCGCTGCTCGTCGACGCGCCTCCGCCCTTTCCGTTCGTCGCGCTGCTCGTGTCCGGCGGGCATACGCAGCTGATGCGCGTGACCGACGTCGGGGTCTACGAAACGCTTGGCGAGACGCTCGACGATGCAGCCGGCGAAGCCTTCGACAAAACCGCGAAGCTGCTCGGGCTCGGCTATCCGGGCGGCCCCGAAGTGTCGCGGCTCGCGGAGTTCGGCACGCCGGGCGCGGTTGTGCTGCCGCGTCCGATGCTGCATTCGGGCGACCTCGATTTCAGCTTCAGCGGCTTGAAGACCGCCGTGTTGACGCACATGAAGAAGCTCGGATCGAACGTCTGCGAGCAGGCGAAAGCGGATCTTGCGCGGGGCTTCGTCGATGCGGCCGTCGACGTGCTGGCGGCCAAGTCGCTCGCCGCGCTCAAGAAGACGAAGCTCAAGCGCCTCGTCGTCGCAGGCGGTGTAGGTGCAAACCGGCAATTGCGCGAGGCGCTTTCCGCCGCGGCGCAAAAACGCGGCTTCGACGTGCACTACCCGGATCTCTCACTCTGCACGGACAACGGCGCAATGATCGCGCTCGCCGGCGCGCTGCGTCTCGCGCGCTGGCCCGAGCAGCTCAGCCGGGACTATGCGTTCACCGTGAAGCCGCGCTGGGACCTTGCTTCGCTCGCGCGGTAACCGTTCACGCTTTAGCACGCTGAATCACGCTGAAATCGTGTCCAGAACGAACAAGGGGCGCTTGAAAGCGCCCCTTCGTTTTTGCCGCACACCTTGCAATGCGACGGCCCGCAAGCATCGCCTAGCTTAGCCGCGGCTCTGGCTCCAGGCAGTCGCCTTAAACCCCATCGACCGCATCACGCTTGTCATGCTCGATGACCGCATACGCGCTGTGATTGTGGATCGACTCGAAGTTCTCGGCTTCGAGCACATACGCTACGACGCGCCCGTCCCGATTCAGACGCTGCGCCACGTCGCGCACGAGATCTTCGACGAACTTGGGATTTTCGTAAGCGCGCTCCGTCACGAACTTCTCGTCGGGACGCTTCAACAGCCCCCAGAGCTCGCACGACGCCTCTTCTTCAGCGATCCGAATCAGTTCCTCAACCGGCAGATCGCCAGCCAGCTCAGCGTTGATCGTCACGTGCGAGCGCTGATTGTGCGCGCCGTATTGCGAGATCTTCTTCGAGCACGGGCACAGGCTCGTCACCGGCACGAGCACGCGCAAGAACAGGCGCGTCATGCCGTTGCGCGTGTCGCCCGTGAGCGTCACTTCGTAATCGAGCAAACTCTTCACGCCTGACACCGGCGCGATCTTGTTCACGAAGTAAGGAAACGTCACTTCGATGCGGCCGGCCTTCGCCTCGAGCTTCTCGAGCATCGACGCGAGCATGGCGCGGAACGTCGCCGGTTCGAGCGGCGCCTTGTTTTCCTCGAGCAGCGCGACGAAGCGCGACATATGCGTGCCCTTTTGCTCGGCAGGCAGATGGACGTCGAGATTCCATGTGCCGACCGTCGGCTGGATCTCGCCGTCAGGCGTGCGAACCGTCAGCGGATGCCGCACCGCCTTGACGCCGACTCGCTGAATCGGGATCTGGCGAGTATCGACCGTGCTCTGCACATCGGGCATCACGAAGGCCGGGTTCATCTGATTCATCTTGTTCTTTCCTGTTCTGACATTCACGAACGCGCAAAAAAAGGCCGCGCGCCGGCTGGCATCCGTGATGCCAGTAACGAAACATGGGCCCGCAGGCCCATGTAGTTCAAACGGGGATACGAAGCGCCCCACGGCCGCGATAGCGGCCGCGCCCTCAGGCGACGCGCATTGCCAGCTTCGTGGCTTCGCCTTCGGCCGCAGGCTTCAGAAAGCGCTCGCGAATCGACTTCGCGATGCCCGCACCATCGAGCCCAGCCATCGAGAGCAGCTTGGCCGGATCGCCGTGGTCGATGAAGGTATCGGGAAGACCCAATTGTAGTACGGGTCGCATAACCCCATCGGCAAGGAGGGATTCGACGCAAGCCGAACCCGCGCCGCCCATGATGCAGCCTTCTTCGACCGTCACGAGCGCATCGTGGGTCTCGGCAAGCTCGCGCAGAAGCTCGGCATCGACCGGCTTGACGAAGCGCATGTTGGCGACCGTCGCATCGAGTTCCTCGGCTGCGGCGAGCGCCGGCGCGACCATCGTGCCGAACGCGAGAATCGCAATGCGGCTGCCCTTCGGCGCAGACGACTGACGGCGGACTTCGCCCTTGCCGAGCGGAATCGCAGTCATCTGCTTGACGGTCGCCACGCCCGTGCCCGCGCCGCGCGGATAGCGCACCGCAGTCGGGTTCGGCTGCTGCAACGCCGTGTACAGCATCTGGCGGCATTCGTTTTCGTCCGACGCGGCCATCACGGTCATGTTCGGAATGCAGCGCAGGAACGCGAGGTCATACGCGCCCGCGTGTGTCGCGCCGTCCGCGCCGACGAGGCCCGCGCGGTCGATCGCGAAGACCACCGGCAGGTTTTGCAGCGCGACGTCGTGAATCAGCTGGTCGTATGCACGTTGCAGGAACGTCGAATAGATCGCGACAACCGGCTTCATCCCTTCGGTGGCGAGACCGCCCGCGAACGTCACCGCATGCTGCTCTGCGATGCCCACGTCGTAGTAACGGTCCTTGAAGCGCTTCTCGAACTCGACCATGCCCGAGCCTTCGCGCATCGCGGGCGTGATGCCGACCACACGCGAATCGAGCTCGGCCGCATCGCACAGCCATTCGCCGAACACTTGCGTGTAGGTCTTCTTGGAAGGCGCCGTCGACGGCTTGATGCCCTCGACCGGATTGAACTTGCCCGGACCGTGATAGAGCACCGGATCGGCCTCGGCGAGCTTGTAGCCTTGGCCTTTCTTCGTCACGACGTGCAGGAATTGCGGGCCGCGCAATTCGCGGATGTTCTCGAGCGTCGGGATCAGCGAATCGAGATCGTGGCCATCGATCGGCCCGATGTAGTTGAAGCCGAACTCTTCGAAGAGCGTGGCCGGCACGACCATGCCCTTCGCGTGCTCTTCGAGCTTGCGGGCGAGTTCGAGCATCGGCGGCGCCACGCGCAGCACGCGCTCGACGCCGGCGCGAGCCGCTGCATAGAAGCGGCCCGACATCAGGCGCGCGAGATGGCGATTCAGCGCGCCTACCGGCGGCGAAATCGACATGTCGTTGTCGTTCAGGATCACCAGCAGCGGGACATCGTCGCAAACACCGGCGTTGTTCATCGCTTCGAACGCCATGCCGGCCGTCATCGCACCATCGCCGATCACGGCGATGGAGAAGCGGTCGTCGCCCTTGAGCTTGCTGCCGATCGCCATGCCGAGCGCAGCCGAAATCGACGTGCTCGAGTGCGCCGTGCCGAACGTGTCGTACTCGGATTCCGTGCGGCGCGGAAAGCCCGAGATGCCGCCGAACTGGCGCAGCGAGTGCATCTGGTCGCGGCGGCCCGTCAGGATCTTGTGCGGATACGTTTGGTGTCCGACGTCCCAGACGATGCGATCGTTCGGCGTATTGAACACATAGTGCAGCGCGATCGTCAGTTCGACCGTACCGAGATTGGACGACAAATGGCCGCCCGTCTGCGACACGCTGTCGAGCACGTAGGCACGCAACTCGTCAGCGAGCGGCTGCAGTTGGCGGCGATCGAGGCGGCGCAGGTCCGCTGGGTCGTCGATAGTTTTCAGCAAGTCGTACATCGTCGTTCCATTGTAGGAAAACTTACGCGCCCGCACTTTTCTCGCGCACTCCCGTCATGCTTAGTGCGCGGCGGCGGGCTTATAGCGTTAACTTCCGCGTTCAACTTACCCGGTTCACAACCAGGTCAGCCAGTTCGGCCAAGCGCTGTGCGCGTGCGCCGAACGGCACGAGCGCCTCGTGCGCCTCGCTGCGCAACTGCGCAGCCAGTGCACGGGACGCGTCGAGCCCGATGATCGACACGTAGGTCGGCTTGCCGTCCTTCGCGTCTTTGCCAGCGGTCTTGCCGAGCGTCGCGGAATCGGTCGTGACGTCGAGGATGTCGTCGACGACCTGGAACGCGAGGCCGACCGCGGCCGAATACGCGTCGAGCAAGCGCAGGGCCTCGTCGCCCGGCGCCTCGCCCGCCAGCGCGCCCATGCGCACGGCTGCACGCAAAAGCGCACCGGTTTTCATCCGATGCATCGTTTCGAGCTGCGGCCGCGTGAGCGCGAGGCCCACGCTCGCCAGATCGATCGCCTGGCCGCCGGCCATGCCGATCGAGCCGCTCGCGAGCGCCAGCTCGCGCACGAGCGCGGCTTGCGCCGCGGGCGCGAGCGCCGCGCTGTCGGTCAGCGCGACGAATGCCTGCGATTGCAGCGCGTCGCCGACGAGCAAGGCCGTCGGCTCGTCATACTTGACGTGCACCGTGGGCTTGCCGCGGCGCAGTTCGTCGTCGTCCATGCACGGCATGTCGTCGTGCACGAGCGAATAGACGTGAATCATTTCCAGTGCCGCCGACGCCGCTTCGAGCGCCTTCGCGCTGGCACCGGTCAACTCGCCGGCCGCATGGCACAGCAACGGGCGCACCCGTTTGCCGCCGCCCAGCACGGCATAGCGCATCGCTTCGTGCAGTTGGGCAGGCGCCGTATCCGGCCCCGGCAAATAGTGTTCGAGTGCCGCCTCGACGCGTCCGAGCACCGAACGCATCCATTCTTCAAATGTCATAGATCATCTCCGCTATCCGCGGGAGCTGCGTTGGAGGAAAGCGGCTTCAGCGTCTCGTTGTCGAGAACGCGGACCTGCTGCTCCACCTTTTCCAATTGTTGTTGACAGAACGCCACAAGAGCGGCGCCGCGCCGATACGCGGCAAGCGATTCCTCGAGGCTCAGCGTGCCGCCTTCCATTCGCGCGACCAGCTCCTCGAGTTCCGCCACAGCTGCTTCGTAGTTCTCCGGCGATGGCGCGCCATCGCCGCCTGGCGCGGCACGAGCGGTGTCCTGGGCTGCGGTCTTCGCCATGAGCAGAGTCGGAATTTAAAAACAAGTCGGACATTCTACGGCAAAAGAGACAAACCCGACCTGCCCGACACAATCCTCAGACCGAAGGCATCCACCATTTCCCCGACGAATTCGAGTGAAAAACTGTGAACTCCGGGGGCAATTTTGACCCAAATCAGATACTTATGCACCCCAAGGAGGGGGAAAAGGGTATAATCGCGGGCTCCCCAAATCGAATCTTATCGATGGTTGGGTTGTTCACTGCTTTCACGTCTTCATCGGGAGTGGGAATGTCCAATCTGAGCAATGCTTTGCAGCTGAAGGCTATCTCCAGTCAGCTGCCAGTCACAGCTTATTTTGACCCAGCGCTTCTTACGCGCGAAATCGAAACACTTTTCAAGCAAGGTCCTCGTTACGTCGGGCACGACTTGATGGTCCCCGAAGCGGGGAGTTATTTTGCGCTGCCGAGCGAAAGCGAAGGGCGCGTGCTCGTGCGCAACCAGCAGTCGCAAGTCGAGCTGCTGTCCAACGTGTGCCGCCACCGGCAAGCCATCATGCTCAACGGCCGCGGCCAGACGGAGAACATCGTCTGTCCGCTCCATCGCTGGACGTACGACCTGAACGGCAACCTGCTCGGCGCGCCGCACTTCGCCGACAACCCGTGCCTGAACCTCGGCGCCACGCCGTTGCAGAACTGGCAGGGCCTGCTGTTCGAAGCCCAGGGCCGCAACGTCGCGGAAGATCTCGCACGCCTCGGCACCAAGCATCACTTCGACTTCTCGGGCTTCATGTTCGATCACGTCGAAGTGCACGAGTGCAACTACAACTGGAAGACCTTCATCGAGGTCTATCTGGAGGACTACCACGTCGTGCCGTTCCATCCGGGGCTCGGCAGCTTCGTGTCGTGCGACGACCTCAAGTGGGAATTCGGCGAGTGGTACAGCGTCCAGACGGTGGGTGTACACAACCAGCTCGCGAAACCGGGCAGCCCCACGTACCGCAAGTGGCACGACGAAGTGTTGCGCTTCCGCGGCGGCGAGCCGCCTGAGTTCGGCGCGATCTGGATGGTGTACTACCCCGGTCTCATGATCGAGTGGTATCCGCACGTGCTGGTCGTCTCGTGGCTGATTCCGCGCAGCCCGACTCAGACGACGAACGTCGTCGAGTTCTACTACCCCGAGGAAATCGCGTTGTTCGAGCGCGAATTCGTCGAAGCCGAGCGTGCCGCGTACATGGAAACGGCTCGCGAAGACGACGAAATCGGCGAGCGCATGGACGCAGGACGTCGGGCGCTGATGAATCGCGGCGAATCGCAGGTCGGGCCGTACCAAAGCCCGATGGAAGACGGCATGCAGCACTTCCACGAATTCCTGCGACGCGAACTCGGGCCGATCTGAGCGCGATCCGAGCGGTTAGGCCACAGCACGCTGATAGATGAAAAGACGGGCAAGTTGGGTTTGAAACCCTTCTTGCCCGTCTTTTTGTTTAGACTAACAACAGCCTTCCAGCACGAGCCGGACGCATGTCTATCAGGAGCTGTCATGCCTCATACCCACTACACCACTCTCATTTCGGCCGCCAATCTCGCAGAACGCATCGCCAACGCACCGGGTAGCGTGCTCGTCTTCGATTGCAGCTTCAATCTCGCGGACCCCGGCGCAGGCGAGCAAGCCTATGCAGCAGGCCATATCCCCGGCGCGCACTACCTGCATCTCGATCGCGACCTGTCGGGCGCGAAGACCGGCACGAACGGACGTCACCCACTTCCGGACCGCGCCGCGCTCGTTGCGGCACTGGCCGCGCAGGGCCTCAATCAAAATCAGCAGATCGTCGCGTACGACGCGCAAAGCGGCGTTTATGCGGCGCGGCTTTGGTGGCTGCTGCGCTGGCTTGGCCACGACTCGGCAGCGGTTCTGGACGGCGGTTTGCTCGCATGGCAGGCTGCCGGGTTCGCGCTCGATACGCAGGTGCCCGCCAAGTCGGCAGGCAACTTCAAGGCGGTCGCCCCGCTCGTCGCGACCGTCGACGCCCAAGCCGTGCTGCGCAACTTGTCGGCACCCGATCGCATCGTGATCGACGCGCGCTCGCCGGATCGCTATCGCGGCGAGAACGAAACGATCGACCCTGTCGGCGGCCACATTCCGGGGGCACGGAACCGCTTCTACATGGACAACCTCACGGCGGACGGGCGCTTCAAGTCCGCCCACTCGCTGCGCGAGGACTTCAGTGCCGTGTTGAGCGGAAAGTTGCCCGAGCAGGTGATGCTGCAATGCGGGTCGGGGGTGACAGCGTGCCACAACGCGCTGGCGATGGAGATCGCCGGATTGCACGGCGCCGCGCTGTATTCGGGATCGTGGAGCGAATGGTGCGCTGACCCGTCGCGTCCTGTGGCGACGGGCGCGAATCCCTAAGCAACGAATGCGCGTTCGTACGGCAGGCGCACGCGGCGCCTGCCGTACGACATCGCGTCAGGCGACTCCGTGCTCGTTAAACCACGCTAGGGCACGGCGCCAGCTATCTTCGGCTTCAGCCTTGCGATAGCTCGGCCGATAGTCCGCAAAGAACGCGTGCCCCGCGTCGCCGTAGACGTCGAACTGCGAGCTTCGCGCCACCATCGGCCCTTGCGCGATCAACGCCTTCATTTGCTCGAGCGTGTCCTGCGGGATGCTCTTGTCCTGCTCGCCGTAGAAGCCGAATACCGGTGCATGCAGGTCCGCCACTCGATCGATCGGGTTCACCGGAGTCATCGGGCCATGCTCGCCAGCCACGCGCCCATACCAGGCGACTACCGCCTTCAAGCGCGGGTTGTGTTCCGCGAAGAGCCACGCCTGGCGACCGCCCCAGCAGTAACCGGCAACACCCAGCCGGCGCAAGTCTCCGCCGTGCCCGCCGGCCCATTGAACGGCCGCGTCGAGATCGGCCATCACCGTTGCATCGGAGACCTTGCTAACCACCTCTTTGTCCAGTTGCTGCATCGTCGGATAAGCGGTCGGGTCGCCTTCGCGCGAGTACAGGTTCGGCGCGATCGCGAGATAGCCGAGCTTGGCAAAGCGCCGGCAGATATCGGCGATATGCTCGTGCACGCCGAAAATCTCGTGGATCACGATGATCACCGGCAGATGCGTCTTGCCCGCCGGCTGCGCGCGATACGCGGGAATGAGATCGCCGCCCGAATTAAAGCCGATCTCGCCCGCTTCGAGCCCAACGCTATCGGTATGGATGGTCTGCGCGGAGACCGGCAGCACGCACGCGGCAAAGCCACTGCCGAGCGCGGCTTTGATGAACGTGCGGCGGTTGAACGGAACATGCGGGATCAGACTGTCGATTTCGGGCTTCAGCATACGGCGCTCCTTGTTTTGGCCGCTGCCTGAGCTGAACGCGATGAGCTGAGCACAACGGCGGGCGGAATTCGACCGGAACGGCAAGGGCCGCCAGATGGCGGCCCCGCCGAGACACGCAGACGTTGCTGCGTTCGATCGATTCTAGCGACGCATGGCTTCATCTACCTTGCTGCGCCCTTTGCAGGAGCCTTTCCCGCCCTTCCAGTCTTCGATCAGTGAAGCTTCACGCGCGGCAGCGTGGTGCGCCGCAGCCAATGCGCGAACGTATCGAGCATCATCCGCGGATAACCGTGCAGCGCGGCGATATGCAGCCGGTACAGCGACATGTACATAAAGCGCGCAAAGAGACCTTCGATCAGCATGTTTCCGCCGATCAGCCCGCCCATCAAATTGCCGACCGCGCTCCAATGCCCGAGCGACACGAGCGAGCCGAAGTCGCGATACGTGAACTCCGCGAGCGGCCGGCCCTCCATCCGGTTCACGAGCGATTTCAACAGGAAGCTCGCCTGCTGATGCGCCGCTTGCGCCCGCGGCGGCACGTTGCGCTCATTGCCGGGCCATTGGCATGCGGCGCAATCGCCGAGCGCGAAGATGTCGTCGTCGTTGACGGTCTGCAGCGTACGGCGCACTTCGAGCTGACCCAATCGGTTCACCGTGAGCCCGTCGAGCTTTGCCAGCACCGGCGGCGCCTTGATGCCCGCGGCCCAGACCGTCAGGTCGGCGCGCACCGTCTTGCCGCTCGCGGTCCGCACCAGGCCAGGCGCGACTTCGGCCACCGTCTCGCCGAGCATGAGCTTCACGCCGAGCTTGGTCAGCAGCTCGGCCGTCGCGCCGGAGACACGCTCCGTCAGCGCCGGAAGAATGCGCGGCCCCGCCTCGATGAGCACGATGCCCACGTCGTGCCGCGGATCGAGCTTGTGCAACCCATACGCCGACAGCACCTGCGCCGTGTTGCGCAATTCCGCAGACAATTCGACCCCCGTCGCGCCGCCGCCGACGATCGCCACCTGAATGCGCGCTTCCTTATCGGGCGACATGCCATCGCCGCTCTCGACGCGCGCATGCTCCTGATGCTCGGCGCGCATGCAGGCCGCGATCAGGCGCTTGCGGAAACGCTCGGCCTGATGGACCGTATCGAGCGCGAGCGAATATTCCGGTGCGCCTTGCACGCCAAAGAAATGCGTCGTACTGCCGATCGCGATCACGAGCGTGTCGTATTGGAGTTCGCGCTCGGGCAGCAATTCGGCGCCGTCGTCGTCGAGGACCGGCGCGAGCCTGATCTTTTTCGCCTTGCGATCGAGCCCGGCCAGTTCGCCCTGCTGAAACTCGAAACCGTGCCAGCGCGCCTGCGCCGCGTATTCGAGCTCCTGCGTGAAGGGGTCCATGCTGCCGGCCGCGACCTCGTGCAGCAAGGGCTTCCAGATATGCGTCGGATAACGGTCGACAAGCGTCACCAGTGCGGGCGCCTCGCCACTCTTCTTTTTGCCGTAGCGATCGCCAAGACGCGTCGCCAGTTCAAGTCCCCCTGCGCCTCCCCCAACGACGATGAAACGATGCATTGACACTCTCCGTGGTTGCCGTTCGGTTGTGCGAATTGTCCTCGGCCAAAAATGGACGAGCCAGATAGGCCATTGTCAGGGTGGGATCGTTTCCAGGACAAGCCGCCGCGCCGCATGTGTGTCATGCGCGCGACGCTATAGACGGTTTAGCCATTCGTCTGCGGTCGCGCCTTGAAGATGTCTTCAAGGCGCGCTCAACGGATGCGCGAACAAGAACGCTCAGTGCGCCCTCAGTGCGCTTCCTCCCAGCTCGCGCCAGCCCCGACCTCCGCGACGAGCGGCACCTTCAGCTCGGCGACGCCGCACATCAGCTCGGGCAGCCGCTTGCGAACCAGCGACAACTCCTCTTCCGGCACTTCGAGGATCAATTCGTCGTGGACCTGCATGATCATGCGCGTGCCGCCCTTCTGCTCGTCGAGCCAGTTCTGCACGGCGATCATCGACAGCTTGATGAGGTCGGCCGCGGTGCCCTGCATCGGCGCGTTGATCGCCGCGCGCTCGGCCGCCTGACGGCGCGGACCGTTGCCGCCGTTGATCTCGGGCAGCCAGAGGCGCCGCCCGAACACCGTCTCGACGTAACCCTTCTCTTTCGCGCTCGCACGCGTTTCGTCCATGTAGCGCGCAACGCCCGGATAGCGCGCGAAGTAGCGGTCGATGTAGAGCTTCGCCGCATCGCGCGTGATGCCGAGGTTCGATGCGAGTCCGAACGAGCTCATCCCATAGATCAAGCCGAAGTTGATGACCTTCGCGATGCGCCGCTGGTCGCTCGAGACCTCGAGCGGCGTCACGCTGAAAACTTCGGCTGCCGTGGCGCGGTGGATGTCCTCGCCGTTGGCGAACGCGCGCAGGAGCGACTCATCGCCGGAGATGTGCGCCATGATGCGCAGCTCGATCTGCGAGTAGTCCGCCGACACGAGCTTGCTGCCTGGCGGCGCGATGAACGCCTCGCGGATGCGGCGGCCTTCGGCCGTGCGCACCGGGATGTTCTGCAGGTTCGGATCGTTCGAGGCGAGCCGCCCCGTCACGGCGACGGCTTGCGCGTAGTTCGTATGGACGCGCCCGGTCTGCGCGTTGACCATCAGCGGAAGCTTGTCCGTGTAGGTGGACTTGAGCTTCGACAAGCCGCGGTGCTCGAGCAACAACTTCGGCAGCGGGTAGTCTTCGGCGAGCTTCTGCAGCACTTCTTCGTCGGTCGACGGCGCGCCGCTCGGCGTCTTCTTCACCACGGGCAACTGCATGCGCTCGAAGAAGATCTGCCCGATCTGCTTCGGCGAGCCCATGTTGAACTCGCCGCCCGCCAACTCATAAGCCTCCCCTTCGAGCTCGATGAGCCGCGTCGCGATTTCGCTGCTTTGCTTGCGCAGCCGCTCGGTATCGATCAGCACCCCGTTGCGCTCCATGCGCCGCAACACACGCGAAGTCGGGATCTCGATGTCGCGATAGACGCGCAGCAAGCCCGCTTCGGGTTCGATCTGCGGATAGAGCGCTTGATGGAGTTGCAGCGTGATGTCCGCGTCTTCGGCGGCGTACTCGGCCGCTTTCTCCAGCGGTACTTCATCGAAGCCGATCTGCTGCGCGCCTTTGCCCGCCACGTCTTCGTACTTGATCGTCTTGATGCCGAGGTGGCGCAGCGCGAGGCTGTCCATGTCGTGCGTGCGGTGCGATTCGAGCACGTACGATTGCAAGAGCGTGTCGTGCTCGATGCCGTTCAGCTCGATGCCATAGTTCGCGAGCACCTGCTCGTCGTACTTCAAATGCTGGCCGACTTTCTTCTTCCCGGCGTTTTCGAGCCACGGCTTGAGCTTGGCCAGCACCTCGTCGCGCGGCAACTGCTCCGGCGCATCAGGACCGCGATGCGCGAGCGGCACGTAAGCGGCGTATCCCGGCTCCACCGACAGCGACAAGCCGACGATCTGCGCGACCATCGGATCGAGCGCGGTCGTCTCTGTGTCGAAGGAGGTCAACGCGGCCGCATCGATCTTCGCGAACCACGCGTCGAACTGCTCCCAGGTCTGCACGGTGTCGTAGTGGCGCGGCGCTTCGAGCGCCAAAGCGGGTTGCGCCTCGGCGGCTTTGGCCACACCCTCCGCACCATTCGTAGCCACAACGCTCGCCTGAGCCTGTGCCTGCGCCGTCTCGGCTTCGCGCAGCCAGGTCTTGAAGCCATGGCGCAGGAAGATGTCGCGCAACTCGCCGAGCGACTCGGGACGCGTCGCAAGCGTCGCATCAATCGACTCGACGTGCTCATTCAGATCGCACGCGCGCTCGACGGTGACGAGCTTTTGCGCCATCGGCAGAAAATCGAGCGCGCGGCGCAGATTGTCCCCTACCGCACCTTTGATCTCGTCCGCATGTGCGACGATACCTTCGAGCGTCTCGTATTGCGTGAGCCATTTGACAGCGGTCTTCGGACCGCACTTGTCGACGCCCGGCACGTTGTCGACCGTATCGCCGACCAGCGAGAGGTAATCGATGATGCGCTCCGGCGGCACGCCGAACTTCGCGATGACCGCATCACGATCGAGCGTCTCGTTCGTCATCGTATTGATGAGGGTGACATGATCGCTAACCAGTTGCGCCAAGTCCTTGTCGCCGGTGGAGACGATCACGTTCATGCCGTGCGCCTCGGCTTGCGTGGCGAGCGTGCCGATCACGTCGTCTGCCTCGACGCCGTCGACCATCAAGAGCGGCCACCCCAACGCACGCACCGCGACGTGGATCGGTTCGATCTGCCGCGCGAGGTCTTCGGGCATCGACGGACGATTCGCCTTGTACTCGGGATACCAGTCGTCGCGAAACGTCTTGCCCTTGGCATCGAACACGCACGCGCTATACTCTGCCGTGACTTCCTTGCGCATGCGCCGCAACATGTTGATGATTCCATACAGCGCACCCGTCGGTCCGCCATCCGGGCCACGCAAATCAGGCATCGCATGGTAGGCCCGATACAGATAGCTCGAACCGTCGACCAATAGCAGGGTCTTACCTTTTAGGTTTCGTTCTTCAGGCATTATGAACAAGAGAAAAGTGATTCCGAGTCTGCGTTCACTCGCAGATCAAGAGCGCGCGACGGCAAAGAAGGCCCGCGCATCGTGGCAGATGTTCACGATTATGGCAGAGTTTATCGAGGCGACCGAGTACCTCTCGGAGATCCGCCCGGCCGTCAGCATCTATGGTTCAGCGCGTCTAAAACCGACCTCGCCGTACTACAAACTCGCCACCGTCATCGCCCGAAAACTGTCCGATGCCGGCTTCGCCGTGATCTCAGGCGGCGGCCCCGGCATCATGGAAGCGGCCAACAAGGGTGCGCACGCAGGCAAGGCGCCGTCGGTCGGCTTGAACATCGAGTTGCCGCACGAGCAATCGGGCAATCAATGGCAGGACATCTCACTGCGCTTCCGGCATTTCTTCACGCGCAAGGTCACGTTCGTCAAGAACTCGGATGCCGTGATCGTGATGCCCGGCGGCTTCGGCACGCTCGACGAACTCGCTGAAGTGCTCACGCTCATCCAGACGAAGAAGTCGCGCCACGTGCCGATCATTCTCGTGGGCGCGGAGTTCTGGAAGGGCTTGCTCAGCTGGTTCGAATCGGCGCTCGTGCCGATGGGTCTTATCAATCCCGAAGACATGAAGCTGATGCAGGTGATCGACGAACCCGACCAGGTGCTCGAAGCGGTGCTCGCGTTCTATGAGGACCGCGAGGAAGCTGAGCCGCACGCGGCGAAGTCGGACGAGGACCGGATGTTCTATTTGTAATCATGTGGCGCGCTCACCCTTGAGCGCGCCACACTTCTTGCCGGCCCTTACCAACTTACCAGCGCTTATTGGAACGCGACTTCCGCGAAGCTGCGCAGCTTGCGGCTGTGCAAGCGGTCGAGCCCGTTCATCCGCAGCAATTCCATCGCTTTGACGCCGATCTGCAAGTGCTGGTCGACTTGCGCGCGATAGAACTGATCGGCCATGCCGGGCAGCTTCAGTTCGCCGTGCAGCGGCTTGTCGGACACACACAGCAAGGTGCCGTACGGCACGCGGAAGCGAAAGCCGTTTGCGGCGATCGTCGCGCTTTCCATGTCGAGCGCAATCGCGCGACTTTGCGACAGCCGCTGCACCGGTTCACGATAGTCACGCAACTCCCAGTTGCGGTTATCGACGCTCGCCACCGTTCCCGTGCGCATCACGCGCTTCAACTCCGCGCCTTCGAGCAGCGTCACCTGCGCGACCGCGCGCTCCAGCGCCAACTGCACTTCCGCGAGCGCCGGAATCGGCACCCATAGCGGCAGGTCCGCGTCGAGCACGTGGTCCTCGCGCACATACCCGTGCGCCAGCACGTAGTCACCGAGACGCTGCGTATTGCGCAGCCCCGCGCAGTGACCGAGCATGACCCACGCATGCGGACGCAGCACGGCGATGTGATCGGTGATCGTCTTCGCGTTCGACGGCCCCACGCCGATGTTGACCATCGTGATGCCGCTGCCGTCCGCGCGTTTCAAGTGATACGCGGGCATTTGCGGCAGACGCGCCGGCACGGTGCCCGTCCCCTCTTCCGGCTGCTCGTCGAGATTGGCGTTGTATGTGACCACGTCGCCCGGCTCGATGAACGAGGTGTATTCGCCGCGATACGCGCGCAACTCGTCATCGTCGGTATGGGACATCAGCTCGCGGCCAAGCTTCACGAACTCGTCGATGTAGAACTGATAGTTCGTGTAGAGCACGTAGTTCTGGAAGTGCGTCGGTGAAGTGGCCGTGTAGTGCTTCAACCGGTGCAGCGAGAAGTCGACCCGCGGCGCCGTGAAGAGCGCGAGCGGATGCGGCTCGCCGGGAGGCGGCTCGTAGGTGCCGTTCACGATGCGGTCGTCGAGCTGCGCCAGGTCCGGCGTATCGAACACGTCGCGCATCATCGTGAGCTTCTCGCGACCGAGATCGCCCTCGAGGTGGATGCCTTCCGCAAACGCGAAGTGAATCGGAATCGGCTTGTCGGACACCCCGACTTCGATCAGCACATGATGGTTCTTCGCGAGCAGACGCAGCTGCTCGCGATAGTAGTTGCCGAAGAGATCCGGACGCGTCACCGTCGTCTCGAAGACGCCCGGGCCGGCAACGAAGCCGTACGAGCGGCGCGAATCGATGTTCGTGTTGACCTCGGTGCGAATGCGCACGAACGGATAGCACGCGCGCACGTGACGATCGAACGCTTCATTGCGCCGATAGCGCGCGAACGCGTCGCGCAGATAAGCCGTGTTCGATTCGTAGATGGCCGACAAGCGAGCGACGGCGTCCGCTGCATCAGTAAAGGCTTCAGTGGGAAATTCGGCGGGCAGCCCAGCGCGCCCGTTGTGCGTTAGATCGTTCTTCATCTTCATTCGCCTCGCTTAATTGAGACGACATTACCACGGAACCATCACGCCCTGACGACGCGCCGTGCGCCAGCGCACCCGCGCCGCGCAAGGCCGCGAGCGCGAGCAGCGGAGCGCGCAAAAGCGCAAAATAACTGAATGGTCCACGCCGGGGACGGATACGTATTTGCTAGAATTCGCACACTCTCTTGGAGAATCACCATGAAGCCGTACCTTCCTGTCGCCGTAGCCGCGATGCTTGCCTTCGGCGGAGTCGCCATGGCGGCTCAGCCTACCGACGACGCGCAAGCCCACGCGCAGGCGCACGCCGCCAACGAAGCGGCGGGCCTGCCCGATTTGGACGCGATCAATCGCCCGGCAGCGCAAGTCTCGTCGAAAGTCGACATCAATGTGCCGCGCACGCCGAGCTACTACGAGAAGACCCCGAACGGCACCGAAATCACCGAATACCGCGATAAAGGCAAGCCCGTCGAAATCGACGTGCGATCCAACTTCGGCACCCACTATCAAATGAGCGCACCGGCCGATACGTCGCCGCAGGTGCGCGACAACGGGCAGCCCAGCACACGCCTGCCCTCGATCAACCTGCACTATTGATGCAAGGCGCGTGCCGCCTCGTCAAAGGCGGCACCACGGCTGGCTCTGACCGAAGCCGGCAACACACTCCCGCACTGGCCGCGAATGCCGGTCCGACCAACCTGACTCCGAAGTTTCCTGCATGGCCGTATTCACCCCTGTCACCGAACAAGAACTCGCGCAATGGATGCGCCATTACGATCTCGGCGATGTCGTCGATTTTCGTGGCATTGCGTCCGGCATCGAAAACAGCAATTTTTTTCTGACGACGACGCGCGGCGAATACGTTCTCACGATCTTCGAAAAGCTGACGGCCGCGCAACTGCCGTTCTATCTGGACCTGATGCGCCACCTCGCGTCGCATCGCGTGCCGGTGCCCGACCCGATTCCGCGCGACGACGGCGCCCTCTTCGGCATGCTGCACGGCAAGCCCACCGCGATCGTGACCAAGCTCGAAGGCGCGGCGCAGCTCGCGCCGACTAGCGAGCACTGCGCCGAAGTCGGCCATATGCTCGCGCGTATGCACCTCGCCGGACGCGATTTCCCGCATCATCAGCCGAACCTGCGCAGCCTGCCGTGGTGGCGGGAGACGGTGCCGTCCGTGCTGGCGTTCTTGAGCGAGGCCGAGCGCGACTTGCTGTCGAGCGAGCTTGCGCATCAGCAGGCGTTTTTCGGCTCGCGCGATTACGCGGCACTGCCCGAAGGTCCGTGCCACTGCGACCTGTTCCGCGACAACGTGCTGTTCGCGCATGCCGACCCGGCCACTGGCCACGAAGTGCGTCTCGGCGGTTTCTTCGATTTCTACTTCGCGGGCTGCGACAAGTGGCTGTTCGATGTCGCGGTCACGGTCAACGACTGGTGCGTCGACCTCGCAACCGGTCGCCTCGATACCGCGCGTGTCGAAGCGCTACTGCGTGCCTACCAGACCGTGCGTCCGTTCACCCAGGAGGAGCGCCGCCACTGGAGTGACATGCTGCGCGCCGGCGCGTATCGGTTCTGGGTTTCGCGCCTGTATGATTTCCATATGCCGCGTGCCGCCGAAATGCTCAAGCCGCACGACCCCACCCATTTCGAGCGCATCTTGCGTGAACGCCTGAACGGCAGCGCGCTCCCCGGCGTCCCAACATGCAACTGATCGAAGTCCCCGCAAAGACCGGCTATGTGTGGTTCCGGCAAGGCATCTGGCTGTTCCGCAGAAACCCGCTGGCGTTCCTGACGCTCTTCTTCACCTATCTCGTCGCGATGACGCTCGTCTCGCGGATTCCGGTCGTCGGCACGGTGCTGCCGCTCGCGTTCATTCCCGGCGTCGCGGTGGGCTTCATGGCCGCGTGTCGCGACACGGTCGCCGGCAAGCCTGTGTTTCCGACGATTCTCATCGACGGGTTCCGCTCGTATGGTGGTGTCGTCGCGCAACGGCTGGCCGTGCTCGGCGCGTTGTACGTCGTGGCGATGGCGCTCGTATTCGCTGGCTCCGCGCTCGCGGACGGCGGCGTGCTGTTCAAACTGATGATGGGCAATGCCGAAGTCGCACAGGCAGAGTTTGCCAACAGCGCGATTCCGCTCGCTGTGCTGGTTGCGCTGGGGTGCTATGTGCCCGTCTCGATGCTGTTCTGGTTCGCGCCGGTTCTAGCGGCATGGCACGACGTGCCGCCCGCGAAAGCGATGTTCTTCAGCGTCGTGAGCTGCTGGCGCAATCGCGGCGCGTTCATCGTCTATGCGGCGCTGTGGTTCGCTTCGGCCATCACGGTGTCGCTCGGACTGTCGGCGTTGCTTCAGGCAGTCGGCGCGGCCGACTACGCACTCGCCGTGTTGATGCCCGCATCGGTCATCCTGACCACGATGCTCTACTGCTCGTTCTACGCGACCTATCGCGGCTGCTTCGGCGTGCAAACGCCCGAAAAGCCGGAGGCGCCCAACACGCCGGCTCCCTGATTGACGCGGCCGAACGATCAAAAAGGTCTTGGCCTCGCGTCGAAACGAAATGCAAAATGCCGGCCCACGGGCCGGCATTTTGATGTGCTTCGTCCGACGCTAGCCGGCGCAGCTTAGCGCTGCACCATCCACGAGGGATACGCAACCGACGCTTCGCGGTCGATCTTGCGCATGCGGAATTCGAGATCGTACAGATCGGTGGCTTCGGCCAGATACGCGTCGTTGTGCTCTTTCACGCGTTGCTCGGTGGACTTCGTCAGGAACAAGAACAGGCGGCTCAGCAGATACATGGTGGACTCCAGAATTTGACTAAGCGTTAATGCCTAGGGGATAACCCGCATTATAGGGATTACCCTAGTTGAATGCTAGTCTCAAATTTAGAGCTGTTGCTCAACTGACACGGCCTGCTTCGATTGAGCTCAGACCCGCTGCGGCGGGGCTTGCGGTGGCCCGTTCGGCTTGCGGACGGCGCTGCTTTTGAAAAAAGTCCCAGATCAGCGCGCTCGCGTCCGGTCCCTTTGAAGAATGGAACGGTACGGCGTCGTCGCCGCCAGACCATTCATGGCCGAGTCCCGCGACGCGGCACAGCGTCACCACGCGCCGGCCGCCCTTCTTTACATAGTCGCGCGTGAGCACCCCGTCTTTGCGTTTTTCGCGAACGTCCCCGGCCACGCTGGCGCCCTCGGCATCGACGAGCCCATTGAGCCGCGCGAACTCCACCGCGAGTTGATCGGCGTTTTTCGGCGCGACGACCCGGTCCGCGTCGCCATGAATAACGATGGCCGGCATCCCCGGGTACGCGGCGACATCGGTCGCCTGGTCGACGAGCGCAACCGGATCGTGATGGCTGCCGCGCCGCATGACGTCCATGGCGGCGATACCAGAGTGGGCATCGCCAAACACCGGCCCGGAATGCAGCGCGACAGCGGCAATCCGTTCGGGATAGTGGAGCGCGAGCAGCGACGTCAGACCCGCTCCCGCCGACAGCCCCGCGACATAGACGCTTTCGGCGTCGAATCCGTGCTCATCGACAAGCGCATCGACGAGCGACGCCACCGCCCTCGCCTCGCCGAGGCCCGCGTTCTCGCGGTCGTCGTACCAGTGCCAGCAGCGGTGCGCGTGACTATGCTTCGACTGCTCCGGATAGACGACCGCAAAGCCGAACTTGTCGGCGAGCAGATTCATCCGCGTGCCTTCGGCGAACTCGTCGATAGTCTGCTTGCAGCCGTGGAGCATCACGACCAGCGGCATCGATTCTGCCTTAGCAGCGCCGGCCGGAAGATAGAGCCCGTAAGACAAGTGATTGACGAGCCGTCCGGGCGCGGGCGGCGCCGAGTGGAACGAGCGCGTCCAGCTGCCGCCGGCCCAGGCCGCCGCTCGCGGACGCACGCGCGATTCGCGCGCCGGCGGCACGGCCGCAACGGCCGCGCTCTTGCGGGCTTTTTTGTCGGGCTTCCCAACGGGACGTTTCGCCTTGAGTCCCGTACGTTTGGCGCGCTTTTGCGCGTGTTCCGCTTGAATCGCCAGGAGGCGCTTCAAGCCGCCCAGCCAGATTTTCGTCAGACTTTTGGTCATCGAGTCGGCTCGCTAAAAATAGGGGCAGTTCCAATCGAGCGAACTACAAGGATGGTGCAATGCACCATAACACTATTTTTGGGAGACTGCCGATCGCTTTGGCGGCTCGTTGCCACGCTGCCGGCCCAAGCCTGGTGGGGCGCATCACAGATGCGTTCCGGCAACCCGGCCGTCCTCGCTATACTTCTATTTGCGCGATGCTATTCGTTGTAGTCGCTTTGATCGCGTGGCGCGTTAAGAATTTATCCCTTCGACTGGCCGTGCGCTGTGCGCCCCCTGGTTTCATGCCTGACTTGCCCACTCACCTCTGGCTTTCGATCACGCGTCTTGGCGGCGCGGGTCTGACGCTGCCCCTCGCAATCGCGATCGCGCTCTGGCTTGCGCTCGGCTATACGTGGCGGCTCGCGGCCGCGTGGCTTGGGCTCTTGGGTGTGGCGATCGGGGTCGTCGCGTTGACCAAAATTGCGTTTCTGGGCTGGGGCGTCGGCGTGCGCGAGCTCGATTTCACCGGCGTGAGCGGCCACGCGATGCTCTCGACCGCCGTCTATCCCGTCGCGCTCTTTCTGATGCTGCTGCCCACTCGGCGGCCGGTTCGCCTCGCTGGCGTCGTAATCGGTCTCGCGGCGGGGGTTGCGGTCGGGCTCTCGCGCGTCGTGCTCGACGCGCACTCGCCGTCGGAAGCGGTGGCGGGCTGCGCGGTTGGTGCGTTGGCCGCCGTGGTGTTCGTCTGGTGGTCGTGGGATGCGAAGCCGGGGCATCTGCATGCGGTGCCGGTCGCGTTGAGCCTTCTGATGCTGACGGTGGCGCTGCACGATGTGCGGGTGCCAACCCAGCGCTGGATCACCCACATCGCGCTTCATTTATCGGGCCATGAGCGCCCGTTCATCCGGGCCCGCTGGAAAGCCGGACGCGACAATCCGCGCCCGGCCGCGATCGAGCAGAATACGCGGCCGATCGCGCACCCCCCTTCCGATGCCTGACGCCGTCGACGCTTAGCCGCTCACTTAGCCAGCCGCTCGCCTAGCCGTTCACGCCCAAAATCACGCTGGACGCCTTGAACGCGGCCACCGCCTTTCCGCCGGCGGCAAGCGCGAGCGTGTCGACGCTTTCGTTCGTGATGATCGCGGTCACCACCGTGCCGCCGCCGAGTTCCAGCGAGACCTCGGAATTGACCGCGCCGCGCGTGACCTTCGAGACCGTGCCGCTCAGCTGATTGCGCGCGGAGATCTTGATCGGCGCGCCACCCGTATCGTCGACCAGGATCAGCACCGACGACGCCTTGATCAGCGCAAACGCCGTCCCGCCTTGGACGAGCCCGAGCGACTCGGTGCTCTCGTGCGTGACGACCGCCACGATGATCTGGCCGCCCGGCAAGCCGAGCGAGATTTCGTCGTTGACGGCGCCGTGCTTGATCGACGTGATCGTGCCGGACAGTTGATTGCGTGCGCTCATTTTCATGCCGATTCTCCCAATCAGATCCCAGTCGCCGGCAAAACCATCGATTGCCGCGCTGGCGCGTTCAATAAACTTGCGATGCTCGCGCTCGACCACGCGAAACGTCTCGATCAGCCGGATCGCGCGCGGCGTCAGCTTGGTGCCGCCACCACCCTTGCCGCCTGCCGCGCGAGTGACGAGCTGTTCGCCGGCGAGATTGTTCATGGTATCGATGGCGTCCCAGGCGGCCTTGTAGCTCATCTCGACGGCTTTCGCGGCGCCGGTGATCGAGCCGGTTGCGCCGATCGCCTCGAGGAGGGCAATGCGCGCCGCCCCGCCAAGCGTTTCATGACCCGCGCGCAGCCAGACGGAGCCGCCGAGTTCCAGCGCTTCGCCGCTCGATTCGGACGACGGCGATGACGAGGTAGAGGGATGGGTCATGAGGAGTTTAAAGAGATCGAGTGATCAATCGGTTAAATATAGCCGCAATCGCTACGCACCGCGCTTGATGCGCGGCTCATCGAGCATGCGCAGCAAACGCTCGCCCTCCTGAGCCGCGCAGTGATTGACCGCCTGGCTCCATCCGCGCGCGAAGCCTTGCTGATACGGCGTGATGTCGAGCTGCTCGAGAAAGCCCAACGCGACCACGGCGTCGTTGCCGTCGCCGAGCACGCTCTGAATCCGCTGCAACGTCCGGGCGACATCGCGGCGCGTGCGCCCCGACGCGATCGATTCGAAGAACTCCAGCATGTAGCGCAGACGCTTCGCCTCGATGCGATGGCGATGGCGCGCTGCGGCATCGAGCTCCGAGAGCTTCGACGTATCGGTCAGCCGCTTGAAATGCTTGCGCACGCGCTTGGCCACGAACTCGCGCAACGTGAAATCACCGGCCGCTTCCGGCGCGCGGCGCATGGGCAATTCGGCGAGCCATGCGAGCCACGCCAGCGACAGTTGCGCGTACCGGCGCGATCGCATCGCCGCCTGCAGGCGCGCGCGTGCTTCGAACCGTCGCGCATCGGCCTCGGCCAGCACCGCGGACCACGTGGACGCGTCGACATCGGCGGCCGCCAGCGCGGGCAGCGTCGAATCGGTGAACACATCGAGATCGCGAGCCTCGCCGAGCCGTTCGCCGAGCCAGCGCAACTCGGGCTCGACGCGGGTCGTCCAGTCCTCATCGGCCCAGCTCGAGAAGATCCTGAGCGCGGTCCGCAGACGCCGCTGCGCAATGCGCATCTGATGCACGAACTCGATGGTCGCGGTTTCGCGCACGCCGCGTTCGTTGCCGAACCATTGCTGCGCCACGTTGGCGCCGATGGCGATCAGCGCGGCATGCGGCGTTTGGATGTCAATGAGATCGACCGGTATCGCGCGCGCTGGCTCTTCATCGGCTGGATCGTGAGGCGGGCGTTCGAGAAAGCCGTGCAAGACCGGGAACACGGGCAGCCCGGCGACGAGTGCGTGCGCCGCCGCGTAAAGCGTCCGGAGCGCGCGTGTCAGCGAGTCCGGCTGGTCGTCTTTGAGATCCGGTTGCTCGTCTTGCGGGTCCGGCTGTTCGCTCTCGGGGGCTGGCGGCTCGTCTTCGGGGGGAGTCTCCGCTTCGCCGTCGTCGCACTGCGTCGACACCAGCAGCTCGCAAAAGCGCGGTTGCGCTTGCGGCATCGCGTTCGGGGGCGTGTCCGACGCGTCGTTCATGACGACGTCGACTGGGTGGCCGTCATGGGGTGTCCAGCGCCAGACCGTGCGCTGCAATTCAAGCACCGACTCCAACGACGCGAGCGCGCCTGCCGCGTCCAGCGCCTGCCGCAGTTCGGATGGCAAGTCGCGCACCTGCTCGGCGAGCGAGACGCCGGATTCGAGTCGCGCGTCGTAGACGATCTCGCGAACCGTCACGGCCGGCGAATGGGCCTCGCGGCGCGAAACGACGAGCCGCCGCCCCTCGCCCGACGCCTCCACCAACGCGCGCCATCCGGCCTCGGCCAGCTTGCGACTCAGCGCCAGCGGATAGATCGTCAGCGGCGTGCGGGCGGAAACCAGCGACAACTGCGGAGAAAACTCGACGACATGATTCAGCGCTTCGGCGATCGCCTCGCCGATCCCGCCTGCACTCGCATTTCGCTTCGCCCGCGCCGAGGCGGTTTTCCTTGCAGCCGGTTCCTCGACGCTCTGCTGCATCCACTCGCGCGCGACCAGCGCGGGCGCATCCAGCGACATTTCGACGACACGAGACATGTACGCTCCCCCGAGCATTTCGAGTCGATGCCGCCCACGCCCATCGATGCAAAAACCCGAAAAAAGGGGCGGACAGCGTTACCTCATGTTACACGGCGCGCCATGCCAAACAAGACCGGAGGCACACCGCTTGCGACGAAAGAGATGCAAAAGAGACAACAAGGAGAGCCCAAATGTCCATCGGAACCCTCTTGCTGATCATATTGATCTTGATGCTCATCGGCGCGTTCCCGACCTGGCCACATAGCCGCGCCTGGGGCTACTACCCTTCCGGCATCGTCGGGATCGTCGTGGTGGTCGTGATCGTGCTGCTGCTGTTCGGCGCGGTATGACGGGGGAGCGCACACCGCGCCGCAATTGCGGACGCGAAACCGGGATCGTCACGCGTACTGTGCGACTCCAAGACCAAAAGACCAGTTTTCCTTGGGCACGTCCACCAGGTTCACAAACACGTCTTCGCCCCGTACACCGGGGCTTTCCGCCAGATTAGCGGCGATCGCCGCATAGAGTTTCTTCTTCTCCGCCACGCCTCGTGTGGCATTCGCCGTGATCTGAATGATCACGAGATCGTCGCTGCGCGCGATATTCAGGTAGCTCCGGTTGAACACGAAGTTTTCGGCGTCGTATTCGTTGATGACCATGAAGTAGTCGTCTTCGGGCACGTTGAAGGTTGCGATCAGCGCACGCTGAATTCCGTTGATCAGCGCCTTCTTGTACTCGGCGGACTTGCCCTGGCCGACTGCGATGCGAGTGAACGGCATGTGACTCTCCTGCTCGTGATGGGTGCTTGCAGGTTACGGCAGCTCTGACATAATTAACAGATATCAATCCCGATTTCATCCATTTCAATCAGAAATGAAAGTGCTCGATCTCGACGCGGTTCGCGCGTTCGTGCTGGTCGCGGATTTGCGCAGCTTCACGCGCGCCGCCGATTCGCTCGATACGACCCAGTCGGCCGTCAGCCTGAAGTTGAAGCGGCTGGAAGCTCATCTCGGCAAGCCGTTGCTGGAGCGTACGCCGCGCTCGGTGCGCCTGTCCGCGGAAGGCAGCGCGTTTCTCGATGCCGCGCGCGATTTGCTGAGCGCGCACGAGCGCGCGCTCGGGTCGCTCGCCATCGAATCGCGGCGACTGACGCTCGGCTTGAGCGAGCATGTCGCGGGGCCCGAGCTGCCGGCGCTGCTCGCCACGCTGCACCGGCACGATCCCGGGCTCGTGATCGAAATGCATCTGGGCACGTCATCCGTCTTGCTCGATCAGTTCGACGCGCGGCAGCTCGACGCGGTCATCGTGCGCTTCGAGCCCGATGAGGAACGTCCGCGCGACGGCGGGCAGTTGCTCTTCACCGAGCCGATTTCCTGGCTCGCCGCGCCCGGCTGGGAGCCGCGAGCCGGCGAACCGCTGCCGCTCGCGGTGCAGACCGAGCCTTGCAAAGTCAGAGCCGTGGCGCTGCGCGCGCTCGAACGCGAGGGCATCGCTTGGAACGAGGTGTTCGTCGGCGGAGGCGTGGCGGCGATGGGCGCCGCAGTCTCGGCCGGGCTTGCCGTTTCGGCGCTCGCCAAGCGGGTGGCGCCCCGCGGGCTCGTCGATGTCGGCAGCCGCCTTGGGCTGCCGTTGCTGCCCGATTCGCATGTCGTGATGTATTCACGAGTGCGCGAGGCGCGCGGCATGGAAACCTTGCGAGTGCTGATCAACGCGCTGAAACAGGGCTAGTCAAATGGAAATCGATCCCCGGCAAACGGCCGCCGTGCGCGCCGTCATCGAAACCGGCAGCTTCGAGCAGGCCGCGATCCGTCTGAATGTGACGCCCTCGGCGGTCTCGCAGCGCGTGCGCGCGCTTGAAACGCGGCTCGGCAATCCGCTGATCGTCCGCACCCGTCCGTGCCGCGCCACGCCGATGGGGCAGCGTCTCTTGCAGTACCTGCGCCGCGCGGCGCTGCTCGAAAGCGACTTCGCGAGCGACGTCGCGGGCGCCAACGAGGCGCTCCTGCACGTCGTCGCCGCGGTCAACGCCGATACGCTGTCGACGTGGTTCTTCCCCGCGCTGACGGAAGTGCTGCTGAAGGAGAACGTGCTGCTCGATCTCACCGTCGACGATCAGGACCACACGCACGCGCTGCTCGCCACGGGTCTCGCGATCGGCTGCATCACGACCGAGCCGCTGCCGATGCGCGGCTGCTTCGCCGAACGGCTCGGCGCAATGCGCTATCGGCTGGTGGCGTCGCCGGCTTTCGTCGAGCGGTGGTTTGCGAACGGCTTCACCCGCGCGGCGGCGCGCCGGGCGCCGGTCATCCTGTCGTCGCGCAAGGACGCGCTGCAGGCGCGCTTTCTCGAGGCGCGCTTCGGCCTCGCGCCCGATGCCTATCCGCGCCACTACGTGCCGGTGCCGCTGCCGCGCTATATGGCGATTCAGCGCGGTCTCGCGTATGGGATGGTGCCGGAGTTCGAATTCGGCGATGCGCTCGCGCGCGGCGATCTGGTCGATCTGGCGCCGAACGAGCCGACCGACGTCGAGCTGTATTGGCATGCGTGGAAAGTGCAATCGCCGCGGCTGGAAAAGCTGTCCGCGCAGATCGTCGAGCTGGGGCGCGCGGCGCTCGGGCAAGCGCCGGCGAAGCCGAAGCAACGCAAGCGCGCGTGACTCGCGGCGCAGCATCGTGCCTTACGCGTCCGGATTGGCAATCACGTAGCGGACAAAGCCGCTATGCGGCGTGTACTTGTCGTACAGTCCGCGCGCGCGGTAGTTGGTTTCCCGCGTATTCCAGTAGAGACGCGACCATTTCTGAGCCCGCATCTCGTCGATGAGCCAGTCGATCATCAGCTTGCCGGCGCCGCCCGCTCGCACCTGCGGATCGACGAACAGATCCTGCAGATAGCAGACCGGCGTCAGCGTCGAGGTGTTTTCGTGGACGAGATAGTTCGCGATACCGATCACCGTGCCGTCTCCCTGCTCGGCGACGATCGCGAACACGGGGGAAGCCGCGTCGAAAATGCGTGTCCAGGTGTGACGCGTGATCGCTTCGTCGGGTTCTCGCTCGTAGAAGCGCGTGTATCCGTCCCAGAGTTCGCGCCAGCGCATCTCATCGCGCGCTTCGATTCTTCGTATCGTGATCGTCATGAATTCGGCCTCGCATCGGTGATCGGTCGTGAGCGGCGCAGACGCGCCGCCGTCCTGCAATCTACCGCAACGCTTGCGCGTCGCCGAGCCGCACCCATTCGGCCTTGCTAAAATCCATAAATAGACTAATATCTACGCATAGTTCACTTAGAGATTACGCCATGTCTTCCGCCGCCCACCTGTCGCCGTCCGCGCGAGCCCCCTCGCCGCGCTCCGCGGCGTCGCTCGCCGAGATGTCGGCGGCCGGCCTGCGCGCGTTCTTCAACATCGCCCGCGATTGGGATTTATCGGTCGAGGAACAAATCGTCCTCCTCGGCTCGCCGGGCCGCTCGACGTTCTTCAAGTGGAAGTCCGCGCCGCAAACCGCTCGCCTTGGCCGCGATACGCTCGAGCGGCTGTCGCTTTTGCTCGGCATCTACAAGGCGCTGCAGATCCTGCTGCCGCAGCCGCCGGCGGCCGATGGCTGGGTCAAGCGTCCGAACAGCGCGCCGCCCTTCGGCGGCAAGCGCGCGCTCGACCGCATGCTCGCCGGCAACATCAGCGATCTCGTCGCGGTGCGCCAATATCTCGATGCGATGCGGGGCGGCTGGGCGTGACGGAGACGAACTGGCAGGACCATTGGCGCGCATTGCCCAACTCATTGCCGATCACGCCGCTCGATTGGTCGCCCGCGTATCGCGTGATCCCCACGCGCTTTCCGGCTGTGAACCTGTTCGATCGCGTCGCGTCGCCCGAAGATTTCGACGCGCTCTATGCGCTCGAAGCGATGACCAACGACCGCCTGCGCACCGAAGTCGGCGAGCTCGACCTGGTGCCGCTCGAAGAACGCCGTTTCGGGCCGGGCTACGGGCCGATCATGGCCGCGTTCACGCATCTGAATCCGCTCGGCAGCCGCTTTTCGGACGGCACGTACGGCGTGTTCTATTGCGCGCGCGAACGCCGCACGGCGATCGCCGAAACACGCTTTCACACCGGCAACTTTCTCGCCGCCACCAACGAGGCGCCGATGCGGCAGCAGATGCGGCTCTATACGGTGATCGCGCAGGGCGATGCCGTCGATTTGCGCGGCCATGCGGCGCTCGACCCTGGGGGCGCCCATGCGTCTTTGCTGTCGCCGACCGACTACACGGCCGGCCAGGCGCTCGGGCGCGCGGCGCGGGCGGCGGGTGCTGAGGGGATTGCGTATCCGTCCGTGCGCGATACCGAGGGCGGCGAATGCCTCGCGGCATTCAAGACGACGATCCTGCGCGACTGCCATCACGCGGCGTATCTGGAATACAACTGGAACGGCAGCGCGATCGACAGCGTGTTCGAATTGAGCCAAGTGGGGTGAGCCGCGCGAAAGGGTTGCCGAAGGCAACCTTGAATCATGGCAACGCGATGTGCGCCGCGCCTTCGGCCAGCGCGGTATCGAGCGACACCGACCAGACGCGCGGCGTCAACGCCTCGGTGATCGTCAGCTTGCCCGTCAGCGCAAAGGCGCCGGTATCGACGAACACTTGCGAGCCGATGCGCCCCATGTCGCGCATCGGCGTGTGTCCGCAGTAGGTGATCGAGAGCCCGGCCTGCCGGTCCGGGTCGCTATTGCCGAGCGCCAGCTCGCGGCCCCATAGCATTTGCTGCCGCACGTGATCGGTGAAATCGGCGGAATCGAGGTCCGCGTCGCTGCCGAAAAATTCGGCATGCAGAATATTGAAGCGCGCCGCGCCCGCCCCCACCACGCGCACGAGCGGCAATTCCCGCAGACGCTTGGCGTACAGGATCAACTGCTCCTCGCTCAACGCGTCAGCCCACGCGCCGCCGATCCCGTACCACCAGTTGCGCCGCATCGTGCCTTCGACCACCGCGCACAGCGCTTCCTCGTGATTGCCGAGCACCGCGTAGAACCAGGGCTTGTCGAGCAAGGCGAGCGCGTCCTCCGACTGGCTGCCGCGATCGATCAGATCGCCGACCGAAAACAGACGGTCGCGTGTGGGGTCGAACGCGATTTCCCGCAGCAAGTAGCGCAGCGCGTCGACGCAGCCATGCAGGTCGCCCACCACGAAATCGCGTCCGTTGCTATTGGACGCGTGGCGGCAAACGACAGGGAAGAGTTCGGTATCCATAAGCGCATCATAGTGCGGGCCGCGTGACACGTCTGCGGCGCGCCGAGCGTTCGAAACATCTAGAAACGTTTAGGCGACGGCGGAAAGCTGTTTGTCGCCTGATTGGCGAATTTTGCGCACGCCATGTAGGCTCTGCGCAACACGTGTGCCTTAAGAAAACCTTAACCGTGCCGCGCGGCGCGGCCCGGCAGATATCGCGGGACCGCGTCGAGGCACGCTTTGACAAGCTGTCATTGTTGCTGCGCGCGCAGCTTCGCGACTTGATCGACGGTGATCGTCGAGCCCGGGTTGCCGAACTGCCTGGTCACGTAGTTCGAGATCGCGGCCACCTGGTCGTCGGACAATTGCGATCCGAATTCCGGCATCAGCACGTCGGCATCCTTCGTCTTCCGCTCGACGCCGTGCAGGATCACCATCGCGAGATTGTTCGCATCGGCAGCGCCCGCGACGCTGTTATGGATCAGCGACGGATACGCCCCCGGCGCGCTCGCGCCGACGCCCTGCCCGCTCCAGCTGTGACACGTCGCGCAGTTCGCGATGAAAAGCTGTGCGCCGTTGACGCTCGTGATCTTCGTGCCGCGCAGGGTGGTCACATCGTCGTGTGCGGGCTGGCCCCATTGGTCGCGAGCGCGCGTCTCGCCGCCCGCGACGGGCGGCACCGAACGCAGGTAGACGCCGATCGAGCGCAGGTCTTCGTCCGTGAGGTACTGCGTGCTGTCCTCGACGACCTGGGCCATCGGCCCGGCCGCGTTCGCACGGCCCGGGGCAACGCCCGTCGACAGATAGTGCGCGAGGTCTGCGTCTGCCCACGCGCCGATGCCGCTCGTCTTGTCAGGCGTGATGTTGAACGCGTGCCAGCCCGATACCTTCTCACCCGAGAAGCGGTCGCTCGATTTCAGCCCTTGCATGAAATTGCGCGGCGTGTGGCATTCCTCGCAATGCGCGAGACCTTCGACCAGATACGCACCGCGATTCCATTCCGGGCTTTGCTTCGGGTCGGGCACGAAGCGGCCTTCGTTGAAATTGAACAGGTTCCAGACCACCATCAGCCAGCGCAGGTTGAACGGAAACGAGAGCTCGTTGCGCGGCGGTGCGTAGTGGATCGGCTCGACTGTGTTCAGATAGGCGCGGATCGCGAGCACGTCGCGCTCCGCGACGCGCGTGTATTCGGGGTACGGAAACGCTGGATACAAACGCTCCCCGCTCTTGCCAATGCCTTCGTGCATCGCGCGCAGGAAGTCCGCGTCGGTCCAGCGGCCGATGCCGGTATCGGGGTCCGGCGTGATGTTCGGCGTGTAGATCGTGCCGAACGGCGTCGAGATCGGCACGCCGCCCGCGAACGGGCGCGCCTTGTCCACGGTATGGCAGGCGATGCAATCGCCCGCGCGCGCGAGATATTCGCCGCGCTTCACGAGGCTCGCGCCCGTTGCGTCGCTTTGCAGCGCGCCTTCCGCGTCCGATGCCGACGAAGCGCTCGCCGGGCCCTCGGCGGATGCGAGCGTGATCGGCGATTCGTCGGCCGGCGACGGGTCCGGCTCGGCCGACGCGTGCCACGCGAGATACAGCGCAAACAGCGAAAACGCCGCGGCGAGGCCGCCCATGCGCTTGGGCCAGCGGCGCGGGTCGGCGGGCTTGCGGCGAGACCTGGGGTTCGTCATCGAGTGTCTCCGTCAGGTCTCACAGTTCGTGCTTGAGCTTGTCGGCGAGCTTCAGCGACAGCGCGGCAATCGTCAGCGTGCAGTTGACGGACGCAGCGGAGGGCATCACGCCGCTGCTCGCGATAAAGAGGTTCTGATGATCGTGCGTGCGGCAATCCGCGTCGACGACCGAATCGCCCGCGTCGTTGCCCATGATCGTCGTGCCCATGATGTGATTGTTCGGCGCGAAGGTATCGTCGAACGCGACCTCGGTGCCGCCGAACAGCGCTGCGATCTGCGCATAGAGCTCGTGCGTGTTCGCCGCGCTCTTCGTCACGTAGTCGTTGATCGAGTAGTAGATCTCGGGGTGCGGAATGCCGAGCGCGTCCTTGTGATCGGCCGACGGGACGATCCTGTTGCCCGGCTCCGGCAGGTGCTCGTGAAAGCTGTTGATCGTGAGCAGCCGCGCGGCGCGGTCGCGGATCTGGCGATCCAGTTCGGCGCCCGTCAGGCCCTTCTGCAGCAGCGCGGCGGTGATCGCCATCGTCGGCACGCCGTTCGACAGATGCAGCTTCTTCGCCGCGTAATCGGAGCGGAACGCGCCGTCGCGGAAGCTCACGATCGATGTCATCTCCATCGGCCCGCGTCCCGGCCACAGCGCCTCGTTCGCCAGAAAGCTCACGCCGGTGCCGGGGTGGTCCATCAGATTGCGGCCCACTTGATCGGAGCTGTTGCCGATGCCATGCGGGAATTTGTCGGTGGTCGACATCAGCATCAGCTTCGGCGTTTCGATGCCGTTCGCGGCCAGCACGAAGAGCTTGCCCGTGATGCGCGCCGTCGCGCCGCTCGGGTCCTTGTAGTGGACCGCTGTGATGAGGCCCTTGTCGTCGGCCTCGACGCGGTAGACCACCGCCTGCGCAATCAGCTTCGCGCCGGCCTGCTCGGCCTTCTCGGCGTGAATCGCGCCGTTGTACATCGCCCCGATCGGGCAGATCGGCATGCAATTGTTGTTGCCGCAGCAGGTCGGGCGCGCGTCGTAGGGACGGCTGTTGCGCGCGACCGGCTCGGGCACGACCTTGAAGTCGTTTGCGTTGAGGACGTCGGAGAAACGCTGGTCCATGTACGACAGCGGCAGCGGCTGCATCGGGTAGGGCTTGCTGCGCGGCGAACCCAAGTCGATCGACACATCGGGACCGGAGACGCCCAATTGCACTTCGGCCGCGTAGTACCAGGGCTCCAGCGTCTCGTACGGAAAAGGCCAGTCGCGGCCGACGCCGTACATCGTCTTCAGCTTGAAGTCCGACGGCAAAAGACGCCAAGCCGCCGCCGCCCAATGCCACGTCGTGCCGCCGACGAGCCGGATGTACTGCGAGTTGTACGGATAGGCGCCCTTCTGAATCAGGTAGTCGTTCGACGGCGAGTACTCGGGATGCGGCGCGTAAGGCGCCGAAGGATACGGCGTCGCGAAATCGGCCTTGGCGGGCGAGTTGCGGAAATTCTCGACGATCTGCCAGCGCGGAATGCGCGGCCCCGCTTCGAGCAGGATCACCGACGCGCCCGCGAGCGCGAGCTGATGAGCGATCAGACTGCCTGCGACGCCCGAGCCGACTACGACGACATCGGCTGAATTGTTGACTGCCATTCCTGACCTCAACGGTTTCGCGCTCACGCGAGCGACGGTTTCTGCGCCCAATAAAACGGCACGTCTCTGCAGTACGAGGGGATCGTCAGCACGTCCTTCACCGGATCGAACATCAGCGCCCGCTCGTAGGCGACGACCTGCACGTTCGGCATCTCGCCGACGAGGCCCAGGTACCACGCGCGCATGACCTGGCCGACCGTCTTCGCGAGATTCGGCTGGTCGACCGCAAGCGCTTGCGTGACGGTATCGCTCGGCACCGAGGCATGCCCTTGCAGCCACGTGTTGAGGGCGGCGACGTTCTGCGTGAATTGGCTGTCGGCTTTCGAAAGCGCGTCGTAGACGCGCTTGCCGAGAATCGAATCGAAGCTCGTGCGGCCGGTGAGTTGCTGCGAGAGCGCGAGGAAGGCGTCGACGCCGCCGCCCGCCGGCGGCGTGAACGCAAACGCGGGCGAAACGCCGAACGGCAAACCGATGCTGGCCGCCGCGCCGAAGGCGAGCGCAACCGCCGACGCGCACGCTCCGAGCACGAACTGCCTGCGAGAGACCGCGGATGACGCCGTCTCTGGCGCGCCGTCCGCTTGGGCATCTGTCATGTGGGCTCCAGACGATGTCTTGTGTCTTGTGTGATTCAGCCGGCCTGGTCCGGCTGTCCGCCCCCGAGTTGGTCTTATCGCCGCCGTAGGGCGGTCTTGTGCACTCTGGCGGTAGCAGCGGTCCCACATCGGCCGCCGTTTCGCTGGCTGAAACTATAGCGGTGATGGGGTCATTTCACAATTCTTGACATCGGCGGGTTCATCCCGTCCGGCCATCACCGCGCTGGCAAGAGCAAGTTGCACGCCTGCTTTCGTCGATCTTGTCGTTCTGTTTCGACGTGGCCGTGCTGAATCCGCGCCGGGTACTACTTGGCCGCGAGGCGCTCGCAATCGTCGCTTTGCGGCGAGGCACAGGCCATCGTGTATTGGCCCGTCCAGCTCAGCGCGTCCTTGCCGGCCTGCAAGCCGTTCTGGAACGCGTCCGGATGGTTTTCGTACGCGATCAGCACCGTGCAGCCGAGCGCGAACATCACGACCAACGAGAACGCGATCCGCTCGAAAACTCGAAAACGATAGGGCACCATGATTCGTCCGTCCGCTTGCCAATCACCACTGGCGGCGCGACTCGACACGCACGCGGCGCTCATGCGACTCGGCGACGATCGCGCACGTTTGCAGATGCAGCGTCAGCGCGCGGCCCGCTTCGCGACGGAACGCAGCGGCGAATTCGGCCAGGGCTTTGGAGAGCGAGGATTCCACGACGAAGGCAGTCAGAGCTTTCATGATGATTAGGGTTTTGTCCTAAGGGATAACCCTTATTATAGAGATAGAGCTGCTGCGCCGCAATAATCCAATATTCGTTGTTGCCAATTTGCGTCGATACGTCGCGCAGGCCGCCGTTCCACCGTCTCGCGCCGGTCACATCAGGAAAACGAGGCAGCCAGGCCGGAAATAAATGGGGTCGAGTTGGCCGTCCGTCCGCCGCCGCCCGTCATGTAAAAAAGCGGTGCCGCCAGATGTCACTTTTACAGGCGCACGCCACCGATTCCGGCCGCGCAAACATCCGACCAAATCGCAGGTGTAACGGAGTGCAATCCTCCCCTCACCTTTCCCGCATCGCGCGCATACACTTCTCTGAGATACCGAAATCCGCCGCGCAACGTCGCCCGCAGTCGATCGTTCCGATCGATGCATGACGATGCAAACGTGCCCGATCCGTCGCTCGACGATCCGGATCGGCACGATGCCAGCCGCCGGATTTCGTCGAGTACGGCATGCAATCTGCTTGGGCTTCGGGGACTCGCTCCCCGCGCCGCAACGATGCAGCACCGCGCGCGGGGCTCTAGAAGCCTAATGATGTGATCGCACCTTGCCGTGCATCCACACCGCAGGACGAATCTGGAACTGACCGATGGAACGTCGTCACGCGTATGCGCCGCGGATCTATTTCCTTCATCCCCTTCTCGTCGGGCCGCTCGGTGCATGGCCCGCGCAGTTCGAGCATGCTGCCGCGCTCGGCTTCGATCACGTCCTGATCGGCTCGCCGTTTCTGCCGGGGCATGCGGGCCATCTTCAAGTGATCGCCGATCACGAGCGCCTGCATCCCGCGTTCGAATCGCAATTGCCCGCGCGCGACGCGCTCGGCATGCTCGCCGAAGTCGCGCGCAAGGCCGGACTCGCGGTGCTGCTCGACGTGATCGTCGATCGCGTGGCGGCCGACAGCGCGCTGCATCTGCACAACCCGCAGTGGTTCCAGCCGTTCGAGCCCGAAGATGCGCGGCTCGATCCGCGCCACGCCCGGCGCGAGGACAACGTCGCGTATGCGAACTTCAACGGCGGCGAAGCCATGGCGCACCTGACCAACTGGTGGGCGAACCAGTTGATCGCATTCGCCGATGCAGGCATCGCGGGCTTTCGCTTCGATTCGCCGCATCGCGTGCCGCCGCACGTGTGGCGCCAACTCGGCGCGAAGGTGCGCGAGAAGCACGCGGATATACGCTTTCTCGCGGCGACCCCGGGGATCGCCCGCGGCGATCTCGCGCCGCTCGAAGACGCGAGGTTCGACAGCGTGTTTTCTTCCGTGCGCTGGTGGGATTTCCGCGCCGACTGGCTGCTCGACGAGCACGCCGCGCTCTCGCGCATCGGCGCGCCGATCGCGTTTCCCGAGGCGCCGTACGGCGCGCGCCTCGCCAGCGACTTTGCCGGCGCGAGCGATGCCGCGATCGTCGAGCGCGGCTATCGGCGCTCGCTATGGACAGCGGCCGCGCTCGGCACCGGCTGGCTCGTGCCGATGGGCTTCGAATACGGCGTCGCGGAGGCGCTGTCGTACACGTCGGGCAATGCCGATCAATACGCGGCCGCGTGCGCCGCGCCGCGCTTCAATCTCTGCACCGAACTCGAACACGCCAATGCCGTGCGGCGCGAAACGCCCGCGCTGGCGTCGACTGGCGAGTTGCGCGCGCTGTCGCCCGCCGGAGCGAACGTCGCCGTGCTGCTGCGCGGCGCGTGCGCCGACCTGCGCGATGCCGAAGAAGCGGTCCTCGTCGTCGTCAATCCGGAACTGACCATGCCCGCCTTCGTCGACCCCGAGCGCTTTCTCGACGGCGCCCCCGGCAATCTGACGCGCTTCAAGCCGCTGGAAAGCCCCTGCACCGATGCCGCCGTCGCGCTCGAGCCGTTCGTGCTCGCGCCCGGCGCAACGCAGCTCCATCGCGCGATGCCCGGCGCGCCGGTCGTCGCGCGGATGGGCAGCGGCAAGCACGCCGCCGCCTTTGCCGCCGCCGCGATCCACGACGCGCTCGAAGCGCCGCGCGTCGCGATCGAAAGCGTGTCGCCGTCGATCGATCATGGACGGTTCGTGGTGAAGCGGGTCGTCGGCGAGCGCGTCGAGATCAGCGCCGCGATCTTCGGCGAAGGCCACGACAAGATCGCCGCCGCCGTGATCTGGCGCCCCGCCGACGAGACCGCGTGGCACGAAACGCCGATGTCGCCCGCGCAGCCGGCAGGCATGGACCTGTGGAGCGCGCGCATTCCGCTCGAACGGCTCGGCCGGCACGAATTCACCGTGATCGCGTGGCGCGACGACTTCGCGTCGCTCGTCGATCACATGAAGAAGAAGCTGAACGCGAATCAGACCGTCGATCTCGAAGTCGAGGAGGCGCGCCATCTGTTCGCGCGCGTGCTGGCCGAAGTGGAAACGGCGGAAGCCGCGCAATCGGCTGAACCCGACGCCGCCCACGAACACCACGACCACGCCTCGCAACACGCCGCCATTGGCCAACTGAAACACCTCGTCACGCAGTTCGCGCACGCGAGCCCGCAAGGCAGGCTCAATCTCGTGCTCGCGCCCTCGACGGCGGACACGATCGCGGCAGCCCGCCACCGCCCGTTCCTCACGCGCGACGCGACGATCTACCGGATCGACGCCGAGCGCCTCGCCGCGCGCTTCGCGAGCTGGTACGAGATCTTCCCGCGCTCGATGAGCGACGACGAGCACCGCCACGGCACCTTCGACGACGTGATCGCGAAGCTCCCGCGCATCCGCGACATGGGCTTCGACGTGCTCTACTTCCCGCCGATCCACCCGATCGGCAAGATCAACCGCAAGGGCCGCAACAACACGCTGGAGGCGCAGGAGGGCGACGTCGGCAGCCCGTACGCGATCGGCGGCAAGGAAGGCGGCCATACGGCGCTGCATCCGCAGCTCGGCACGCTCGACGACTTCAAGCGCATGCTCGCCGCCGCGCACGATCACGGCCTCGAAATCGCGCTCGACTTCGCGATCCAATGCGCGCCCGATCATCCGTGGCTCACCGAAAACCCCGCGTGGTTCGCCTGGCGCCCCGACGGCACCCTGCGCTACGCGGAGAATCCACCGAAGAAGTATCAGGACATCGTCAACCCGGACTTCTACACGCACGACGCCAAGCCCGCGCTCTGGTTCGCGCTGCGCGACATCATCCAGTTCTGGATCGATGCGGGCGTGCGCATTTTCCGGGTCGACAATCCGCACACGAAGCCGCTGCCGTTCTGGGAATGGATGATCGCCGACATCCGCTCGCGCCATCCGGACGTGATCTTTCTCTCCGAAGCGTTCACGCGTCCGCGCCTCATGTACCGGCTCGCGAAGCTCGGTTTCTCGCAGTCGTACACGTACTTCACGTGGCGCGAATCGAAGCGCGATTTCACGGAGTACCTGACCGAGCTGACGACGACGAACGTGCGCGACTTTTTCCGTCCGAACTTCTTCGTCAACACGCCGGACATCAACCCGCGCCATCTGCAAGCGCAGGGCCGCGCGGGCTTCATGATCCGCGCGGCGCTGGCGTCGATGCTGTCGGGGCTGTGGGGCGTCTATTGCGGCTTCGAGCTGTGCGAAGCGGCGGCGCTGCCCAACAGCGAGGAATATCTCGACTCCGAGAAGTACCAGCTGCGCGCGTGGGACTGGAACCGCCCCGGCAACATCGTCGGCACGATCACGGCGCTCAACCGCATCCGCCGCGCGAACCCCGCGCTGCACACGCATCTCGGGCTCACGTTCCTGCACGCTTTCAACGACCACATCCTGTGCTTCGAAAAAGCAACCGAGGCGCGCGACAACGTGATTGTCGTCGCGATCAATCTCGATCCGTTCAACGAGCAAGGCGCCGATTTCGAGTTGTCGTGGCATACGCACAATCATTGGCGGCTTCACGACGGGGATGCGCTCGCCGTCACCGATCTGATGACGGGCGAGCGCTTCGAATGGCATGGCCGCCGCCAGCACGTGCGGCTCGATCCGAATACGCGGCCGTTCGCGATCTGGCGGATCGCACCGGCCGCCGGCTTGCCGCGCGACGAACGCGCGCTCGCCCAACCCGCCGCTGCAGAGGTACACGATGAAGCGTGACGCTCAGCACGAACAGATGAACCCGGCCGCTTCCGAAGCGCACGCGCAGAAAGCCCCGCGCGCGGCGCGCCGCGCGAAGCCGGCGCTCTTGTCCGATGACGCGCTCTGGTACAAGGACGCGATCATCTACCAGGTCCACATCAAGTCGTTTTTCGACGCCAACAACGACGGCATCGGCGACTTTCCGGGCCTGCTCGCCAAGCTCGACTACATCGCGGAGCTCGGCGTGACCGCGATCTGGCTGCTGCCGTTCTACCCGTCGCCGCGCCGCGACGACGGCTACGACATCGCCGACTATCGCAACGTGCACCCCGACTACGGCTCGCTCGCCGACGTGAAGCGCTTCATCCAGGCCGCGCACTCGCGCGGCATCCGCGTGATCACGGAGCTCGTCATCAACCACACGTCGGACCAGCACCCATGGTTCCAGCGCGCGCGCCGCGCGAAGCCGGGCTCGAACCATCGCAACTACTACGTGTGGTCCGAGACCGATACGAAGTACGCGGGCACCCGCATCATCTTCATCGATAGCGAGCCGTCGAACTGGACGCACGATCCCGTCGCGGGCGCGTATTTCTGGCACCGCTTCTATTCGCACCAGCCCGACCTGAACTTCGACAACCCCGCCGTGATGCGCGAAGTGCTGCAGGTGATGCGCTTCTGGCTCGACATGGGGATCGACGGTCTGCGGCTCGACGCGGTGCCGTACCTCGTCGAGCGCGAAGGCACGATCAACGAGAACCTGCCGGAGACGCACGCGATCCTGAAGAAGATCCGCGCCACGATCGACGCCGAGTATCCGAACCGGATGCTGCTCGCCGAAGCGAACCAATGGCCGGAGGACGTGCAGGAATACTTCGGCGACGAAGACGAATGCCACATGGCGTTCCACTTCCCGCTGATGCCGCGCATCTACATGGCGATCGCGAGCGAGGACCGCTTCCCGATCACCGACATCATGCGGCAGACGCCTGACTTGCTGCCGACCTGCCAATGGGCGATCTTCCTGCGCAACCACGACGAACTGACGCTCGAAATGGTCACCGATTCCGAGCGCGACTACCTCTGGAACACCTACGCGAGCGACCGGCGCGCGCGCCTGAACCTCGGCATCCGGCGGCGCCTCGCGCCGCTCATGGAGCGCGACCGGCGCCGCATCGAGCTGATCAACTCGCTGCTGTTGTCGATGCCGGGCACGCCGGTCATCTACTACGGCGACGAGCTCGGCATGGGCGACAACATCCACTTGGGCGACCGCGACGGCGTGCGCACGCCGATGCAATGGTCGTCGGACCGCAACGGCGGCTTCTCGCGCGCGGACCCCGAGCAGCTCGTGCTGCCGCCCGTGATGGGCTCGCTCTACGGCTTCGACGCGGTCAACGTCGAAGCGCAGAGCCGCGACCCGCATTCGCTCCTGAACTGGACCCGCCGCATGCTCGCGACGCGCCGCTCGAAGCACGCCTTCGGGCGCGGCACGATCCGCTTCCTGAAGCCGAACAACCGCAAGATCCTCGCGTACCTGCGCGAGATGGAAGGCGAGGCGCCGATTCTGTGCGTGGCGAACCTGTCGCGCGCGCCGCAGGCGGTCGAGCTCGATCTGTCCGAATTCGCGGGACACGTGCCGATCGAAATGACGGCCGACTCCGTGTTCCCGCCGATCGGCCAGCTCACCTATCTGCTGACGTTCCCGCCGTACGGCTTCCTCTGGTTCCTGCTGTGCACGGGCGATGCGCGTCCGGCGTGGAGCCAGGCGCCGTCGCAGCAATTGCCCGAATTCGTGACGATCGTGATCCGCGTCGGGCAGCAGGGGCCGACGCCGGAAAACGTGCGCTTGCTCGAATCGGAAGTGCTGCCGTCGTATCTGAGCCGGCGCCGCTGGTTTGCTTCGAAAGACCAGAAGCTGCACGGCGTGCGCCTCGCCGCGCTGACGACGATCCCCGACGCGGGCTTCGCGTTCACCGAAGTCGAAGCGGACGTCGGCAAGCACACTGAGCGCTACGTGCTGCCGATCGCGATCTCCTGGGGCAGCGACACCACCGTGCCGCTCTACATGCAGCTCGCGCTCGCGCGCGTGCGGCGCGGCCGCAACATCGGCCACCTGACCGACGCGTTCGCGGTGCCGCAATTCGCGCATGGCGTGCTCAAGAAAATGCGCGAGCACGCGGCCGTGCCGACCGTGCAGAAAAGCGAGATCCGCTTCGAGCCGACCGCGCGCTTCAGTGAACTCGACGACCTCGACCTGCAAGACGAGCCGCAGGAAATCCGCTGGATCGCGGCCGAGCAAAGCAACAGCTCGCTCGTGATCGCCGACCGCGCGGTATTGAAGCTCGTGCGGCGGGTGGTCGGCGGCGTTCATCCCGAGGTGGAGATCAGCCGGCATCTGACCGAGATCGGCTTCGCGAATACCGCGCCGCTCCTGGGCGTGGTCGTGCGCGTCGATCCGGCCGGCGTGCCACACACGCTCGCGATCCTGCAAGGCTTCATCGACAACCAGGGCGACGCGTGGAACTGGGCGCTCGACTACTTGCGCCGCACAGTAGACGAACTGGCGCTTGCGGCCGACGCGGAAGAATTCTCCGACGAAGACGTCGAGAAGATCGCCGGCTATCAGACGCTGATCGGCATCATCGGCAAGCGGCTCGGCGAGCTGCACGTCGCGCTCGGCCAGCCTTGCGACGACCCGGCGTTCGCGCCCGAGCGCGCCACGCGCGAGGACGTGAAGGCGTGGATCGACGGCACGCAATCGATGCTCGCGAGCGCGCTCGATCTGCTCGCCGAGCGCCTTGCCAAGTACGGCGACGACGACCCGCTCGGCGAAGACACGCGCCTCCTCGCGCAAAGCCTGATCGATCGCCGCGCGCTCTTGATCGAGGCGGTCGAACAGCGCGTGCCGCTCGATGTCGACGCGTGGCGCACGCGCATCCACGGCGACTTCCATCTCGGCCAAGTGCTGATCGCGCAGGGCGACGCCTTCCTGATCGACTTCGAAGGCGAGCCCGCGCGTCCGCTCGACGAACGCCGCCGCAAAGCGAGCCCGATGCGCGACGTCGCGGGACTGGTGCGTTCGCTGTCGTATGCGAGCGCCGCCGCGCAATCGACGATGGAAGCCGCGCCGCCGCAAGTGGCCGACCGCAAGCGCGCGCTGTTCGAGCGCCTGCGCGGCTACGGCGAGGAGAGCTTCTTGCGCGAATACCAGATCGCCGTCGGCGAGGCGGCGCAGCCGCTCGTCGCGCCCGAGGCCGAGGCCGCGCTGCTCGATCTGTTCCTCGTCGAGAAGGCCGCCTACGAGATCCGCTATGAGGCCGCCAACCGGCCATCGTGGCTCGGGCTGCCGGTGCGCGGCCTCGCGTCGATCGCGAGCCGCATGCTCGGCGACACGGGGACCCCGAATGGAGCCCGGCCGGACGCCGCGTCAGAGGGAGCCTCAGATGAGTGAAAGCGAACGGTCCACTCAGACGTCCGGGCAAGCACAAGGCGGCGCAGCTCACGAACCCCTCGTCAAGCCGATCGCCGGTCGCGATCCGCGAGCGGGCTTGAACGAGCTCGACATCGAAGCCATCGTCGACGCGCGCCACCCCGATCCGTTTTCGCAACTCGGCCCGCACCGCACCTCGGACGGCCCCGCGGTGCGCGCGATGCTGCCAGGCGCTGCGCAAGTCGAAGTGATCGAGCGCGAGTCCGGCGCATCGCTCGGGCATTTGACGCAGGTGCATCCCGGCGGCTTGTTCGCGGGCATTGTCGAGCGCGCGGCGCCGTATCGGCTGCGCGTCGATTGGCACGGCGCACAGCAGGAGATCGAAGACACCTACGCGTTCGGCCCGGTGCTGTCCGAAGACGCGCTGCAGCGCCTCGCGCACGCGGACCCGTACGCGGTGCTCGAATGCCTCGGCTCGCGCCCGTGGGAGATGGACGGCGTGCCGGGCGCGCGCTTCGCGGTGTGGGCGCCGAATGCAAGGCGCGTGTCGGTGGTCGGCGACTTCAACACCTGGGACGGACGCCGCCATCCGATGCGGCTGCGCCATATCGCGGGCGTGTGGGAGCTGTTCGTGCCGCGCCTCGCCGCGGGCACGGTCTACAAGTACGAAATCGTCACGCGCGACGGCCACACGCTGCCGCTCAAGGCCGACCCTTGCGCGATGCAGACCGAGCGCCCGCCCGCGACGGGCTCGGTCGTCGCCGACGCCGCGCGCATCGAGCACTTCCCGTGGACCGACGGCGCCTGGATGACGGGCCGCGCCGACCGGCAGACACCGCGCGTGCCCGTCTCGATCTACGAAGTGCACGCCGAGTCGTGGCTGCGCGTGAACGAAGAAGGCCGCCGCAATCTCGACTGGTCCGAACTTGCCGACCGCCTGATTCCGTACGTGCTCAGCATGGGCTTCACGCACGTCGAATTCCTGCCGCTCGCCGAACATCCGTTCGGCGGCTCGTGGGGCTATCAACCGCTCGCGCAGTTCGCGCCGTCCGCGCGCTTCGGTCATCCCGAAGGCTTCGCCGCGTTCGTGAACCGCGCGCATGAAGAAGGGCTCGGCGTGATTCTCGACTGGGTGCCCGCGCACTTCCCGAACGACGCGCACGGCATGATCGCGTTCGACGGCACGCCGCTCTACGAGCACGCCGATCCGCGCGAGGGGTTCCATCAGGACTGGAACACGATGATCTACAACCTCGGGCGCAACGAGGTGAGCGCGTATCTGATCGCGTCGGCGCTGGCGTGGCTGTTGCGCTATCACGTCGACGGGCTGCGCGTCGACGCGGTGGCGTCGATGCTGTACCGCGACTACTCGCGCGGCGAGGGCGAATGGGTGCCGAACATCTACGGCGGCCGCGAAAACCTCGAATCGATCGCGTTCCTGAAGCGCATGAATCACGAAGTCGCGCACGCCCCGGGCGTGCGCGGCGCGATGACGGTCGCCGAGGAATCGACGGCGTGGCCGGGCGTCACCGCGCGGCTCGAAGAAGGCGGCCTCGGCTTCACGTTCAAGTGGAACATGGGCTGGATGCACGACACGCTCCACTACATGCACGAAGACCCGATCCATCGCCGCTTCCACCATCACACGATGACCTTCGGCATGGTCTACGCGTACTCCGAGCGCTTCGTGCTGCCGCTCTCGCACGACGAGGTGGTGCACGGCAAGGGGTCGCTGCTCGGCAAGATGCCGGGCGACCGCTGGCAGCGCTTCGCGAACCTGCGCGCGTATTTCGGCTTCATGTGGACGCATCCCGGCAAGAAGCTCATCTTCATGGGCGGCGAGTTCGGGCAGATGGCCGAGTTCGATCACGACGGCTCGCCGCACTGGCATCTGCTCGACGACCCGATGCACCACGGCGTGCAGACGCTCGTGCGAGACCTGAACCGGATGTATGCGGCGGAGTCCGCGCTCTATGCGCTCGATAGCGACGCCGCCGGCTTCGAATGGATCGTCGGCGACGACACGGGCAACAGCGTGTTCGCGTACCGCCGCATGGACGGCGCGGGATACGAGGTCGTCGTCGTCTGCAATCTGACGCCGGTGCCGCGCGAGGGCTATCGCATCGGCTTCGCGCGCGCGGGCCGCTGGAGCGAGATCCTCAACACCGATGCGAGCCTCTACGGCGGCTCGAACATGGGCAACGCGGGGCAGATCCATACGGAGGACATCGCGAGCCACGGCAGGCCGCAATCGGCGGCGCTGACGCTGCCTCCGCTCGCGACGATTGTGCTGCGCGCGGACTAAGCGCGGCCTAAAAAAGTCTCTTAACCAATAAATCAAATGGCCAACTCCCTCCCCGACAAGCTCGAGCCCGGCATGCCCTACCCGCTTGGCTCGACATGGGACGGCCTCGGCGTCAACTTCGCCGTGTTCTCCGCGAACGCGCAGAAAATCGAGCTGTGTCTGTTCGACACGACGGGCCGCAAGGAGCTCGCGCGCCTACCGCTGCCCGAGTGCACCGACGAGATCTGGCACGGCTACCTCCCGGGCGCGCATCCGGGCGCCGTGTACGCCTTTCGCGCCTACGGCCCGTATCAGCCGCAACACGGCCACCGCTTCAATCCGTACAAGCTGCTGCTCGACCCGTACGCGAAGAAGCTCGTCGGCCAGTTCCGCTGGTCCGATCCGTTGTTCGGCTATCGCGTGCATTCGAACCGGCAGGACTTGTCGCTGGACCGTCGCGACTCGGCGCCGGCGCTGCCGAAGTGCGTCGTCATCGATGAAGCGTTCGACTGGTCGCTCGACGTGCGCCCCAACGTGCCGTGGTCCGAAACGGTCATCTACGAAGCGCATGTGAAGGGCGTGTCGATGCTGAACCCGGAGTTGCGTCCGCACGAACGCGGCACGTTCTCGGCGCTCTGCTCGCCGCGCTTTCTCGACCATCTGCGCGAACTCGGCATCACCTCGATCGAACTCTTGCCCGTGCATGCGTTTCTCAACGAACGCTTTCTGGTCGCGCGCGGGCTCACCAACTACTGGGGCTACAACACCGCGACCTTCTTCGCGCCGGACCCCACTTATCTGTCGACGCGCCGCCTCAACGAAATGCGCATCGCCGTGCGGCAACTGCATGCCGCGGGCATCGAAGTGATCCTCGACGTCGTCTACAACCACACCTGCGAAGGCAACGAACTCGGCCCGACGATCGCGTGGCGCGGTCTCGACAACGCGAGCTACTACCGCCTGATTCCCGGCGGCGAGCGCCACTACATCAACGACACCGGCTGCGGCAACACGCTGAACCTCTCGCATCCGCGCGTGCTGCAGATGGTGATGGATTCGCTGCGCTACTGGTCGACCGCTTACAACATCGACGGCTTCCGTTTCGACCTCGGCGTCACGCTCGGCCGCGAAGGCTCCGGGTTCGACCCCGGCTCGGGCTTTTTCGACGCGATCCGGCAAGACCCCGTGCTATCGACGCGCAAGCTCATCTCCGAGCCGTGGGACGTCGGGCCGGGCGGCTACCAAGTCGGCCACCATCCGCCCGGCTTCGCCGAATGGAACGACAAGTTCCGCGACAGCGTGCGCCGCTTCTGGCGCGGCGACGCCGGCATGCGGCCCGATCTCGCGGCGCGCGTCACGGGTTCGGCCGAACTCTTCAACCGCCGCTTCAGAAAGCCGTGGGCGTCGGTCAACTATGTCGCGTCGCACGACGGCTTCACGCTCGGCGACGTCGTCTCGTACGAGCACAAGCACAACGAGGCGAACGGCGAAGAGAACCGCGACGGCCACAACGAGAACTGGAGCGCGAACTGGGGCGCCGAGGGGCTGACGGACGACGCGGTGGTCAACGCCACGCGCGCGCGCGTCGCGCGCTCGATCCTCGCGACCGTCTTCACGTCGCTCGGCACGCCGATGCTCGCCGCCGGCGACGAATTCCTGCGCACGCAGCAAGGCAACAACAACGCGTACTGCCAGGACAACGAGATTTCATGGCTCGACTGGAACCAGGCGGCGACGCCTGAAGGCCGGACCATGACGGCGTTCACCGCGCGCCTGATCGCGCTGCGCAAGCACCATCCGCTCTTGCGCGAGACGCGTTTTCTGCGTGGCGACGACGAAGTGCTGCCCGGGATCAACGACGTCGGCTGGTTCGACGAACGCGGCGAGCCGCTGACGAGCGAAGCGTGGCAGGACCCCGAACGGCGCGCGCTCACGCTGCGCCGCGCGGGCCCCGGCCTCGACGGCGAAATCGAGGTGTTGCTGATGATGCTAAACGGGGCGGCAACGCCGCTCAGCTTCAAGCCTCCGCAGCCGCATTGGGAGTGGACCGTGCTCATCGACACGGCCGCGCCGGAAGCCCCCGCGCACCCGCTCGGCACGGCCGAGCTGACCGTCGGCGAACACGCGTTCGTCGTTCTGGCCGCGCGACCCACGAGCTACGGCGCACGGCAAGACGAGCCGCCGGCCGCAGCCGGTCAGGAACCGGGCGCCACCGTTTACCCGACCGCGCCCGATGCAAACCGCCCTCGCCGCGGCCCCACGTAAACCTAAACTTCTTGTCATCAACCGATTGGCGCTCTTTCGAGGATAGAGAACCATGTCCGACTCTCCTTTCGATCCGCATGCACGCCACTACGTGCAATGCCTGCCGTTCGGCGCCCAATTGCTCGGCGCACGGGGCGCCTCGCCGCGCACGCGCTTTCGCCTGTGGGCGCCGAGCAAACGCACCGTGCAAGTCGAGATCGTTGGGACGGACCACGCGACGCTCATCGACATGACGCCCGCCGGCAACGGCTGGTTCGAAGCCGAGGCCGACTGCGGCGCGGGCACGCAATATCGCTACCGGCTCGACGACACGCTCGCCGTGCCCGATCCCGCCTCGCGCTTCCAGCCCGGCGACGTGCACGGCCCGAGCGAAGTCATCGACGCACGCGCCTATGAATGGCAACACACCGGATGGCACGGCCGGCCTTGGGAAGAGATGGTGCTCTACGAGCTGCACGTCGGCGCGCTCGGCGGCTACGCGGGCGTGCAAAAGCGGCTGCCGCGCATCGCCGAGCTCGGCGTGACCGCCATCGAGCTGATGCCGCTCGCCGACTTCTCCGGCGCGCGCAACTGGGGCTACGACGGCGTGCTGCCCTACGCGCCCGATTCGTCGTACGGCCGGCCCGACAACCTCAAGGCCATGATCGACTGCGCGCACGGGCTCGGGCTCGCCGTGTTCCTCGATGTCGTCTACAACCACTTCGGCCCCGACGGCAACTACCTGCACGAATACGCGCAGGAATTTTTCCGCGACGACATCGCGACGCCTTGGGGCCCCGCGATCGACTTCTCACGCTCCGAAGTGCGCGACTTCTTCTGCGACAACGCGCTGTACTGGATCAACGAATATCGCTTCGACGGCTTGCGGCTCGACGCGGTCCACGCGATCGGCGACGCCGAATGGCTGCGCGAGCTCGCCGATCACGTGCACGGCTCGGTCAAGCATGGGCGTCACGTGCACCTCGTGCTCGAGAACGAGCACAACGAGGCCAACCTGCTGGAGACGCACTTCGACGCGCAATGGAACGACGACGCCCACAACGCGCTGCACGTGCTGCTGACGGCCGAAAAGGAGGGCTACTACCGCGCGTTCGCGGATAAACCGATCGACAAGCTCGCACGCGTGCTCGCCGAGGGCTTCGCATATCAGGGCGACGCGTCGCCGGCCCACGACGGCAAGCCGCGCGGCGAGCCGAGCGCGCACTTGCCGCCGACCGTCTTCGTGATGTTCCTGCAGAACCACGACCAGATCGGCAATCGCGCGTTCGGCGAGCGGCTGCGCTCGCTGTGCGCGCCGCAGGCGCTCTTGGCCGCGACCGGCTTGCTGTTGCTCTCGCCGCAGATCCCGCTCTTGTTCATGGAGGAGGAAAACGGCTCGACGCAGCCGTTCCTGTTCTTCACCGATTACACGGGCGATCTCGCCGACGCCGTGCGCGAAGGACGCCGCCGCGAATTCGCGAAGTTCAACGCGTTCAGCGACGAATCGGCGCGCACGCGCATCCCCGATCCGAACGATCCGCAGACGTTCGCGCTATCGTCCCCCGCCGACGACGAAGCGAGCGACACGCGCGGCACCGGCGATCGCGACGCCTGGCGCCACTTCTACAAATCGGCGCTCGCGGTGCGCGCGAAGCTGATCACACCGCGCCTTTCGCCCGTGCGCGCGCTCGGCGCGACCGTCCTGCAGTCGGCGAGCGGCCACCCGGTGAACGCGCTCGTCGCGCGCTGGCGGCTCGCGGACGGCGAGACGCTCGCCGTCGCGCTCAATCTGACGCCAGATGCGCTGCCGTTCGCCGATCGCCCCGACGGCATGGTGATCTTCGAAACCCCGCCGCGCGCCCGCGACCGCGTGAACGAGTACGAACTGCCGCCCTACTCGTTCGTCGCGTGGATGACGGGCGACGTGAACAGTTACGCGCTCAGGCACGACGCGCGCATCGCCGAAGCCGAAGAACGGGAGCGCGAGGCGTGAACCAGCTCAAATCAACCGCGCCGGCGGGCACGCATGCCGAGCTGATCGAACGCCTCGCCGAGCGCGCCGGCTTCGAGATCCAATGGGACGACGCGCACGGCATGTCGCGCCACGTGCCGGCCGGCACGCTCGCCGCGCTGCTCGAGCGCATCGGCCTGCCTTGCTCGACGACCGCCGACGCGAAGCACAGCATGGCCACGCTCGATGCCGAGCTGTCGGGCCGCAAGCTGCCGCCGCTCATGACCGCCGAGTGCGAGCGCGCGATCGCGCTGCCCGCCGCCGCGGTCAAGTCGGGAAGCCGCTACCGGATCGAACTCGAAAACGGCTCGGTGATCGACGGACGCTTCACCGCGCCCAAAGGCGAAGCCGCTCTGCTCGCGCCGATCAGCGAGCCCGGCTACCACACGCTCGTCATCAACGATCAGCACATCCGTCTCGCCGTCGCGCCGCCCCGCTGCTATACGGTCGACGACGCCTGGCGCGCGTTCGCGGGCGAGCCCGCGCCGCCCGCGACGCTGTGGGGCATCGGCGTGCAGGCCTACGGCTTGCGCCGCGACGGCGACGGCGGAATCGGCGATTACTCGGCGCTCGCGAGGCTGGCAATCGAAAGCGCCAAGCGCGGGGCGCACGCGCTCGCGATCAGCCCGATGCACGCTGCCTTCAGCGCCGATCCGCACAAGTACAGCCCGTATGCGCCGTCGTCGCGGTTGTACCTGAACGTCGCCCATATCGATCCGGCCGCCGTGTTCGGCGCGGCTGCCGCGCGCGCGGCGCTCGACAAGGCCGAAATGAACGGCGAGTGGGCCGCGCTCGAAGCGCTGCCGCTCATCGATTGGCCGCGCGCGGTGCCCGCGAAGCTCAAAGTGCTGCGCGTGCTGTTCGAGCAGTTCTGCACGCACGAGCGCGCCCAGGACACGCCGCGCGCACTCGAATTCCACGCGTTTTGCGCGAACGGCGGCGCGCCGCTCGAAGACCACGCGCGTTTCGAAGCGCTGATGGCCGCGCAGCTCGACGCCGGCGGCGACGGCCACTGGCGCAACTGGCCCGCGCCTCTCGCCGATCCGCGCAGCGCCGAAGTGGAAGCGTTCGCGCAAGCGCATCGGCACGACGTCGAGTTCCATCTGTTCCTGCAGTGGCTCGCGGCAAAAGGGCTCGCCCACGCACAGCACGCGGCGCGCGATGCGGGCATGGCGATCGGGCTCGTCGCCGATCTCGCGGTCGGCTGCGACAGCGCGGGGAGCCACGCGTGGTCGTATCGCGACGACATGCTGCAGAGCGTGTCGGTCGGCGCGCCGCCCGACATCTTCAATCAAGCCGGCCAGTCGTGGGGACTCACGACGTTCTCGCCGCGCGCGATGCGCACGCAAGGCTTTTCCGCGTTCATCGACATGCTGCGCGCCGCGTTCGCGCACTCGGGCGGCATCCGCATCGATCACATTCTCGGCTTGCGGCGTTTGTGGCTCGTCCCCGAGGGCGAGCTTGCGATGAACGGCGCGTACCTGCGCTATCCGGCCGAGGACCTGCTGCGGCTGATCGCGCTCGAATCGTCGCGTCATCGCGCGATCGTGATCGGCGAGGACCTCGGCACCATTCCGCCCGGCTTTCGCGAGCGTCTCGCCGACCACGGCCTGCTCGGCATTCGCGTGCTGTGGTTCGAGCACGCGCATCACGGCGCCGCGTTCAAGCCGCCCGGCGAATGGGGACGCTCCGCGCTCGCCACCACGACGACGCACGATTTGCCGACCATCGCCGGCTGGTGGCGCGGCGCTGATATCGACTGGCGCAATCGCATCGGCCAAACCGCCGCGCGCGCCGACGGACGCGATCCGGTCGCGCTCGCGCACGCCGAGCGCGCGGCCGACCGCGACGCGCTGTGGCATGCGTTTCAGAACGCGCATCTCGCGCCGCGGAACGTCGGCGCGCCGCCGAAAGATCACGCGCCCGTCGACGAAGCGCTAGCGTTCGTGTCGGCGACGCCCGCGCCGATCGTCACGTATCCGCTCGAGGACCTGCTGGGCTTGGTCGATCAGCCGAACCTGCCCGGCTCGATCGACGAGCATCCGAACTGGCGGCGGCGCATCGCTCAATCCGTCGATGAATTGTTTGCCGACGCGGTCTTCGCCGACCGGCTGCTCGCCGTCGCCCGCGAACGTTCGGACGCAGCGCCCTCCCACCCACGGCCCAACCCCGACCGCACGCCATGACCGTTCCGCGCTCCACGCTCAGGCTTCAACTGCATCGAGGCTTCACCTTCGACGATGCCGCGGCGCAACTGGACTACTTCGCCACGCTCGGCGTGAGCCACCTGTACCTGTCGCCGATCACAGCGGCCGTGCCCGGCTCGACGCACGGCTACGACACCGTCGACTACTCGAGCGTCAATCCCGACCTCGGCGGAGAGAGCGCGCTCGTGCGCCTGGCCGATGCCGCCCGCGCGCACCAGATGGGCCTCATCGCCGACATCGTGCCGAACCACATGGGCATCGACGGCGCGCACAACGCGTGGTGGCTCGACATCCTCGAATGGGGACGGCATAGCGCGTACAGCCGCTATTTCGACGTCGATTGGCATTCGCCCGATCCGGCGCTGCGCGGCAAGGTGCTCGCGCCGTGCCTGGGCGCCCCCTATGGCGAAGAGTTGGAAGCAGGCAGGATCACACTTCAGTTCGATAAGGATGCCGTACGGTTTTTCGCGGGCTACGCGCATCATGTGTTTCCGATTTGCCCAGCGGACTACGCATCGATCCTGCAAGCCGCGGAGCATCCGGAACTGGCGGCGCTCGCCCAAGGCTTCGCCGGACTCACGCCGCAGCCCGCCGATCAACCTCGCGCGGAGGGCGCCCGCAAGACGCTGCGCGAGTTCATCGCGCACGCGCACGGCATGCCGGCCATCGGCGCGCTGCTGGACACCTACGCGCCTGATACGCCGGTCGGACGAGATCGCCTGCATCGCCTGCTCGAACGGCAATTCTTCCGCCTCGCATGGTGGCGCACCGCGGCGGACGAAGTGAACTGGCGGCGCTTCTTCGACGTCAGTACGCTCGCGGCCATGCGCGCGGAACGTCCGGAAGTCTTCGAGGTGACTCATGCGCTGATCTTGAAGCTGTTCTCGCTTGGCGTGATTGACGGGGTTCGCGTCGACCACGTCGACGGTCTCGTCGAGCCGCGCGAATACTGTCTGCGGTTGCGCCAGCGGCTCTCGGAAATCGAAGCCGAGAGACCGCCGCAACTCGATGGCCAGCGCGCGTATCTGATCGTCGAAAAAATTCTGGGCCGCGGCGAGGCGCTGGCCGACGACTGGGGCGTAGACGGCACGACCGGCTACGACTTCATGAACGACGTCGGCGCGCTGCTGCACGACGCCGACGGCGCCGCGCCGCTCACCGCGGCATGGGCCGAGATCAGCGGCAGCAAGCGCTCGTTCGCCGACGAAGCGCTCATCGCGCGGCGCAAGATATTGACCGAGCATTTGTCGGCGGAACACGATCGCGCGGCGCGCGCGCTCCATCGCATCACGCGCGAGAACCCCGCGACGCGCGATTTCACGTTCACGTCGATACACCGCGCGCTCGGCGAATTGGCGGTGCGTTTTCCGGTGTACCGGTTCTATCCGCAAAACGGCATCCGCAGCGCAGCCGATGACGTCTACTTCGACCGAGCGCTCGACGCCGCGCGAGATGCGCTGCCGCGCGCCGATCATGAAGTGCTCGAGCGCATTGCCGGATGGCTCGGCGGCAAAGCGCCGGACGAAGGCGCCATGCAAGCGCAGCAGCAGAGCGGCAACGCCCCGGCGCCGCAACGGCGCACCGCGCCCGCGCTGTTCTCCCAGCTCACCGCGCCGCTCGCCGCGAAAGCGATCGAGGACACCGCCTGCTATCGCTATGGACGCTTGCTGTCGCGCAACGAAGTCGGCTCGGACCCGGGCGAGTTCGCGCTGTCGCTCGACGATTTTCACGCCGCCAATCTCGCGCGCGCCCAGCATTTTCCGCACGCGATGCTCGCGACGGCCACGCACGACCATAAGCGCGGCGAGGACACGCGCGCGCGTCTCGCGGTGCTGAGCGAAATCGCAGCGGAATGGAGCGCCACGCTGCACGCGTGGTCCACCTTGAATACGCCGCAGCGGCGCGTGCTGAACGGCAACGATCGCGACTGGGCGCCGGGCCCGGCTGCCGAAGCGATGCTGTATCAGACGCTCGTCGGCTGCTGGCCGCTCGACCTCGACCCGAGCGACGAAGGCGGCGTGAAGGCGCTCGCGGAACGCGTCGCCGCATGGCAGGAGAAGGCGTTGCGCGAGGCGAAGCTGCGCACGAGCTGGTATGCGCGCGATGAAGCGTACGAAGCGGCGTCGCGCGAGTTCCTGTTCGACATCCTCGCGCCGCAGCGGCGCGACGGCTTTCTGCAAGCGCTGCCCGAGTTCGTCGTGCGCATCGGACGCGCTGGGGCGCTCAATAGTCTCTTGCAGACAGTGCTTCGATTGACGTCGCCGGGCGTGCCGGACTTGTACCAAGGCACCGAGCTATGGGACTTCAGCCTCGTCGATCCGGACAACCGGCGCCCTGTCGATTTTGCGAAACGCAACGCGTGGCTCACCGGCACGCCGCCGAGCGAGCAGCTTGCGAACTGGCGCGATGCGCGCGTCAAGCTCGGCATCGTGCATCGCGCGCTGACGTTGCGGGCGGTGTCGCCTGCGCTGTTTCTGGAAGGTTCGTATATTCCGCTCGCCGTGCGCGGCAAGCTCGCTCGTCACGTGATTGCGTATGCGCGCCGGCATGGCGATGCGTATGCGATCGTGATCGGAACGCGGTTCTCGGCAACGCTCCTCGACGACGGCCGCGATGTGCCGCATGTCGATCCGGCCAAGTGGGGAGACACGGTGGTGACGCTGCCGAAGCCGCTTGGCGCACGCGCGTTGTTCGACTGGCTGAGCCCGGCCGCGCCGAAAGCGGATGACGCGGGCGAGCTGTCGGTGAGCGATGCGCTGTCGGCGCTGCCGGTGGCGATATTGGTGGAGGAAGGGGTGCCGAGGGGGTGATGGGACCTCTACGTCACCCCCCCTCATCCTCAAACGCCTTCGGATACACCCGCACGAGCACGATCTTCGGCCCGCGCATCTTCTTCACGACGACATCGAAGCGCTCGAACTCGATGCGCTGCCCTTCGGACGGCAAATCATTGAGCGCATGAATCACCAGGCCGCCGACCGATTCCGCCGTCCCCTCGTCGATATCGATCCCGAGCACGCGCTCCAGCGACACCACCGGCAAGCTGCCCTTGCCCATCAGCGTGCCGTCGTCCATGCGCGTCCAGTCGGCATCGCCCTGGCGGAATTCGTCGTGAATCTGACCGACCAGCGCACCGAGCAAGTTGTCGAGCGTGAGGAAGCCGATCGGCTTCTGATGCTTGCTGCCGACCAGCGCAAAATGCGGCGCGCCACGGCGAAAGCGGCGAAAGAGTTCGAGCGCCGGTGTATCGGGCTTCACGTACTGAACGGGGCGCACGTAGTCGGACAGATCGTCGAGCGTCGAGCCCGCGTGGCGCGCGAGCAGCAAGTCCTTCAAGTGGATCAAGCCGGCGACGCGCTCGCCGGACGCGTCCTCGAACAGCGGATAGCGGCTGAAGCGATGGCGCGCGACGACCTGCATGTTGTCGCGCAGCGGCACATCGCGGCGCAGGCCGATCATCTCGTGCGCGGGGCGCATCAAGTCCGACACCGTCATCGACGAGAAGTCGAGCGAATGCGCCAGCGTGTTCCATTCGTCTGCGTTATAGGCGATGCGCGGCGTCGGGCCGCTCGCGCCGCGGCGGCCGCGCAGGATGAGCTTGAGCTCGTCGGTCGAGTAGTTCGAGTCGCCGCCGTGATCCGCCGACAAGCCCGCGATCTTGAGCACCGCGTTCGCGCTCGTGTTGAGCAGCCAGATCGCCGGATACATCGCCCAATAAAAGCCGTAGAGCGGCAACGCCACCCATAGCGCGACCTGCTCGGACTGCCGGATCGCCATCGACTTCGGCGCCAACTCGCCGACGACGATGTGCAGGAACGAAATCACGGAAAACGCGAAGAAGAGCGAGATCGCATGGGTCAGATCGGGCGACGTGATGCCTAGGAGCCTGAAGACCGGCGACAGCATATCCGCGAAGGCCGGCTCGCCGATCCAGCCGAGACCAAGGGAAGCGAGCGTGATGCCAAGCTGGCACGCCGACAGGTAGGCGTCGAGCCGCCCATGCACCGTCGCGAGCAGACGGCCGCGGATGCCGTTCTTGCGCGCCAGCGCCTGCACGGCCGTGGATCGCAGTTTGACGAGTCCGAATTCGGCGGCGACGAAAAAGCCGTTGAGGGCAACCAGCAACAACGCGCCGATAACGGCGACGATCTGAATCAAAGCGAGGGGCTCCGGAAATGAAAGGTTCTTAGTATAGATGCGTGCAACCGGAGCCGAATAAATGGTGGCTTAAAAGAGATGCGTGGGGCGTTTCGGCCAGCCCCATCTCGATGCGCGGCTCGCGCGCTCAAGCGGCGAGCGGAACGCGCAGCGTCAGCGTGGATGTTTCGCCGTCGGCGGCATCGCCCTGCGTCAACATGCCGCCGTGCGCCGTCGCGACACGTTGCGGTAGCGCAAGCACCCACGCAATCCGTGCGGCTTCGCGCGGGTGCGTCGCCTGTTTGCAGGCGAACGGCTCGAAGGCGTGCGGCAGCTCGGCGTTGCCGAGCGCGGCGAAGCTCATGGTGTGCGTGACCTCGACCCGCCAGTGCCCCCCTTCGATCACGCTCGCGACCATCACCGCCGCGCCGGGCGCGCTCGCCTCGACCGCGAACGTCAGCATCGTCCACAACGCCTGCGATAGACGCTCGCGGTCGCCGCCAAGGGTTTCGGCATCGAGCGGCGACTCGATCGAAAGCGAGACGCGCCGCACGTCGGCAAGCATCGCTCGCACGTCGCCTGCGACGCGCTCGATGAGCGGCCGCAGCGCGAACGATTCGCGCGCGAGTGGAAGCGTCTTGGTCTGCGCGCGCGTGCTGTCGACCACGTCCTCCAGCAGCTTCACCTGCTGATCGACGCCGGCGCGGATGCCCGTGAGCGCGCGCTGCGCGGATGCGTCGTTTGCATCGAGCTTGCGTTCGAGTACATAGGCCCAACTATGGATCGCGTTCAGCGGGCTGCGCAAATCGTGCGAGACGAGCGACAGCACATGATCGCGCATGAAGAGCGCCGCCTCGGCGGATAGGCGTGCGAAGCGCTCGTCGAGCGCGGCATCGTTGGCGGTGGATGGCATCGTCACAGTCGATCCTCGTACGATCGAAGGAAAGAAAAAACCATTATAGGCACGGCAACGCGCGCAGCGGCCGCGTACTGCTGCTCGAACGCCTACAATGACGGTTTCCATTATTTACGGGAGGAATCCATGTCGATCGTCACCACCGAATCCGGCCTCAAATATGAAGATCTGACCGAAGGCACGGGCGCCGAAGCGGTCGCCGGTAAAACTGTCAGCGTCCACTACACGGGCTGGCTGACCGACGGTCAAAAGTTCGATTCGAGCAAGGACCGCAACGACCCGTTCGCCTTCGTGCTCGGCGGCGGGATGGTCATCAAGGGCTGGGACGAAGGCGTCCAGGGCATGAAGGTCGGCGGCGTGCGGCGCCTGACGATTCCGCCCCAGCTCGGCTATGGCCCGCGCGGCGCGGGCGGCGTGATTCCGCCGAATGCAACGCTCGTGTTCGAAGTGGAATTGCTCGACGTTTGAAACGCGCGTATCGAGTATGAATCCCGCCCACTCCCATGAACCGTTGCTGTCGCCCGCCGTTTCGCTGCGCCGCTATGGCGTCGTCGAAGCGTCGGACGTGCACGACTTTCACCAGATCGTGCTCGGGCTCGACGGTTCGATGGAGATGGCGGTGGACGGCATCGGGCAACGCATCGATTGCCGTTCCGCGTGGCTCGTGCCGGCCGGCGCGCGCCACGACTATGCGGGCATCGGCGAGAACCGCCAGCTCGTGCTCGACTTGCCGGCGGCCTCGCTCGCGGTGCCCGAACGGCTGTTCGATCGAGCCCGCGCGGTGACGATCGATGCGTCGCTGACCCTGCTCGTGCGCAACGTCGCGGCAAGCGCGGCCGGCCGCGCGCCAGCAAGCAACGCGCTCGACGCGCATCGTTTCCACTGGGACGCCGCCGCGCGCCTGTGTGCCGCGCTCGTCGCCGATCCGAATACGACGCTGCCCGCCGGCGGACTCGCGGGGCCTGTGGGGTTGGACTATGCGCGCATCGACCGATGGTTGCGCGCGCATCTATCGGAGCCGCTGCGCATCGCGGACCTCGCCGCGCATTGCGGCTTCGGCATGCGCCGGTTCCATCAGTTGTTCATCGAGGCGTTCGGCGAGACGCCGCATCGCTACTTGCAGCGCTTGCGGCTCGACACCGCGCTCGCGCTGCTCAACGACCCGCGCAATACGCTGACCGATGTCGCGCTGCAAGTCGGGTTCGGTGATCAGAGCGCCTTCACGCACGCGTTCACGCGGCGTTTCGGGCGCGCGCCCGGACAGTGGCGGACCGGGCGGCACTAGCGCGCGCTATCGCAGCACGCGCCACCACCCCGGGGCTTAGCCCTCAGCCCTCGAGTCCACGCGCCAGATCGCGGCAAATGTCGCCCGCATTCTCGAGCCCCACTGCAAGCCGAATCACGCCTTCCGTAATGCCCGCCGCCGCGCGCGCCTCAGGCGTGACGCGGCTATGCGTCGTCGTCGCGGGGTGCGTGATCGTCGTGCGCGTGTCGCCGAGGTTAGCCGTGATCGAGCAGATCTTGGTGCCGTCGATCACGCGCCACGCGTTCTCGCGCTGCTGCTCGGGCGTGTCGCCCTTCAGCTCGAACGCGACGACCGCACCGCCCGAGCTCTGCTGACGCTTCGCGATCTCGTACTGCGGATGCGACTCAAGCCCGGGATACCAGACACGATTGACCGCCGGATGCGACTCGAGGAAACGAGCCACTTCGAGCGCGCTGGCCGACTGACGCTCGACGCGCAGCGACAGCGTCTCCATCCCCTTGAGCAGCACCCACGCGTTGAATGCGGAGAGCGTCGGCCCGGCGCTGCGCACGAACGGGAACACCTTCTCCATGATGAATTGCTTGGTGCCGACGAGCGCGCCGCCCAGCACACGCCCCTGCCCGTCGAGAAACTTGGTCGCCGAATGCATGACGACGTCGGCGCCGAGCTTGAGCGGCTGCTGCAGCGCCGGGCTGCAGAACGAATTGTCGACGACGAAGATCGCGTTCGACGCCTTCGCGATCTTGCCGATCGCTTCGATGTCGGCGAGCTCGCAGAGCGGGTTCGTCGGCGTTTCTAGGAAGAACATCTTCGTCTCGGGACGCACGGCGTTCTTCCACGCGTCGAGGTCGTTCGGATCGACGAAGGTCGTCGTGATGCCGAAGCGCGAGAAAATCTGCGAGAACATGCCGAGCGTCGAGCCGAACAGGCTCTGTGAGCTGACCATGTGATCGCCCGCGCTCATCGCGGCCATCACGACCGACAAAATCGCGCTCATCCCCGAGGCCGTCGCCATGCACGCCTCGCCGCCTTCGAGCGCGGCGAGACGCTCTTCGAACATCGTCACCGTCGGATTCGTGAAGCGCGAGTACGTGTAGTAGTCCTCGGAGTGCTTGAAGCGCTCGGCCGCCTGCGCCGCGCTCGTGAAGCAAAAGCTCGACGTGAGGAAGAGCGCTTCCGAATGCTCGTTGTATTCGGTGCGCAGGGTACCCGAGCGCACGGCGAGGGTGTCGAAGTTCAGGGAGTCATCCATGTTCGTTGTCTTTCCGCGTTGTGTTTCGTTCGTGAGTCGCAAACTGAGCGGCCAACAAAAAGCCCGCTTTGCGTCGGCATAAGCGGGCTTCGGGGGTGCCACAGCGGAAAGCGTCGGGCGGCGGTGCTACCCTTTCGCTTTAGCTGTTTTCGGGTTGCCCCGCGTCCGCAAGCTGATATCAAATCGACGCTGAATCGCATCCTAGCATGGCGGCGGCATCCTTGCGTTTATGTCGCGCATCGATGCCGCTCCATGCTTGGCCTCGTGACGAGGCCCGTCCTTACTCCACCGACAACTGCAAGTGCAGTTGCGAGCGCGACGAGCCGCCATCCACCGCATCGCTTGCCGCGTCGCGATCCGACTGCGAGTCCGGCGCAAGCCGCGCGCGTTCGATCCTGTCGAGATACTCGGACGTCACGTCGCCGGTGATGTAGTCGCCGTCGAAGCACGACGCCTCGAAGTGCGACAGCGCCGGATTGATGTCGTGCACCGCTTGCTTCAACGCATCGACGTCCTGATAGACGAGGTAATCGGCGCCGATGATCTTCGCGACTTCGTCGTCCGTGCGGCCGTGCGCGACGAGTTCGCCGCGCGTCGGCATGTCGATGCCGTAGACGTTCGGGAACTTCACAGGCGGCGCCGCCGACGCGAAGATCACCTTGTTCGCGCCCGCATCGCGCGCCATCTGCACGATCTCGTGCGAAGTGGTGCCGCGCACGATCGAATCGTCGACGATCAGCACGTTCTTGCCCTTGAACTCGATCGCCATCGCGTTGAGCTTCTGGCGCACCGATTTCTTGCGCACCGCCTGGCCCGGCATGATGAAGGTACGGCCGACGTAGCGGTTCTTGAAGAAGCCTTCGCGATACTCGATGCCGAGCTTCGCCGCGACCTGCATCGCCGCGGGCCGCGACGAATCGGGGATGGGCATCACGACGTCGATGGCGACGTCCGGCAACTCGCGCTTGATCTTCTCGGCGAGGTAGTCACCCATGCGCAAACGCACGTTGTAGACCGGCACGCCGTCGAGCACGGAGTCCGGCCGCGCCAGATACACGTATTCGAAGATGCAGGGGTTCAGGCTCGGCTTCTCGGCGCATTGCTGGCTGTGCAGGTTGCCGTCGATATCGATGAACACCGCTTCGCCCGGCGCCAGGTCGCGCACGAATTCGAAGCCGATGCCTTCGACCGCCACCGATTCCGACGCCACCATCCACTCGACGCCGTGCGCCGTTTCCTGCTTGCCGAGGCAAAGGGGGCGGATGCCGAACGGATCGCGGAACGCCAGCAGGCCGTAGCCCGCAATCAGCGACACGATCGCGTACGAGCCGCGCACCCGCCGATGCACGCCCGACACCGCCTTGAACACCGCCGCCGGATCGAGTTGCAGGCCCGAGCTGGACAACTGCAATTCGTGCGCGAGCACGTTCAGCAGCACTTCGGTATCGGAATTGGTGTTGATGTGGCGGCGGTCGATGCGGAACATCTCGTCTTTCAACTGCTGCCAGTTAGTCAGGTTGCCGTTGTGCGCGAGGATGATGCCGAACGGCGCGTTCACGTAGAACGGCTGCGCTTCCTCTTCGCTCGAAGCGGAACCCGCGGTCGGGTAGCGCACCTGGCCGATGCCAGCCGTGCCTGGCAGGCTGCGCATGTTGCGCGTGCGGAACACGTCGCGCACCATGCCGTTCGCCTTGTACATGTGGAAGTTGCTGCCGTTCGCCGTCGCGATGCCGGCGGCGTCCTGACCGCGGTGCTGCAGGAGCAGCAGGCTGTCATAGATCAGCTGATTGACGGGGGACTGGGAAACTACGCCTACGATGCCGCACATGGCATGTCCTTCAAAAATACGAAAAGGGGCACTGTGGAATCGCTGCAGGCTGCCGGATCAAACGCGGACGTAATCGGCAAGCGGTTGGGGAAGCAACGATTTCAATTCGCGCACGCCCTGCTCGGCATAGGGCCGCAGCAGCGCATGGCGCCAGAATTCCTGTTGTGGCAGCTCGGTCAAGCCTGCGAGGGCGACCAGGAGCACCACCAAAATGGCCCCGCGCGCGAGGCCGAACATCAATCCGAGCGAGCGGTCGACACCGCCGAGGCCGCTCACTTCGACGAGCCGGGCCAGCAGCGCATTCGCGACGCTCGCCACGAGCACCACGCCGATGACGATCACGGCAAACGCGAGCACCCATTGTGTCAATGCGCCGCCCGGCCAGTTAGCTGGAATATAGGGCACCACGAGCCCAACACAACGGCACGCGATAAAAAAAGCCGCGATCCAGCCGATCAATCCGAACACTTCCGACAGCAAGCCGCGCCACGCGCCGCGCAGCGCCGACAAAGCGATCACCGCCATCACGGCGTAGTCGAACGTGGTCAACATCGGCGCCGCTACCCTATTGGTCGGAGCCGGCGGCACCACCGCCCGCGTTCGCCGTCAGGCCCGCCTCGCGCACCTTCGCGATGGCCGCGGAGGCTGCCGCGCGGTCAGCGAACGGGCCGGCGCGCAACAGGATGCGCGTCGAGCCGTCGGCCTGCTTGCGATGTTCGGTATATGCGGGCACGCCCGCTGCCTTCAACTTGGTCACCCAATTGCGCGCGCTGGCGTCGTCCGCGAACGAGCCGAGCTGCACCGCGAAACGCGCGCCAGGCGGCGCAGCGGGCGTGCCTGAATCGGGTTCGGCCGGGCTCGGCGTCGCGGTTGCCGTGTTGGCAGCCGATTGCTGCGTCGTTTGTGTGGCGGGCGCAGGCGGTTTTGCGGCGGCAGCTTGGACTGACTGCGTAGCCGGCTTCTTGGCCTGTGCCGGAACCGCCGGTGTAGTCGCGGTCTGTTTCGTCGATTGAGTGGTGCTTTGTGCGGACGATTGCGACTTCGCTTGCGCCGTGACCTGGCCGCCTGTCGCGGCCTTGTCTGCGGCCTTATCGCTGCCAGCCACAAGCGGTGCAACGCCGGACGCCGCAGCCGTCGCCTCGGGCGCCGGATTATCGGGCGCGACGCCCGCTTGCGTATCGTCGTCGCGGGCAGCTTGCGTATCGTGCGCCGGGCGGTTCGGAATATCGATCGAGATGTCGTCGGTGACGGGCTTCGGATGCGAGTCGAGCACCATCGGAAGCACCACGACAGCGGCAATCACCAGCGCGATCGCGCCGACGAGCCGCCGCCGCGCACGCTGTTTTTCCGGAAGGGTGGGATCGAGCATCATCGCATCGACATCGCCCGCGCGCTCCGTGCGCCGGGTTCGCCGCTCAACCCGCTCTGTGCGCTCCGCGCGCGTGTTACGTGCTGTGCGGGTATTCGCGCCGCGCCGGCTAGGCGCGTCGTCGTCTTTTTTGCCGAACGAGAAAAGTCCCATGAATCCTGGCTGTGTTCGAGGCTGACGCGTCAGTGTTGCTGCGATTTACGGTAGGCCATGACGCCCGCTACCGTATAGAAACTGCCGAAAACCACGATTCTATCATTGTCGGATGCCCGGTTTAGTGCGTCTTGAAATGCGTCCGCAGGCGTTGCAAAGCGCGTCACGCTGCTGTCGGAAGCGTCGGCGACGCCCGCTTCGCGCAGCGCGGCTTCGAGCTCCGCAGCCGCTGCCGCGCGCGGCAGCGGCAGGTCGGTCACGCACCAGTGGTCGATCTCGCCCTTCAGATGCGCGAGCACGCCGGCGATGTCCTTGTCGCGCATCGCGCCGAATACCGCGTAGGTGTAGGGGAAATAGCCCATGTTGCCGAGATTCTGCGCGAGGACGGCTGCGGCATGCGGGTTATGGGCCACATCGAGCACGATCGACGGCTTGCCCGGCAGCACCTGGAAGCGCCCCGGCAACTCGACGTTCGCGAGTCCAAGGCGAATGTCCTGCGCCGACACCGGCAGACGCTCGCGCAGCGCTTCGAGGGCTGCCAGCGCCGCCGACGTGTTGATCAGCTGATTCGCGCCGCGCAGCGCCGGATAGGCGAGCGCCGAACGCCGCAGCGTGCGGCCGACATAGCTCCATTGCTGGCGCTCGCTGCCCGCCTGCCCTTCGTAGCGGAAATCGCGCCCGAAGAGCCACAGATCGGCGCCGATCTTCTCGGCGTGATCGATCAGCGTCTGGGGCGCGCTCGGATCGCCGCAAACGGCGGGCTTGCCCGGCCGGAAAATGCCGGCTTTTTCGAAAGCGATTTTCTCGCGCGTATCGCCGAGGTACTCGGTGTGATCGATATCGATGCTCGTGACGATCGCGCAGTCGGTATCGATGATGTTGACCGCGTCGAGTCGCCCGCCCAAGCCCACTTCGAGAATCACGGCATCGAGCCCGCGCGATGCGAACCAATGCATGATCGCGAGCGTCGTGAATTCGAAGTACGTCAGCGAAACCGGTTCGGGAAAGCTCGTGCGCGCCGCCTCGACGGCTTCGAAATGCGGCAGCAGGTCGGCATCGGTCGCGATCTGGCCGTTCACGCGAGCGCGCTCGTTGAACGCGAGCAGATGCGGCGACGTATGGCAGCCGACGCTATACCCCGCGCGCAGCAGGATCGATTCGAGAATCGCGCACGTAGAGCCCTTGCCGTTCGTGCCGCCGACCGTGATGACCGGACACTCGAACGACAGCCCGAGCGCCTCCTTGACCTTGCCGATGCGGGTGAGCCCCATGTCGATGCCGACTGGGTGCGCGGTCTCGAGATGCGCCAGCCAGGCGTCCAAGGTAGGGAATGTGGTCATGGGATCAATCGGTGCACGGCTTTTCACAAGGCCGTAATTATCGCGGAAATGACAGCGCGCCGCTTGAATTCGCTTCAAGCGGCGCGCTAGGTTTGCTACTTACGTCTGCGCGTTTTCCGGGTTTTCCGGGTGACAGATCGCGACAGTCGGTGACGCGGCGAGATGGCCCGCTCAGGCCACCGCGTCGGCAGGCTGGCGCGTCAGCAGCGCGATCAACTGCGCGATTTCTTCGCGCAGCTTGCGACGGTCGACGATCATGTCGATCGCGCCCTTTTGCAGCAGGAATTCAGCACGCTGGAAGCCTTCCGGCAGCTTCTCGCGCACCGTCTGCTCGATCACGCGCGGGCCCGCAAAGCCGATCAGCGCCTTCGGCTCGGCAATCACGACGTCGCCCAGGAACGCGAAGCTCGCGGATACGCCGCCCATCGTCGGATCGGTGAGCACCGAAATGAACGGCAGCTTCGCGTCGGACAGCTTCGTGAGCATCGACGTGGTCTTCGCCATCTGCATCAGCGACAGCAGGCTCTCCTGCATGCGCGCGCCGCCCGAAGCGGTGACGCAGATGAACGGCACTTGCTGCTCGAGCGCGTTCTGCGCGCCGCGCACGAAACGTTCGCCGACCACCGAGCCCATCGAGCCGCCCATGAACGCGAACTCGAAGCACGCGACCACCACCGGCAGCGTGTGAATCGCGCCGCCCATCACGACCATCGCGTCGGTCTCGTCCGTCTCGTCCATCGCTTCTTTGATGCGATCGGGGTACTTGCGAAGGTCCTTGAACTTGAGCGAATCGATCGGGACGATTTCCTGGCCGATCTCGTAGCGGCCTTCCGCGTCGAGCAGGCCGTCGAGGCGCTCGCGCGCGCCGATACGCATGTGATGGCTGCATTTCGGGCAGACATGCAGATTCGCCTCGACGTCGTTGCGGTACAGGACCGCTTCGCACGACGGACACTTGACCCACAGGCCCTCGGGAATCCCCTTGCGGCTCTTCGGGTCGGTCTGCTTGATTTTCGGCGGCAACAGTTTGTCGAGCCAGCTCATCGTTTGTCCTTTCTACGTTTTACTTACGCGGCAGTTGCGCCGATGCTGTCCAGAGCACGCCGAACCTCGGCGATGAACTGGGTCAGCTTTTCGACGGCGGCTTCCGGCGCCGTTTCCTCGAGCAACTGCACGATACGGCTGCCGATCACCACGGCATCGGACACTTCGGCCACCGCGCGCGCCGTCTGGGCGTCGCGAATGCCGAAGCCGACGCCCACCGGCAGGGGTACGCGCGACTTGATGGCCGGGATTTTACTCGCGATATTGGAAACGTCCAGATTTGCGGCGCCGGTCACGCCCTTTAGCGACACGTAATAGACGTAGCCACTCGCGATCTTGCCGACTTCGGCGATGCGCTCGTCGGTCGACGTCGGCGCAAGCAAAAATATCGGATCGATGCCGGCAGAACGCATCTGTTCGGCGAAGTTAGCCGATTCTTCCGGCGGATAATCGACAACCAGCACGCCATCGACGCCCGCTTCCTTGGCCGCCGCAGCGAACGCTTCGGCGCCCATCCGCTCGATCGGATTCGCGTAACCCATCAGCACGACGGGAGTCTTGTCGTCGCGCTCGCGAAAGCGCTTCACGTCGGCGAGCACCTGGCGCAGCGAGACGCCGCGCGCAAGCGCCCGTTCCGACGAGCGCTGGATGACCGGGCCGTCCGCCATCGGGTCGGAGAACGGCACGCCCAACTCGATGACGTCCGCGCCGCCGGCGGCGAGCGCGTGCATGAAATCGACAGTCTTCGCCGGGTCCGGGTCGCCCGCGGTGATGAACGGGATCAGCCCTTTCTTGCCTTGCGCGGCGAGCGCCGCGAGTGTGTTCTTGATTCGGGACATGGAATTTTCTCTGGATTCGTTGGCTGCGCGGTTCGGGTCGGGAGCTTAGTCCTCGACGGCCGCGGGTGCGAGCGGCGCGCCGAGCCTGCCGGAGACGGCGCTGACGCGTTCTCGCGCTATCGCGCAGTAACTTTCATTGATCTCATAGCCGACGAACTCGCGCGCGTGGCGCGCGCAGGCGACTGCCGTGGTGCCGCTGCCCATGAACGGATCGAGGACTCGACCGCCCGGCGGACAACTCGCGAGCACCATGCGCTCGACGATCTCCAACGGTTTTTGCGTCGGATGGTCGACGCGCTCCGCATGCTGACGATGCAGGCGCGAGACCGACCAGACATCCTTTGGATTGTAGCCAAGCTCCAGCCACTTGCTGCCCTCGAACAGCTTGCGCGAGCGGGCCTTCTTGGTGACGGCGTCGTACGGGATGCGGACCGGGTCGAGATCGAAGTAGTAGTCCTTCGATACCGCGAAATAACCGATGTTGTCGTGCACCGACGTGAAGCGGCGCGTCGTGCCGCCCATGCTCGGCACGCGCCGGTCCCAGATGATCTCGTTGACCATCGTGAGCTTCGTCTTCAGGAACGAGAAGATTTCAGGCGCGTATTGCCAGGTGCAGAAGATGTAGAGCGAGCCGGACGGTTTCAGCTTCGGGACAGCGAGCTCGAGCCAGCCGCGCGTCCACGCGAGGAAGGCTTCGCCAGTGAGCATGTCCGAATCGTTGCCGTAATCCTTGCCGAGCCCATACGGCGGGTCGGCGACGATCAGGTCGATCGAAGCGTCCGGCACGTTCTCCATGTCGGTCAGAAAATCGCGGTTGCGGATGTCGATGCCGCGCGGCACAGCGGGCAGCCTGGATACCACCGGCGGCTGCACCACCGGCTCCGAGGTCGAGGCCGGTAGTTGCACCATCGGCTCCGCTTCCCCGGCGAGAACCGACACCGCAGGCGGCTCAGCGGCTGCCGCCTTCGGTTTGGCCTTCGCTTTCGCCGACGGCCGCTCGGAAGTCCCAGCGGCGGCCGGTTGCGGCTCGTCGAATTCGTCGAACAGGTCGCGCATCGCGTCGGCGCTCAGAACTGAATGCCCGATCGCTCGGCGACCGTGTGCATGTCCTTGTCGCCGCGACCGGACAGGTTGACGAGCAGATGCTTGTCTCGGCCGAGCGTCGGGGCCAGTTTCGCCGCATACGCAAGCGCATGGCTCGACTCGAGCGCCGGGATGATGCCTTCGATCCGGCAGCAGTCGTGGAACGCCTTGAGCGCTTCGTCGTCGGTGATCGTCACGTATTGCGCGCGGCCGATATCCTTGAGCCAAGCGTGCTCGGGGCCGACGCCGGGATAGTCGAGGCCCGCCGACACCGAATGCGTCTCGATGATCTGGCCGTTCTCGTCCTGCATCAGATACGTGCGGTTGCCGTGCAGCACGCCGGGGCTGCCCGCCGTCAGCGACGCCGCGTGGCGGCCCGTTTCGATGCCGTCACCCGCCGCTTCGACGCCGATCAGCTTGACCGAGGTGTCGTCGATATACGGATAGAAGATGCCCATCGCGTTCGACCCGCCGCCGACGCACGCGATCACCGCGTCCGGCTGCCGCCCGGTCAACTCGGGCATCTGGACCTTGCATTCGTCGCCGATCACGCGCTGGAAGTCGCGCACCATCATCGGGTACGGGTGCGGGCCCGCCACCGTGCCGATGATGTAGAACGTGTTTTCGACGTTCGTGACCCAGTCGCGCATCGCTTCGTTGAGCGCGTCCTTCAGAGTGCGCGAGCCCGACTCGACCGGCACGACAGTCGCACCCAGCAGCTTCATCCGGTAGACGTTCGCGGCCTGGCGGCGCACATCCTCGGAGCCCATGTAGACGACGCATTCCATGCCGAAGCGCGCGGCAATCGTCGCCGTGGCCACGCCGTGCTGGCCCGCGCCGGTCTCGGCGATCACGCGCGGCTTGCCCATGCGCTTCGCGAGCAGCGCCTGGCCGATCACGTTGTTCACCTTGTGCGCGCCGGTATGGTTCAGGTCTTCGCGCTTCAGGAACACCTGCGCGCCGCCGAGCAACTCGCTCCAGCGCTGCGCGTGATAAATCGGCGACGGACGGCCGACAAAATACTTCAACTCGCGCTGATATTCGGCGATGAAGTCGGGATCTTTCTGGAATTTCTCGTAGGCGAGACGCAGCTCGTCAATTGCCTGAACGAGTGTTTCGGCGACGAACGTGCCGCCATAAGGGCCGAAATGGCCGCGTTGATCGGGTAAGTTGTACATGGTGTCACTCTCGCAGGGGCGGCGCGGCGATTTGTTCGAAACTTTCAGCCGTGCCGCTTCAATCATCCGGCGTCCGCTTCGCGCACTGCGCGTACGAACGCCGCCATCCGGGCGTGATCCTTCACGCCCTTGGCGCCCGGCACTTCGATGCCGCTCGAGACATCGACCGCGAACGGGCGCACGCGATGGATCGCATCACTGACGTTTTGCGCGTTCAACCCACCACTCAAAACGGCCCGATGCCCGAGCTCTGCTGGAATAAGTGACCAATCGAAAGTCTTCCCGCCGCCGCCGTAGCCCTCGACGTGTGCGTCGAGCAAGAGGCCGCTGGCTGATGAATAGTTAAGTGCCGATTCTACCAAATCGGCTTGCCGAGTATCGGCGGCAATTCGTATCGCACGCAACCATGGCAAACCCGCGAGATTGGCGAGCTTCTCGCACTCTTTTGGCGTCTCGTCGCCGTGAAATTGCAGCATCGTGAGCGGAACGTTGCTCGTGACCTCGCTGATCCAGTCGGGGGTAGGATTCACGAACAACCCGACTACGGAGACGAACGGCGGGATATCGTGCGTCAAGTCCACTGCATCGGCCACGCCGACTGCGCGCGGGCTCGGCGGGTAGAACACGAGGCCGATCGCGTCCGCGCCTAGGTCGATCGCGTAAGCGATGTCTTCGAGGCGTGAGAGGCCGCACAGCTTGACGCGCGTGCGGTGCGGCACCGTGCCGGCTGGCTGGGATGAGGCTTCGTTCATGGTGTCGGTCGGTCGTTCCATATGTCGCTCCACGGCACGCTGCCGAGATGAGCGGGCGGCACGGCGAAGGTCTCAGGATAGCCGACATGAGCGAGATAGAGCCCCTCCGGCATGAACGTCGGCGCGGCGCGGTTGCGGTCGCGGCTCGCGAGCACTTCGGCGAGCCACTCGACCGGATAGCGGCCGCGGCCAACTCCGACGAGGCAGCCCATCAGGTTGCGCACCATGTGGTGCAGGAACGCATTCGCGCGGAAGCGGAAATGGATCAGGTCGCCCTGCGGGCGGATGTCGATCTGGTACAGATGCTTGACCGGCGTCTTCGCCTGGCATTCCGACGAGCGGAACGCCGAGAAATCGTGTTCACCGATCAAGCACGCGGCGGCGGCGCGCATCGCGTCGACGTCGAGCGGCGTGTGAATCCAGCCCGCGCGGCCGGCGAGCATCGGCGAACGCACCGGATTGACGTAGAGCGCGTAGTAGTAGGTACGCTCGAACGCCGAGAAGCGCGCGTGGAACGTTTCCGGCATGACCTTCGCCCACTGGACGGCGACCGTCTCGGGCAAAAACGCGTTCGTCCCGCGCACCCACGAGAATTCCGTGCGATCGAGCTCCGTATCGAAGTGCACGACCTGGCCGAGCCCATGCACGCCGGTATCGGTGCGGCCGGCGACGACCGTCGAGAGCGGCGTCTGCGCGAATTCGCGCAGCGCCCGCTCGAGTACGTCCTGAACCGTCTTGCCGTGCGGCTGGGACTGCCAGCCGCAAAACGCCGTGCCGTCGTACTGGATGCCGAGCGCGATACGCGTCAGGTTGGCCATCGGGCTCGGCATCAGGACAGCGGTGCGAGCGTCGACAGCATCGCGCGGGCATCGTTGCGCGTGGCGGCGTCGTTCGACTCGATCACTTCGTTGATCAGCGTGCGCGCGCCCGCGATGTCGCCGAGCTCGATGTATTCGGCGGCGAGATCGAGCTTGTTGCGGGCGATCTTCGCGAGCTCCTCCGGCGTGAACGTCGGCAGCGGCGGCGTGGAAGCCGGCAGGTCCAGATCGAAGTTGAGATTCAACGCGCCGAAGCGCGCGGCGCCGAGGCCGGCGACCGACGCCGAGCCCGCGATGCCGGCTTCGATCGCGTCGGCGGCGTGCGGCGGCTCCGGGAACGGCGGCACGGCCTGCTGCTCGGTGATCCCGGGCGCGACGACCGGTTGCGTCGTCAGCGAAACAGGCGACGGCACGGCGATGTCGTCCTGAGAAACGCGCGAGGGCTCGGCCGGGCCGGTTTCAAAACGCGGCGGGAGCGAAAAATCCAGGCTGTTCAACGCGGAAATCGCTTCGGACGGGAACGCCGGAGGCGGGGCGAACACGTCGGTCAGCACAGGCGGGGACTCGCGATGATCCGCCTCGCCAAGCGACGGCTCGAGCGGCGGCACAGGGAAGTCGGCGCCGGCGTCGTGCGACGGCGTGGATTGTGCGTGAACGACCGGCGACTCGGGGCTGGTGGGCTCCGCCGTCTGCGGCTCGGCTTCCGGCAACTCGCGCGCATGCGCGTTAGGCTCGTCGTGCGGCCACGTGAGTTCGGGCGCGGGCGATGGAGCCGCGTGGACGTGCGGCTCGGTTTCGCTCGTAGTTTCGTTCTCGCGCAATTTGGCTGCCGCGACCTCCGCAGCCATCGCTTCGAGACGCGCCGCAATTTCATTGGTCCGCGACGCGGCATCGTTGGCACGAGACTCGGCGTCGGCGGCATGCTGCGCGGCGTCGGCTACGGACGGCGTGCTCTCTACCGTCTCGGCAGGCGCGGGTTCTTCTGCCTGCGGCGCGGCCTGCTCGTCGTGGGGCGTTTCTACTTCGGCGTGTCCGGAAGGCGGCACCGCCTCTCGTTCTTCGCTCGGCACCGCCTCTTCGGCTTGTGCAGTAGCGGTTGGCGGCTCGATCGGCGCCCCTTCTTCTGCGCCCGAGTCCGCTTTCGCCTCGGCCAAAGGCTCGTCGGCTTGCGCTGACTCGACGGCTCCGCTTACTGGCTCCGCACTGCTCTCGCCCGCAATGCCCGACGCATCGGCTGCAGCCGCGCCATCATGCGCGTCTGCCGGCGCCTGCTCCGGCGCATCAAACGAAGACACCCCGCCGCCACTCGATTCGAGCGACCCAAGGCTCGCGCCGGGTGCCGCGCCCGCATCGGCATACAGCGGGTTGTGGGGATCCAACTGACGACCGAGCGACGCGACATGGCGCCAATTGGGCCCACGTCCGCCAGACAACTGCCAGATCTGCTTGGCGACATCATCGAAGCGCGCGACGTCGCGCCGCTCGGCGTAAATGCCGACCAGGCCCATCAGCGCGCCCTTGCTGTTCGGGCTGTCCTTGAGGGCGGCGATGTATTCGGCTTCGGCAGCATCGTCAGATAGCGTTGTGGCGGCGTCGTGGGATGCGTCGCGGCCTTGCTGCGAGATCGCGACATCGGCGCTTGCGTCGTCGGCTGCTTGCTCGGTGGCAGGCGTTTCGGCTGACGCGGAGTCGCCCGAGTCGGACGCTGCGCGCACGCGTTTCTCGATCCGCTCTTCTGCCGCGGCAGCCGCTGCAGCAGCCGCGCGCTTGCGGCGGCCGCGCATGACCCAACCGACGATCAGAACGAGCAGCGCCACAACGGCCGCCGACAGCGCGCCGATATTGATCTGCCAGCCGTTGAAGCTCAGCTCGTCCCCCGTCACATGGGGCGCTGGCACCGCTGCCGGGCTGCTGACGGCTTCGGTAGCGACAGCGGCGACGGCAGCACCGGACGCGCTGCTCGCCGCCAACGTTTGCTGACCAGCCGAAGCGGTCGCACTGCCGGCAGGAGCGCGATTGCTCGCTGCTGGCTGAGCCGGACCGAAGCCATGCGCTTGCAGCGCCATCAGGACCCGATTCTTGAGCGCGAGCAACTGCTGCAGACTCGACACATGCGGCTGCGCGGAGGACGCCGCCGACGCCGTCGCAACAGCCGGCACCGACGCCCTGCCCTCGCTCGCCGGCGTCTCGCCCGGCGCGCTGGCCGGTTGCTGAATCGCGCCGGTCCAACCCTGCTGGCCGGTCGCTCCAGCCGATGCGGAAACCGCTGCGCTCGCCGCAGCCGTTGCGCCCGGATTCGACGCTGCCTGCGCGGTAGCGGAAGCCGAAGCACCGCCTATTTGGGTAGCGACACTGCTCGCGGGCACAACGGCACTCGCGGCAGCCGCCGCTGCGACGCCGGAAGCCGCCACGCCCGACGCCGCCTCGACAGCCTCCGCGCCTGATGCAGCGACATTCCCCGTCGCATCGAACGACGGCACGTTCAACACCGCTCCGACCCTCATACGACTCGGATCGCCGCCCATGAACGCTTTCGGATTCGCGTCGAACAGCGCCTTCGCGGCATGCGTCAACACCGACCGATCATGTGACTGAGTCACGTCGATCGCGACGTCGTTCAGCGACTGCCCTGCCTTGACCGTGTACTGCGTGCCGGAAAGCGGCACCGTCGCGCTAGCGACGGCCGGCGCGCTCGCCGCCACACCGGCGGACGCAGCGGCGTCGGCCGTAGCGGCATTCGCTGCCGTGCCAAACAGCGCGCACGCCATCGCGATCGCAGTCGCTTTGCTGAATGCAAAACGAACGGACTGGCGCACGAAATCATGCGTGGTAAATCGTACGATCATTGGATCTTTCGGCGCGCTAAAGCGCAGCTCTGGGTGGCGTTTGGGAGAGGACAAGATGGAGCCAAATGAAAAAAGCGCCGCGGGATACGCGACGCTTTTGGTTTTCTACGCGTCTTGAGCGCGTAGTTTACTTTACTTGTCGAGCAGAATGCGAAGCATACGGCGCAGCGGTTCGGCGGCGCCCCACAGCAGCTGATCGCCGACAGTGAACGCCGACAGATATTCGCCACCCATCGCAAGCTTGCGCACGCGGCCGACCGGCACCGTCAGCGTACCCGTCACGACGGCCGGCGACAGATCGCGCATCGACGCTTCACGCGTGTTCGGCACGACCTTCACCCAATCGTTGGCCGACGCGAGGATGCTGTCGACTTCGTCGAGCGGCACATCCTTCGTCAGCTTGATCGTAAGCGCCTGCGAGTGGCAGCGCATCGCGCCAATCCGCACACACAGGCCATCGACCGGCACGCAACCGGGCGTACCCATCGCCGGCTTGCCAAGAATCTTGTTCGCTTCGGCGCCGCCCTTCCACTCTTCCTTCGACATGCCGTTGCCGAGATCCTTGTCGATCCACGGAATCAGCGAGCCTGCGAGCGGCACGCCGAAGTTGTCGATCGGCATGTTGTCGCCGTTCATGGCGGCGAGCACTTTGCGGTCGATGTCGAGAATCGCCGACGAGGGATTAGCCAGCTCTTCCTTGACCGAGCCGTGCAGCGTGCCCATCTGGGAGAGCAGCTCGCGCATGTTCTGCGCGCCCGCACCCGATGCGGCCTGATACGTCATCGCCGTGATCCAGTCGACGAGGTTTTCGCGGAACAAGCCGCCGAGCGCCATCAACATCAGGCTGACCGTGCAGTTGCCGCCGATGAAATTCTTCGTGCCCTTGACAAGCGCGTCCTTGATCACATCCAGGTTCACCGGATCGAGCACGATGACCGCATCGTCCTTCATGCGCAGCGACGAAGCCGCATCGATCCAGTAGCCGTTCCAGCCCGCCGCGCGCAGCTTCGGGAAGACTTCGTTCGTGTAGTCGCCGCCCTGGCAGGTGATGATGACGTCGCACTTCTTGAGGTCGTCGATGCTCGACGCGTCTTTGAGCTTGGTCTCGTTCTTCGCGAACGACGGCGCATTGCCGCCCGCGTTGCTGGTGCTGAAGAACACCGGTTCGATCAGATCGAAATCGCGTTCCTCTTGCATACGTTGCATCAGGACGCTGCCGACCATGCCGCGCCAACCTACGAGACCTACGTTCATGACTAACCCTTGGAGTGGACGCTTCCCCGCAACTTTGCCCGGCGTGACCGCGCGGGGAAGACGAGCGGGCACGACGGACGATCAGCTTTTCGTGATCGTTTTACGGGTAATCGATTTAATGACGGTAATGGCGAATGCGCTCGCACAGGCCGTTTCGCCGTGGAGTTTTGCAATCGAAGAGATTTTGGAAATCTGCGCCATCGCGACAATATACACGAAAACTTGGTTTGGGCGACTCGTCGCAAAACGTGACGTTTGCGTAAAGTCATGCCCTGTATAGCGTATTTCGCGCGAACGGACCGCTTTGTCAGGCGGTCCGTTCGCTGATTGATGCGCAGTCCTTCAGGCGTCTGACTACGCTTTAGGGACTGCAGGCCGGGCGCTCTGGCTTGGCGCCCCTAATACTTACAGCGCCGCGAGCACCGCGTCGCCCATCGCCGCCGTGCCGACCTGCTTGCAGCCCGGCGTCGCGATATCGCCGGTGCGGTAGCCCTGCTCCAGCACCTTCTTCACCGCGCTCTCGATACGATCGGCCTGCTCGGCGCGGTTCAGCGAATAGCGCAGCATCATCGCCGCCGACAGAATCGTCGCGAGCGGATTGGCCACGCCCTTGCCCGCGATGTCCGGCGCCGAGCCGTGCGACGGCTCGTACAAGCCCTTGTTGTTCGCATCGAGCGAAGCGGACGGCAGCATGCCGATCGAGCCCGTGAGCATCGCGGCCTCGTCCGACAGGATGTCGCCGAACATATTGCCCGTGACGATCACGTCGAACGCCTTCGGCGCCTTCACGAGCTGCATGGCCGCGTTGTCGACATACATGTGCGAGAGCTCGACGTCCGCGTATTCCTTCGACACGTCGATCATCACGTCACGCCAGAACTGCGACGTTTCGAGCACGTTCGCCTTATCGACCGACGTCAGCTTCTTGCCGCGCTTTTGCGCCGCCTGGAACGCGACGTGCGCGATGCGGCGCACTTCAGGCTCCGAATAGCGCATCGTGTCGAAGCCTTCCTTCGCGCCTTCGAACACACCGTCCGGCGATTGGCGGACGCCGCGCGGCTGGCCGAAGTAGATGTCGCCGTTCAGCTCGCGCACGATCAGGATGTCGAGGCCCGACACGATCTCAGCCTTCAGCGACGACGCATCCGTCAATTGCGGATAGCAGATCGCCGGGCGGAAATTCGCGAACAGCTGCAGATGCTTGCGCAGACCGAGAATCGCCTGCTCGGGACGCAGCGCGCGCTCGAGCGAATCGTACTTCCAGTCGCCGACCGCGCCGAACAGGATCGCGTCGGCTTCCTTCGCGAGCGCGAGCGTCGATTCCGGCAGCGGATGGCCCTTGGCCGCGTAACCCGCGCCGCCGACCGGCGCCTCTTCCATTTCGAACTTTTCGCCAAGGGCGTTGAGCACCTTGACCGCTTCGTTGACGATTTCCGGGCCGATGCCGTCGCCGGGCAGCACTGCGATCTTCATGTGCGTTTTCCTTTTGTCTGTAGTGAGTTCGTTGCGGCGAACGCGCCGGGCATCACGGGCCCGGCACATTCGTGGGCGCGGCACGGCGAGCCATGCGGCGCGCCGTGCGCTTGGATGACGTCAGCCGACGATCCGATGGTTGAGCCACGGCTGCTTTGCAAGCCGCTCGGCTTCGAACTCGCGGATTTTGTCCGCGTGACGCAGCGTGAGGCCGATATCGTCGAAACCGTTCAGCAGGCAGTACTTGCGGAACGCCGCGACTTCGAACGGATATTCACGGCCGTCCGGCGCGCGTACGACTTGCGCATCAAGATCGACGGTCAGCTGATAGCCGTTGAACGCGTAGGTTTCGTTGAACAGATGATCGACTTGCTGCTCGGTCAGCACGATCGGCAAGACGCCGTTCTTGAAGCAGTTGTTGTAGAAAATATCTGCGAAGCTAGGCGCGATCAGCGCGCGGAAGCCGTATTGCTGAAGCGCCCACGGCGCGTGTTCGCGCGAGCTGCCGCAGCCGAAGTTCTTGCGAGCGAGCAGCACCGATGCGCCCTGATAGCGCGGCTGATTCAGCACGAAGTCCGGGTTGAGCGGACGCTTCGAGTTGTCCTGGCCCGGCTCGCCGTGGTCCAGGTAGCGCCACTCGTCGAACGCGTTCGGACCGAAGCCCGTGCGCTTGATCGACTTCAGAAACTGCTTCGGGATGATCGCATCGGTATCGACGTTCTCGCGATCGAGGGGCGCAACAAGGCCCGTGTGCACAACGAATTTATCCATGATCTATCACTCGACTCGTATTGCCATCAACCCAACTTGCGGATATCGACGAAGTGGCCTTCGATCGCCGCCGCCGCGGCCATCGCCGGGCTCACCAAGTGCGTGCGGCCGCCAGCCCCCTGACGCCCTTCGAAATTGCGGTTCGACGTGGACGCGCAGCGCTCGCCCGGTTCGAGCCGGTCGGCGTTCATCGCGAGGCACATCGAGCAGCCCGGCTCGCGCCATTCGAAGCCGGCGTCCGTGAACACCTTGTCGAGCCCTTCGCGCTCGGCCTGCGCCTTCACGAGACCCGAACCCGGCACGACCATCGCCAGCCGGATGTTCGGCGCGACGCGGCGGCCCAGCTTCTTCACGACATAAGCGGCGGCGCGCAAGTCTTCGATGCGCGCGTTCGTGCACGAGCCGATGAAGATCTTGTCCGGCTTGATCGATTCGATCGGCAGATTCGGTTCGAGCGCCATGTATTGCAGCGCGCGCTCCATCGCGTCGCGCTTGACCGGGTCTTTTTCCTTCTCAGGATCCGGCACGCGGCTGTCGATCGACGTCACCATTTCCGGCGACGTGCCCCACGTGACTTGCGGCACGATCTCGGCGGCATTCAACTCGACCACGCGATCGAACGTCGCGCCGGGGTCGGTGGCGAACTGCTTCCAGTACGTGACTGCCTGATCCCACTCGACGCCCGTCGGCGTGAACGGACGGCCCTTCAGGTATTCGACGGTGGTGTCGTCGACAGCGACCATGCCTGCGCGCGCGCCGGCTTCGATCGCCATGTTGCAGACCGTCATGCGGCCTTCCATCGACAGCGCGCGGATCGTCGAGCCGCCGAATTCGATCGCGTAGCCCGTGCCGCCCGCGGTGCCGATCTTGCCGATGATCGCGAGCACGATGTCTTTTGCCGTGCAGCCGCGCGGCAGCTGGCCTTCGACCTTCACGAGCATGTTCTTGCTCTTCTTTTGCAAGAGCGTTTGCGTGGCGAGCACGTGCTCGACTTCCGAGGTGCCGATGCCATGCGCGAGCGCGCCGAACGCGCCATGCGTGGAGGTGTGCGAATCGCCGCAGACGATCGTCATGCCCGGCAGCGTCGCGCCCTGCTCCGGCCCGATGATGTGAACGATGCCCTGGCGCAGGTCGTTCATCTTGAACTGCGTGATGCCGTAGGAATCGCAGTTCGAATCGAGCGTATCGACTTGCAGCTTCGAGACGGGATCTGCGATGCCGTGGCTACGGTCGGTGGTGGGTACGTTGTGGTCCGACACCGCGAGGTTCGCGCTGATGCGCCACACCGGGCGCTCACTCAGCTTCAGACCTTCGAATGCCTGCGGGCTGGTGACTTCATGCAGCAGATGACGGTCGATGTAGAGCAGGGTCGTGCCGTCTTCTTCCGTGTGGACGACGTGCGAATTCCACAATTTGTCGTAGAGAGTCTGTGCCATGGTATGCGGGGTAGTAGTGACATCGGGCAATCCCGGTGCGGTCGATTATGCCACGCATAGTGCCCGTCCGGCACCATAGGATTCGCAAAAAAGCGATTAAAAACAGGGAGTTATGGTGGTAGTCGCGGTACCTGGATCGCGACTGCCAGGCAAACGGTGCGGCGCTTTTTAGTCGTTTGATTGCGCCTGGATTGGATACGGAGGCAGCTCCGTATCCAATCAGAAGTCCAACGGACTTACTCGTTATCGCCCTTCAGTTGCGGCAGCGCGGACGCCTCACCCGGCGTCAGCAAGCCCGCATTCGCGTAGATGCGCAGCTTGTCGCGCGTATCGCTGATGTCGAGGTTGCGCATCGTCAGCTGGCCGATGCGGTCGCTCGGCGAGAACGTCGAAGCGACCTTCTCCATCGACAGACGTTCCGGCTGATACGTCAGGTTCGGCGAAGTTGTGTTCAGGATCGAATAGTCGTTGCCGCGGCGCAGCTCGACGGTCACTTCGCCCGTCACCGCACGCGCCACCCAGCGTTGGGCCGTTTCGCGCAGCATGATCGCTTGCGAATCGAACCAGCGGCCCTGGTACAGCAGGCGGCCGAGGCGGCGGCCATTTTCGCGGTACTGCTCGATCGTGTCTTCGTTATGAATGCCGGTGACGAGGCGCTCATAGGCGATGTACAGCAACGCAAGACCCGGAGCCTCGTAGATGCCGCGGCTCTTCGCCTCGATGATGCGGTTCTCGATCTGGTCGCTCATGCCGAGGCCATGACGGCCGCCGATACGGTTCGCTTCCAGCAGCAGTTCGACTGGATCGGAAAACTCGACGCCGTTCAGCGCGACCGGTTGGCCCGCGTCGAAGCGGATCGTCACTTCCTCATGCTTGACCGGTACGTCTTCGCGCCAGAACGCGACGCCCATGATCGGTTGCACGATCTTGATGCCGCTGTTGAGGCTTTCGAGGTCCTTGGCTTCGTGCGTCGCGCCGAGCAGGTTCGAATCGGTCGAGTAAGCCTTTTCGGCCGACATCTTGTACGCGAAGCCCGAGCGGCGCATGAACTCCGACATTTCGGCGCGACCGCCCAGCTCGTCGATGAACGTCTGGTCGAGCCACGGCTTGTAGATTTTGAGGTCCGGGTTCACGAGCAGACCGTAGCGATAGAAGCGCTCGATGTCGTTGCCCTTGTAGGTGCTGCCGTCGCCCCAGATGTTGACGCCGTCTTCCTTCATCGCGGCGACGAGCATCGTGCCCGTGACTGCGCGGCCGATCGGCGTCGTGTTGAAGTACGTGACGCCGGCAGTGGAGATGTGGAACGCGCCGCTTTGCAGCGCCGCAATGCCCTCCGCCACCAGTTGCGCGCGGCAATCGATCAGGCGTGCGCCTTCCGCGCCGTACTCGAGCGCGCGCTTGGGAATCGAATCGTAGTCATCCTCGTCCGGCTGCCCGAGATTCGCGGTGTAGGCGTACGGGACGGCCCCTTTGAGTTTCATCCAGTGCAGCGCCGCACTGGTGTCGAGGCCGCCGGAGAACGCGATACCGACCTTTTGACCGGCCGGAAGATTCGGAAGAATGGTGCTCATGAGGAAAACCGTTTAATGGAGGTCAGGAGAAAGTTCGCGTTGAAGTATTCAACACGACCCGGTATCGAGGCAAGCCCTCATGGAGCCGGGCACGCCCTTTCGGCAGCGAGCGCACCCTGAGTGACATACCGGAACTCCCGCCATTTTAACAACCTGGTGAAGCAAGCCCTATTTGTTCCCGGCCGAGCGTGCTCAAGTCTCTCTCTTGCGCGCGTCCCATGAAGTCCGTCTCGAAGTGATCGGCGGGAAAATCGGGAGGGCTCTCGCCGCGCAGAAAGCTCGGCAACTGGCGCTTCAGGTAGGCCTCGTTCTTCGCGCACCACGGCGCCGACGCGATGTACATCACGTTGCTGTAGCCGCTGCCGCGGTGCGCGTCCTCAACCGAATGCACGACGTCGCTATGCCAGAACACGGCGTCGCCCGGCTCCATATGCGGAATCGGCGTGACCGCGTCGAGCAGCAAGCCGTGCCATTCCGGACGGATCGACAGCGCACGCGCGGGCTGCGCGCCGCACAGCTCGTCCTCGGGCACGTCGTCTTGCAGCGCCCGCAACACCACGTAGGCCATCGCGTTCGCCATCGGCACGAGCTGCAGCGTGCCGTCGCCGGGCCCCTGCGGCGTCAGCGCGGTCCAGCCCTGGAACGTGCGGAACATCGAGCACACGGCCGGCGACGGAATCTCTTCGACATCGGGACGGTATGCGGCATCGAACGGATCGTACTCGCGCCAGTTTCCCGACAGCACGTGCCGGTAGACGCGCCGGAAGTTCGGGTCGAGCCAGCGCTCGATCGAGCCGCCGTCGACGTGCGGCGACAGCCCGAGCGTGGCGGAACCGGGCGGACGACGGCGAATACGGTCGGCATAGACCGGCACGCGATCGGGGTCGAAGTGGCGCCGACCTTCGCTCTGCGCACGCCACAAGCGGTTCAGGAACACGCGCGTATGCGTCAGCTCGACCGACTGGCGCGCGGCGACTTGCGGCTTCGACCAGTACACGCCATAGATCTGCGGCTTGCTCGAAGCGAGCGTTCCGAAATACTGATCTTCGGCGCGATTGGCGAGCCGGTCGTCGAATCGATTCGATGCCAGGTAATCGGCGATTTCGTCGTTCCAGTCCGCCGCTTGCAGACGGTCGAACACGCCGCGCACGACGCACGCACCGCGCGTGCGGATCTGCTCGATCTTGCGCGGATCGACGTCACCCGCCGCCATCGCGGCGTAGTCCAGAACGGGAATCACGTCGACGCCGCGCGCGCGATCGCTGCGGATCGCTTCGACCTGCGCCGCGACTGCGCCTTCGACCTCGCGAAACACGCGCGCGTAGCTCGGCAAATCGCCGCGCAGTTGCTGCTTGACCTCGCGAATGGCGCGGGGGATATCGTCGATGATGAGTGGCATGGATGTCTCCTCTGTCGAATGGTGTATCGACAGCGTAGGCTGACGCAGCCATCGACAGAGATACGATTCAGCCAACGATCGATAGAATTCAGACAGCGAGTGCACTCACTTCACACCTTCTTCTGCCACCCGACAAGTCAGCTAAATGAAGCCTCAGTTCGAACGCGTCACGCTTGCAGAAGGCTGCTCGGTGCGCGTCTACCACCGGAAGATCAAGCGCATCCCGTTCGAGTGGCACCATCACCCGGAATACGAGTTGACGCTGACGATGAACAGCCGCGGCCGGCGCTTCATCGGCGACCATATCGCCGACTATGCGGCCGACGACCTCGTCCTGGTACCGCCCGATCTGCCGCATACGTGGTCGTCGACGGAAAGCATCGACAGCCGCGAGCCGCAAATTGCCGTCGTCGTCTGGTTCAGCGGGGATTGGGCACGCCGCGTCGCTGACTGCTGTCCGGAGTTCGCGTCACTGCGCAAGCTGCTGCGGCGCGGCGCGCCCGGGCTGCAATTCGACGCCACCGCGGCCGCTCAAATGCGCGCGCGGCTTCCTGACCTGCTGCACGCATCGCCGCGCGTGCGCCTCTTTGCCGTACTCGACGCGCTCGCCGAACTCGCGGAAGCCGGAGCGACCCCGCTCGCGACGCCATCCGCGCACGCCGCCGGACGCAAGGACACACGCGCCGCACAGGTGCCTGCCGACGCAAAAGGCCAACGCCAGCATCGGAACGATGCCGACAGCGCGGCAAGGCGCGGTGACGACGCGACAACGGAAACGGCCATCCGGTCCGAAGCCGAACGTCTGAACCGGGTGTTCGACCTGCTCGACCGGCGCTTTCACGAGCCGCTGCGCATCGCCGAACTGTGCGCGGCCGCCAGCATGTCCGAACGGACATTGCATCGTCATTTCTTGCGGCATACCGGGGAAAGCGTCGGCCGCTATCTGATCCGCCTGCGCATCAGCTACGCGGCGCGGCAACTCACCGACACCGAATGGCCGATCTCGCTGATCGCAACGAAGTCGGGCTACCCGTCTCTCGCGAATTTCAATCGGCAGTTTCTTGCGGCGCGCGGGATGACTCCGCGCGACTATCGCCATTTCTTCGAGACGCATGGACGCGCCCCTGATGCCGCCGAGCAGCCACAGATGCTCGATGTGAGGCCGCCGTCGCTGGAGCGGCGCAGTGCAAGGCGTCGTCCGAGCTAGCGCTGCTGAGCGCGGCCATTAGCGGAGCGCTCCACGCAGCACTTAAAAGCAAAACACCCCAACGGCTCTCGCCATTGGGGTGTTTTCATAGGCCCTGCGTCCTAGCCGAGCTTCGCGCGAGCGCCCGACTCAATCGTGCGCTCGTCGCTCGCTCAGCAGCACATCAACGCTGTGCCAGCGGCTTCGCCGTGCGCGCCGTTTCGCCGATGAACAACTGACGCGGACGGCCGATCTTCTGCTCGGCTTCCGAGATCATTTCGTTCCACTGTGCGATCCAGCCCACCGTGCGCGCCATCGCGAAGATGCAGGTGAACATCGAGGTCGGGATGCCCAGCGCGCGCTGCACGATACCCGAGTAGAAGTCGACGTTCGGGTACAGCTTGCGCGACACGAAGTATTCGTCTTCGAGCGCGATCTTTTCGAGCTGCATCGCGAGCTTGAACAGCGGATCGTCGTGCAGGCCCAGTTCTTCGAGCACTTCGTGGCACGTTTCGCGCATCAGCTTCGCGCGCGGATCGTAGTTCTTGTACACGCGGTGACCGAAGCCCATCAGCTTCACACCCGAATTCTTGTCCTTCACTTGCTTGATGAATTCGGGGATGTTGTCGACCGAGCCGATCTCTTCGAGCATGTTCAGCGCGGCTTCGTTTGCGCCGCCGTGCGCCGGGCCCCACAGACACGCGATACCAGCCGCGATACACGCGAACGGGTTCGCGCCCGACGAGCCAGCCAAGCGAACCGTCGAGGTCGACGCGTTCTGCTCGTGGTCGGCGTGCAGGATCAGGATACGGTCGAGCGCGCGCACGAGCACGTCGTTGACCTTGTACTCTTCGCACGGGTTCGAGAACATCATGTGCATGAAGTTCGCGCTGTACGACAGTTCGTTCTTCGGATAGACGAACGGCTGGCCGATGCTGTACTTGTACGCCATCGCCACGAGCGTCGGCAGCTTCGCGATCATGCGGATCGCCGAGATATCGCGGTGACGCGGGTTATTGATGTCGAGCGAGTCGTGATAGAACGCCGACAGCGCGCCGACCGATGCGACGAGAATCGCCATCGGATGCGAATCGCGACGGAAGCCGCGGAAGAAGAACTGCATCTGCTCGTGAACCATCGTGTGCTTCGTGACGGTTTCCACGAACTCCTTCTTCTGTGCGGCGTTCGGCAGCTCGCCATTCAGAAGCAGGTAGCAAGTCTCGAGGAAGTCGGCGTTTTGCGCGAGGTTGTCGATCGGATAGCCGCGGTAAAGCAGCTCGCCCTTGTCGCCGTCAATGTAAGTGATCGCCGAGTTGCACGACGCCGTCGACATAAAGCCCGGGTCGTACGTGAACTTGCCGGTTTGGCCGTAGAGCTTGCGGATGTCGATCACATCCGGGCCCATCGTGCCCTTGTAGATCGGCATTTCGACGCTGGGCGAATTATCGCTGAACGATAGCGTGGCTTTAACTTCTGACGGGGTCATAGCATCCTCAATCGAAGGTTTTATTACGGGTTTTCGATAAATTGCACGCGGCGCCGCTAACAGACGGCGCTCAAACAGCGCGCAACAGCCCCAAGATCCGGCTTACATCCGGTCCGGCAAGGTCGCCATCCGGTTCCTTGCGCGAGAGAAGCAAGTCCATCAGGTCGTTATCGCTCAGCTCGAGCAGGCGCGTGAGCGCGCCTACGTCGTCGTCGCTGAGATCATGCTCATATCGGCTGAAGAAACGCTCGAAGATGAGATCGTTTTCCAGCAGCCCGCGCCGGGCGCGCCAGCGAAGGCGCGCCCGGCGAAGCGGGTCGGATTGATGCGAAGTACTGTCCATCTCAGACCGCGCGGCGCACCATCAATTCCTTGATTTTGCCGATCGCCTTCGTCGGGTTCAGGCCCTTCGGGCACACGTCGACGCAGTTCATGATCGTATGGCAACGGAACAGACGGTACGGATCTTCAAGGTTGTCGAGACGCTCGCCGGTCGCCTCGTCGCGGCTGTCCGCGATGAAGCGATAAGCTTGCAGCAAGCCGGCGGGACCGACGAACTTGTCCGGGTTCCACCAGAAGCTCGGGCACGACGTGGAGCAGCTAGCGCACAGAATACACTCGTACAGACCATCCAGCTCGTCACGCTCTTCCGGCGACTGCAGGCGCTCTTTCTCGGGCGGCGGCGTGTCGTTGATCAGGTACGGCTTGATCGAGTGGTACTGGTTGAAGAACTGCGTGAAGTCGCAAATGAGGTCGCGCACGACGGGCAGACCCGGCAGCGGACGCAGCACGATCTTCTGCGGCAAGTCGTTCAGGTTCGTCAGGCACGCGAGGCCGTTCTTGCCGTTGATGTTCATCGCGTCCGAACCGCACACGCCTTCGCGGCACGAGCGGCGGAACGACAACGTTTCGTCGAGCGCCTTCAGCTTGACCAGCGCGTCGAGAAGCATGCGCTCGTGCGAATCGATTTCGATTTCGTACGTCTGCATGCGCGGGGCCGCATCCTTGTCCGGATCGTAGCGGTAGATTTCAAAAATACGTTTTGCCATTTCAGAGTCCTTTATTTGGCTCTCTAGGATTCCGCCGGGCCGGCTCTTTCTAGCGAGCTCCGGCGTCAAGCATCAGGTACGAGGAAAGCGCTTAGAACGTACGCGGCTTCGGCGGCACCGATTCGACTGTCAGCGGCTTCATGTGCACCGGCTTGTAGTCGAGGCGATCGCCCTCGCTGAACCACAGCGTGTGGCGCAGCCAGTTTTCGTCGTCGCGATGCTCGTAGTCGTTGTGCGCGTGGGCGCCGCGGCTTTCCTTGCGGGCTTCCGCCGACACCATCGTCGCGCGCGCCACTTCGATCAGGTTCGCCAGCTCGAGCGCTTCGACGCGCGCGGTGTTGAACACCTTCGACTTGTCCTTCAGATGCACGTGATCGACGCGCTCCTTGAGCTCGTTGATCTTCTCGACGCCTTCGGCGAGCAGCTGCGAGTTGCGGAACACGCCGGCATGCGCCTGCATGTTCGTGCGGATGTCGTTGGCGATCGCTTGCGTGTACTCGCCCGAGCTCGACTTCTCGAGCTTGTCGAGGCGCGACAGCGCGAAATCGGCGGCATCGGCCGGCAGCGGCTTGTGCTCCTTGATTTCCTTGACGTGCTTGATGATGTGGTTGCCGGCCGCGCGGCCGAACACCACCAAATCGAGCAGCGAGTTCGTGCCGAGGCGGTTCGCGCCGTGCACCGACACGCACGAGCACTCGCCGACCGCGTAGAAGCCGTTGACCGGATCTTCGTGACCCTTCGACGTGCCCACGACCTGGCCATTGATGTTCGTCGGAATTCCACCCATCTGATAGTGGATGGTCGGCACGACCGGGATCGGCTCTTTGATCGGATCGACGTTCGCGAAGCGCATCGCGATTTCGCGGATCGACGGGAGACGCTTCATGATCGTCTCGGCGCCGATGTGCGACAGGTCGAGCAGCACGTGATCCTTGTTCGGACCCACGCCGCGGCCTTCCTTGATTTCCTGGTCCATCGAGCGCGAGACGAAGTCGCGCGGCGCCAGATCCTTCAGCGTCGGCGCGTAACGCTCCATGAAGCGCTCGCCGTCCGAGTTGCGCAGAATGCCGCCTTCGCCGCGCACGCCTTCGGTGATCAGCACGCCCGCGCCGGCCACGCCGGTCGGGTGGAACTGCCAGAACTCCATGTCTTGCAGCGCGATGCCCGAGCGCGCCGCCATGCCGAGGCCGTCGCCCGTGTTGATGAACGCGTTGGTCGACGCCGCGAAGATCCGGCCCGCGCCGCCCGTGGCGAATAGCGTGGTCTTGCCTTCGAGGATGTAGACGTCGCCCGTTTCCATTTCGAGCGCGGTCACGCCAAGCACGTCGCCATCGGCGTCGCGGATCAGATCCAGCGCCATCCATTCGACGAAGAACTGCGTCTTCGCCGCGACGTTCTGCTGATACAGCGTGTGCAGCAGCGCGTGACCCGTACGGTCAGCCGCCGCGCACGCGCGCTGCACGGGCTTTTCGCCGTAGTTCGCGGTGTGGCCGCCGAACGGGCGCTGATAGATCGTGCCGTCCGCATTGCGGTCAAACGGCATGCCCATGTGCTCCAGTTCGTAGACCGCGTGCGGCGCTTCACGGCACATGAACTCGATCGCGTCCTGGTCGCCGAGCCAGTCGGAGCCCTTGATCGTGTCGTAGAAGTGGTAGTGCCAGTTGTCTTCGCTCATGTTGCCGAGCGAAGCGCCGATGCCGCCTTGCGCGGCGACCGTGTGCGAGCGCGTCGGGAACACTTTGGACAGCACGCAGACCGACAGGCCGGCGCGCGCCAATTGCAGCGAAGCGCGCATCCCCGAGCCGCCCGCGCCGACGATGACCACGTCGAAGCGGCGACGCGGCAGAGAATTCTTGATTGCAGCCATTCTTTTACACTCTCCAGAGAATCTGCGCAGCGTAGCCCGCACACGCGAGCAGCCAGACGATCGTCAGCGCTTGAAGGACCAGACGCACACCGACGGGCTTCACATAGTCCATCCAAATGTCGCGAATACCGACCCACGCGTGATAGAAGAGCGAGAGCAGCGTGACGAACGTGGCGAGCTTCATCCATTGCGTGGCGAAGATCGACGCCCAGCCGTCATACGAAAAGTCTTGCGCGCCAAAAAACCAGACGAGCAGGATGACGGTGTAGATCGCCATGATCGTGGCGGTGACGCGTTGCGCGAGCCAGTCGCGCAGACCATAGTGCGCGCCGACGACCAGGCGCTTCGAGCCGATTCGGTTATTGGCTGACATGTTTTAGAAAGCTCCGAACAGTTTGAGCGCGAAGGCGATGGTGAGGATCGACGACACGACGAGGACGACGACCGAGGTCGACTTGCCCTTTTCCTTCGACACGGCGTTGTGGTTCGTGTCCATCACAAGGTGACGGATGCCGGCGCAGAAGTGGAAGAGGAAGGCCCACGCGAGAACCAGCGTGATGAGCTTGACGATGACGTTGGAGAGGAAGCCCTTGAAGACTTCGAAGCTGAGCTCGGAAGTGAGGCTTTGATCGAAGAGGTAAAGCAGGAACGGAAGGAATATGAAGAGCAACGCACCGCTGACGCGATGCAAGATCGACACGCGCCCCGCTAGCGGGAGACGATATGCCGTCAATATTTGACCGATACCAATGTTCCGGTACTCCGGCCTTGGTTTTTTTACGGCTTCTGCCATGCTAGACCCCTACTATGTTGTCACACTAATCCGCGATTTTAGCGCCTTTTTATATCGCAACGCAGCGAAAACCTACTCCGAAGTTTTGCACCACGCGCAACAATGACGCCCCGAGACCCGCCTCCACCAAGGCTCTGCGGGCTCCGCTCAACTCAAGTCGTTCTGATAGTAATACCCGGTTGTGACATACCAACCGCGACGCACTTCGACGGGCCGGTCTCCGTATGTATAGGACACCCGCTCGACAGAGAGCAAAGGAAATCCTGCGGGCACCCTGAGTTGGTCGGCTACCGCCGGCTCGGCCGCCACCGCGCGGATCTTCTCCGAGGCCCGGATCATCCGTGTGCCGAACTCCGTCTCGAACATCGCGTACAGGGGGCCTTTATACTCGCTTAAGCGCTCGAGCGTGAGTCCACGGAACACGCCGCCCGGCAGCCAGATCTCGTCTAGCACCGTGGTTTCGCCATCGAATTGCAGGAGGCGCTTGATAAGAACCACGGGATCGGCGGGCTTCAAGTCGAGCTGGCGCGCGATCTCGGCCGGCGCGCGCAGGCGCCGGCATTCGAGCAGCTTGCTGATGTGGGGATGTTCGGCGCCGTCGTCGGCCAAGAGGCGGAGGAAACGGAATTGAGCGCGGTCTTCGTTGTGCGTCGCAACAAACGTGCCTTTGCCCTGGCGGCGCACGAGCAGGTTGTCGGCGGCGAGTTCGTCGATCGCCTTCCTCACCGTGCCCTGGCTCACCTTATAGCGGGCCGCCAGTTCGACCTCGCTCGGAATGATCTCACCGGGCTTCCATTCGCCCGATTCAAGGCTCTGGGTGATGAGCCCTTTGATTTGCTGATAGAGCGGACTGAACGTCGGCGAGCCCGCGCCACCCGCGCCCGCGCCGTCGCCAGCCCCGCCAGGGGCCGCCGCGCCGGAGCCGGCCGCGCCGTTCGGATTCGCTGTGTTCGCCGGGTTCGCATTCATGCGCGCATTTCATCACAAACGCCCATTTCGCGTCCAGGCTTTTCCCTGCAATAGATATGTCTTATATAAGACATAAGATACTGTTGACTTTGCGTTGCCCCCCTCCTACACTCCAACGCGAGCCAGGGTTTGCGGGTCGTGCGAAGCGCTTCCCGCCAGCCGCGAAACGTTTGAGCATGAGTCTTGCGATTCGCGCGCTGCTGCAGTCGCCGGCGCCATCGAGCGCTCCGGCAGGCGTCGTTACCGCCTTCGAACATCCCCATTCCCCGCTTCGCCGCTCCCTTCGCGGCACCGGTTATCCGGCATGGCGGCGTTGCCGCAGCGTCAAGCCCGGCGCGGTTCTCGGGCCCATCGCGCAGCTTCGTTGCTCCATGCTTCATTCACGCTTCGCGTAACGCGCATAGAATGGCGTTTTCCCTAGCGTCCAACGCATCGTCCTGGAGATTTCTCAATGGCTAAGCCCGCAAAGCGTGTTGCCGTCACCGGCGCCGCAGGTCAAATCGGTTACTCGCTGCTGTTCCGTATCGCCAATGGCGATCTGCTCGGCAAAGACCAGCCGGTCATCCTGCAACTGCTCGACCTGCCGCAAGCGCAGGCCGCCGTGAAAGGCGTCGTGATGGAACTGGAAGACTGCGCGTTCCCGCTGCTCGCGGGCGTGGTGGTCACCGACGACCCGAAAGTCGCCTTCAAGGATGTCGACGTCGCCCTGCTGGTTGGCGCGCGTCCGCGTTCGAAGGGCATGGAGCGCAAGGACCTGCTGTCGGCCAACGCCGAGATCTTCACGGTGCAAGGCAAGGCGCTCAATGAAGTGGCAAGCCGCGACGTGAAGGTGCTGGTGGTCGGCAACCCGGCCAACACGAACGCCTACATCGCAATGAAGTCGGCGCCGGATCTGCCGAAGAAGAACTTCACCGCCATGCTGCGCCTCGACCACAACCGCGCGCTGTCGCAACTGGCCGCCAAGTCGGGCAAGGCCGTCGCGTCGATCGAAAAGCTCGCCGTGTGGGGCAACCACTCGCCGACGATGTACCCCGACTTCCGCTTCGCGACCGTCGAAGGCCAATCGCTCACGAAGCTGATCAACGACGACGAATGGAACCGCAACACCTTCATCCCGACCGTCGGCAAGCGCGGCGCGGCGATCATCGAAGCGCGCGGCCTGTCGTCGGCGGCTTCCGCTGCGAACGCGGCGATCGACCACGTGCGTGACTGGGTGCTCGGCACGAACGGCAAGTGGGTGACGATGGGCATCCCGTCGGACGGCTCGTACGGCATCCCCGAAGACATCGTCTACGGCGTGCCGGTCGTCTGCGAAAACGGCGAGTACAAGCGCATCGAAGGTCTGGAAATCGACGCCTTCTCGCGTGAAAAGATGGATGGCACGCTCGCCGAACTGCTCGAAGAGCGCGACGGCGTTCAGCACCTGCTCGGCTAAAAGGCCGATGCGCGCCGGAAACCGTTGCTGTTCGACGCGTTTCCGGCACTTGTCTGCGAAGGCAGGCGCCGAAGGTCCGCTCAACTGCGAGTCGAGCGGACCCGCGAACGCCGGTCTTCGCACCTGATTCGAGCGCGTTTTGCAGCGCGTGTTGCAGCGAACAACGGCGCAGTCCCGCCGTTTTCATCGTCGGCCGCTGCTCATCGCCGATGACGCCGGCAGCCGGTATTCCGCAAGCGACGATCCAGCGCGACAGAACTCGCCCGAATCAGGTTTTCTTCCCGACGACCCACGCTCCTGACGCCGAAGATGCGCGCACTCCTCCCTGCCGTTGTGCTGTTTGACGGCGAAGCGCCACCCGCCATCCTGCCTGCCTGCGACCATTACGCGGGCAGCGAGAAGCTGATGCTCAAATCGCTGGCGCTGCAGGCACAGCTTGGGCCGGTATTCGACGTCACGCTCGATTGCGAGGACGGCGCCGAAGTGGGCCGCGAGGCCGAGCACGCGGAGCTGGTCGCGTCGCTCGTCGGCGGCGAGCACGATCCATTCGGCCGCGTCGGCGTGCGCATCCACGATTTCGATCACCCGCACTGGCGCGACGACGTCCGCCTGATCCTGCGCGGCGCGGCGCGCGCGCCCGCCTACATCACGCTGCCGAAAGTCCGCAACGCGGGCGACGCCGCCGAAATGTGCGCGTTCATCGAAGCCACGCGGCGTGAACTCGGGATCGCGAAGCCGATCCCCGTCCAAGTGCTGATCGAGACGCATGGCGCGCTCGCGCAAGCCTTCGCGCTCGCGGCGCTGCCCGCTGTCGAGGCGCTCTCCTTCGGGCTGATGGACTTCGTCTCCGCTCATAACGGCGCGATCCCCGATTCGGCGATGCGCTCGCCCGGCCAGTTCGACCACCCGCTCGTGCGCCGCGCGAAGCTCGAGATCGCCGCCGCGTGTCACGCGCACGGCAAGGTGCCGTCGCACAACGTGAGCACCGAGGTGCGCGACATGAGCGTCGTCGCGAACGACGCCGAGCGCGCTCGCAACGAGTTCGCTTACACGCGGATGTGGAGCATCCACCCGGCGCAGATTCCCGTCATCGTGGCCGCGTTCGCGCCGCGCGACGAAGAGATCGCGACCGCCGCCGAGATCCTGCTCGCGGCGCAAGCGGCGCAGTGGGGCCCGACGCGCCACGGCGACACGCTGCACGACCGCGCAAGCTACCGGTACTACTGGTCGGTGCTGCGGCGCGCGCGGGCCACGGGCCGGCCGCTGCCGCAGGAAACCGCGCCGCTCTTCGGCCCCGACGACACCACGAAGGAGACAGGACAATGACGAACCCCTCGGCGAACCCATCCGCAGGCGCGGCGTTCCGCGCCGCAGTCGCCGCTGAAAAGCCGCTGCAAGTCGTCGGCGCGATCAATGCGAACCACGCGCTGCTCGCCAAGCACGCGGGCTTCAAGGCGATCTATCTCTCCGGTGGAGGCGTCGCGGCCGGCTCGCTCGGGCTGCCCGATCTCGGCATCTCCACGCTCGACGACGTGCTGACCGACGTGCGCCGCATCACCAACGTCTGCGACTTGCCGCTGCTGGTCGACGTCGATACCGGTTTCGGTCCGTCCGCGTTCAATATCGCGCGCACGGTCAAGGAGTTGACGAAGGCCGGCGCGGGCGCGATGCATATCGAAGACCAAGTCGGCGCGAAGCGCTGCGGACACCGCCCGGGCAAAGCGATCGTCTCGCAGGACGAGATGGTCGATCGCATCAAGGCCGCCGTCGACGCGCGCACCGATCCGAACTTCGTCATCATGGCGCGCACCGACGCGCTCGCGGTCGAGGGCCTGCAAGCCGCGATCGATCGCGCTAGCGCCTGCGTCGAAGCGGGCGCGGACATGATCTTCCCCGAAGCGATGACCGAGCTCGGCATGTATCGCCAGTTCGCGCAGGCCGTGAAGGTGCCTATCCTGGCGAACATCACGGAGTTCGGCGCGACGCCGCTCTTTACGGTCGAGGAATTGCGCGGCGCGGACGTCTCGCTCGTGCTTTACCCGCTCTCCGCATTTCGTGCGATGAATAAGGCCGCCGAAAACGTTTACGGCGCGATTCGCCGCGACGGCACGCAAAAGGCTGTGCTCGACACGATGCAAACGCGCGACGAGCTGTATCAGAGCATCGGTTACTACGCCTACGAGCAGAAGCTCGACACGCTGTTCAACAAAGACAAGGCGTAAGAGCGAGATAACCGCGCAAGGAGAACGAGACACAATGAGCGAGACGACTACGCAAACCAACGGCGCGGCAGGCACGCCCGGCTTCAAGCCGAAGAAATCGGTGGCGCTTTCGGGCGTGAC